>JAAYQI010000212.1 GCA_012519385.1 Candidatus Epulonipiscium sp.
GCACAGCTTCCTAAGATTGAAATAAAATGTCCTGATAGTATCATCACAAACAATACGGTTAGCAGTTTGCAGGCGGGCATTGTACTTGGGCATATCGGAGAAACCAAATATATTATCAAAGAGCTGAAAAAGAAATTGAATGAACCCAATTTAAAAGTAATTGCTACAGGTGGCTTAGCTCGCATCATTGATGAAAAAGAAGAAATATTTGATGTGGTAGACCCTGTTTTAGCACTAAAAGGGCTAAGGATTCTTTATGAAAAAAACAAGTCGAGAAATAAGGAGTGGACTCAATGCTTCTAGTAATAGATGTGGGCAATACCAACTTTGTGTTGGGTGTTTATAATGGCGATAAGCTGATAAAATGCTGGCGTATGGCAACAGGCAGCAAGCGTACCGCCGATGAAACGGGAATTTTTATCCATTCCTTATTTGATGCTTCAGAAGTTCAGGCTTCTAGTGTCGATGCAGTAATTATTTCAACGGTTGTGCCTGATATTATGTATTCTCTTACCCACGGCATACGGAAATATTTTGGAATTGAGCCTATGATTGTAGGCGCAGGCATGAAAACAGGCATTGTCATTAAGCGGGATAACCCCAAAGAAGTAGGGTCGGACCGTATTGTCAATTTGGTAGCGGTAAATGAGCTGTATGGAGGGCCTGCTGTGGTGATTGATTATGGCACTGCGGATACCTTTGATGTATTAAATGAAAATTCTGAATTTGTGACAGGGCTGATTGCACCAGGCATCTCTATTTGTGCGGAAGCACTTTACCAAAGAGCAGCACAATTACCCAAGATAGAAATTAAAAAACCTAAGTCCATTATTGTAAAAAATACCGTGGGCAGTTTGCAGGCGGGTATCGTGTATGGACATATCGGGCAAACGGTTTATATTATAGAAGAATTGAAACGTCAGTTGAATATGCCGAATATGAAGGTGATTGCAACAGGAGGTTTGGCAAGGGTGATTGACCCTGACCACACCATATTTGATGTACTTGACCCTGTTTTGACATTAAAAGGGCTTAAAATTTTGTATGAAAAGAATTGTTAAGGTGATGCTATGAAAATCGGTACACTAGAATTAGAAAATAATGTATTTTTGGCACCAATGGCAGGGGTAACAGACCTGCCTTTTCGTATCCTATGCAAAGAAATGGGTTGCGGTATGGTGTATACGGAAATGGTGAGTGCCAAGGGTATTTTGTATGGAAATGAAAATACAACAAAGCTATTGGAAGTGGAGGAATCGGAACGGCCTGCGGCAGTGCAGTTATTTGGCTCCGACCCTGAAATACTGGGGGCTATGGCAAAAAAGATTGAGCCGTACCCCATTGATATACTGGATGTAAACATGGGCTGCCCTGCACCAAAAATTGTAAAAAATGGAGAAGGCAGTGCCTTAACCAAAGACCCCAAGAGAGTGGGGGAAATTGTAAAAGCCATGACTTCATCTCAGAAAAAGCCTGTTACTATAAAAATTCGAAAGGGCTTTGACAATGACCACTTGAATGCGGTAGAGGTGGCAAAAGAGGCGGAGGCCAACGGAGCCGCTGCAGTGGCTGTGCATGGACGAACCAGAGAGCAGTATTACAGCGGTAAGGCTGACTGGGATATTATTAGAGAAGTGAAAAATGCCGTTTCTATCCCTGTGATTGGCAATGGGGATATCTTTAGCCCTGAAGATGCCAAAAGGATGCTTGACTACACAGGGTGCGATGCCATTATGGTGGGGCGTGGCGCACAAGGAAACCCATGGATATTTCAAAGAATACTGCATTACTTAAACACGGGCGAACTACTGCCTGAGCCATCTGCACAGGAAAAGGTAGAAAAAGCCCTTCGTCATGCTCGGATGCTCATTGAGTATAAGGGAGAATATATTGGTGTAAGAGAAATGCGTAAGCATATTTCGTGGTATTTAAAAGGACTTCGGGGAGCATCTGAGTTAAGAGGAAAAGTGAACCAAGTGATGAGTTATGCTGAAATGGAGCTACTTTTAAAAGGCTTGGGCAATATGGAATAGGTTGAAATTTGTAATGAAAAAAATGTCGTAACCTCTATGAAAAAGGTGGGTTAGGACTTTTTTTGTAGGTACAGAATTAATGCTTGCTCTTTTAGATAGAAGCCTTTAAAATGAAGAATAAGGAAGAACCTATGCCCAATTCTGGTGCGGAAAAACTGGGGTGATAAACATGGCAAAATATCATTACGATTCAGATAATGATTCTTTGGAGGAGACAAGAAGGCTGGATGATATTAATCAAGAGGTTAAAAAAATGGTGGCAGATAAAACTGCCAATACCCAAGAGGTAATACAAACCTTGGGGGACAGCAATTCTTTTTTAGATAATTTTGAATCAGAAAAATTTGATAGTTTAGATGAAAATGAAGAAGATGATGATGAGAGTGACAGCAAGGAATCTTTCCATAAAAAGCAAATGTGGGGGGGCAATGAAATAAAAGAAGCCCAACAGCAACATAGATTTAAGATTTTAGTAACCGTAGCTTCTATATTGTGTATTCTGATGTTTATTGGAGCATTTGCTCTGGTAAGAGGAGGCATCTTTAAAAGCACGGAAGACCCAGAGGAAGCGGTACAAGAAATGCAAGGGCATTTACTTTTGGTGAAGGAAATTACGGATAAAGCCGAATTTTTCATTTATGATACTGCAGATGGTACGGATTATACCATTCAAACAGATGAGGAAACAGTATTTTTAGATAGAAACGGTGGAGAAACCACGATAAAAGGCTTTTCTGAAGGAGATTTGATTTCTGTAATACTCCAAGAAGGCACAAGAAAGGCAGAGAAAGTATTTTTTTCTGAAGATACATGGATAAAAGAAAATATTTCCGGATTAAAGGTTGATACAGCCTCAAGAACCATGGAACTTGTTGACCAAGAGGGGCAGGTTTTAGAAAAATTCAAATATTATGAGGATACGCTTTTTTCCTATCAAGACAAAGATATTTCTCCTCAGAATATTGCAGAAATGGATATTGTTCAAATGCAAGGGAATAATACTAGAGTTTGGTCTATACAAGTTTTGGAGTACCATGGATATATCACCATAAAAAATACAGATAAAGTACAAAATGGTGAGATGAAGCTAGATGACGAGGAACCCATTGCCTTAACGGATATGGAGCGTTTTCCTGTGGCAGAAGGTGCTCACAAGGTGACCATTACAGGAAGCAACATAGAAACACGTACCGATGAGGTTTATGTGTTTCCCGAGGAGGAAACGGTACTGGATATGTCTGTGGCACAATCAAAGACAGGGGTATTGATACTTTCTTGCAAGGTGGCGGATTTTAAACTATATGTAAACGGACAGGAAAAGGATGGAACAAAGCCCATTGTTTTAACCCAAGGAACGGAATATGATATTGTGATACTGGCCAAGGGTTATAAGCAGTGGAACCAGAAGATAACACTACAAGAAGCCTCTCTTACCATCAATGTGGAGCTGGAGGAGGATATTACAAAAGGAACGATACATTTCTATTCTGTACCAAGTGGAGCAACCATTTATTTAAATAGTGAAAATATAGGCATAACGCCCATACAAAAGCAACTACCATACGGCACATATACGGTTATGGTAGAATTGGAGGGGTATCATATTTACAGCGAAACCATCACTGTAAATAAGCCTTCTGAAACAATAACCTATCGTTTGGAATCATTGGACACGGAAGAATAATAGCCGTGTTATAAAAAGGGGAGGAAAGGTATGGATTATAGACAAAGATATGAGATGTGGCTTTCAGAGGATTGTTTTGACGATGAAACAAAAGCAGAGTTGCAAGCTATTCGGGAAAATGACAAAGAAATACAAGAGCGTTTTTACACCGAGTTGGAATTTGGCACAGGGGGACTGCGTGGAATTCTAGGAGCGGGAACAAACCGCATGAATGTATATACTGTGGGAAAAGCAACCCAAGGCTTGGCAAATTATATTTTAAAACAGGGAACACAGGAAAAAGGTGTTGCCATTGCTTATGATTCCAGACATATGTCTAAGGAATTTGCAGAAATGGCAGGGCGGATACTTGCCGCTAATCATATTAAAGCATATGTGTTTTCTGAATTAAAGCCTACGCCTATGTTATCCTTTGCGGTAAGGCACTTACAGTGTACTGCAGGAATTGTGGTTACTGCAAGCCATAACCCACCTGAATATAACGGCTATAAGGTATACTGGGCAGACGGCGGACAGGTGACAGAGCCAAGAGATAGGGATATTATTGCAGAAGTAAACGCTGTGGAACGCTATAGCGATATTCGCAAGATGCCACTGGAAGAAGCCCTTGCGGCAGGCTTATTCCAATGGATGGATGTCTCTGTGGAGGAAGCATATATAGAAAATGTAAAAGCACAGTGCTTACAGCAGGACTTAATCCGTGCTATGGCAGATAAGGTATCTATTATTTATACACCGCTACATGGAGCAGGCAATATTCCTGTAAGAAGGGCATTACGAGAGGTTGGCTTTAAAAATGTATTTGTGGTGCCTGAGCAAGAACTACCAGACCCCGATTTTACAACCGTAGGATACCCAAACCCTGAAGACCCCAAGGTATTTACATTAGCCATTCAGCTGGCGAAGGAGCATGATGCAGATATTTTGATTGCGACCGACCCTGACAGTGACCGTATGGGGGCAGTGGTGAAGGATAATCAAGGGGAGTATTTTGTACTTTCTGGGAACATTACAGGGGCTCTTTTGACGGAATATGTACTCTCTCAAAAGAAGGCAAAGGGGATTTTACCCCAAAATGGTGCTGTGGTAAAAACCATTGTTTCTACAGAGATTATTCGCCCCATCGCCAAAGAATACGGCATGGCTATGTTTGAAGTATTGACAGGATTTAAGTTTATTGGGCGCCAAATGTACGAATTTGAACGTAGCGGTAAGTATGAATATGTTTTTGGTTTTGAAGAAAGCTTTGGATACTTGGCGGGAACCTATGCCAGAGATAAAGATGCTGTGGTTGCCACCATGCTCATGTGTGAGATGACAGCTTATTATAAATCAAGAGGAATGACGGTTTATGATGGCTTACTGGAACTGTATGAAAAATACGGATATTACAGAGAGAAAAATATTGCCTTGGTGCTAAAAGGATTAGAGGGAATGGAAAAGATAAAAAATATCATGACACATTTCCGCCAAAATCCTCCCAAGGATTTCAACGGTATTGCTACTGCTTGGGCAAGAGATTATGAATTACAGAAATTTGAAAATATCCTCACAGGAGAGACAGAAGAAGACCTGCTCCCTGTATCCAATGTGCTTCACTACACATTAGAGGATGGCTCATGGGTTTGCATCAGACCTTCGGGTACAGAACCAAAGCTGAAATTTTATTATGGAACAGTGGGAGACAGCATAGAAAACGCTGATGCAAAAATTGACGTACTTCACAAAGCCATGGAGGCAAAATTGGCACAAATTTAATATTAAAATATAAAACAACATAGGAGAAAGAAAGGTGGTTTTCGTATGCGATTTCAGTATTACATTCCTACCAAGATATTGTTTGGCAAAGGCCAGCTATCAAAGCTTCATCGAGAGGTGCTTCCCGGCAAAAAGGCACTGATTGTGGTATCTTCCGGCGGCTCTGTAAAAAGGCATGGATATTTAGGAAAATTGCAGGAGCAATTAGATAAAGCCCAAGTATCTTATGTTGTGTTTGATAAAATTTTGCCCAACCCCATTGTAAACCATGTAATGGAAGGGGCAGACATTGCAAAAAAAGAGGGCTGTGATTTTGTGATTGGCTTGGGCGGCGGTAGCAGTATTGATTCTGCAAAATCCATTGCGGTGATGGCTACCAACGAAGGGCATTATTGGGATTATATTGAGGCAGGCTCAGGAAAAGCAATGCCTATTGCCAATGACCCACTACCCATTGTTGCCATTACTACCACAGCGGGAACAGGAACAGAAGCTGACCCATGGACGGTAATTACCCATCAAGATAGGGATGAAAAAATTGGTTTTGGTTATGACAAAACCTTCCCTGTGCTTTCTGTGGTGGACCCTGATTTAATGATGTCGGTACCTCCCCATTTAACGGCATACCAAGGCTTTGATGCATTATTTCACAGCACAGAGGGATATATTAATAAAACTGCCAATGTAATGAGTGACCTCTATGCCCTCAAAGCAATCGAATTGATAGGAAAAAGTTTGGCTACGGCTGTCAATGACGGAAGCAATGAAGAAGCAAGAGCCAACGTGGCTTTGGCAAATACATTATCTGGTATGGTAGAATCCACATCGGGATGTACCTCAGAGCATTCTATGGAACACGCTTTGAGTGCGTTTCATCCAGAGCTTCCTCATGGGGCAGGACTGATTATGTTATGCGAAGCATACTACACTTATTTTGCGGAAAGAGGGGTATGCAGCCAGAGATTCATTGATATGGCAAAGGCACTGGGCAAAAAAGATGCCACAGAGCCTATGGATTTTGTAAAGGCATTGCATGAGTTAAGGGTGGCTTGCCATGTGGAAAATTTAAAAATGGCTGACTATGGAATTACTTTGGAAAACATGGAGAAATATGCAAAAAATGCATACGATACTATGGGAGGCTTATTCCAAGTTGACCCTGCACCGATTCCTTTTGAAGAAACGGTAAATATTTTGAAAAAATCATATCGATAAAAAGAAAACAGCGGGCTGAATTTCAGCCCGCTGTTTTTTATCTTGTTAAAATTTCCGCACCATCTTCCGTTACAGCAACGGTATATTCCCACTGTGCAGACAAAGAACCATCATCGGTATAAATGGTCCAACCGTTATCGGCATCTTCATAAACTTCCGAGGTACCTGCATTTATCATAGGTTCTATGGTAAACACCATGCCAGGAACCAAAAGCATACCTGTATTGGGTTTGCCGATATGGCATACATATGGCTCTTCATGGAAGGATAGGCCAACACCATGACCACCGATATTTTCTACCACAGAGTAGCCGTGTTTTTCAGCGTGAGCTTGAATCACGGCACCAATATCTCCCAAAAAGCCCCAAGGCTTTACTGCTTTTAAGCCAAGCTCTAAGCATTCCTTGGTGACATCCACCAGTTTTTTTGCTTCGGGAGAAACCTCTCCAATACAGAACATACGAGAGGCATCGGCATAATAGCCGTTATAGATAGTGGTAACGTCCACATTAATAATATCTCCGTTTTTTAATATTCTATTGGCATCAGGAATGCCGTGGCAAACTTCATTATTGATAGAAGTGCAGACACTTTTAGGGTAGCCCTTATAGTTCAGTGTGGCAGGGATGGCATTATGAGCAATGGTAAATTCATGAACGAGGGTATTGATTTCTTCTGTAGACATACCTGCATGGATTTTTTCGGCTACCATATATAATATGGCAGTATTAATTTTTCCGCTTTCACGAATTCCTTCTAATTGAGCAGGTGTTTTTAGAATGGCATGGCTGGGAACGGGGAATCCTTTTTGTGCATAAGAGTTTATTTTCTCATCAAAAGCAATATGGCAGGCTTTATATTTTTTTTTACTTCCGCACCAGCAAGGGTCGTTTCTTCCGATTTTCATGTGATAAAATCTCCTTTCCAATGAACCTTAAGGTATCATACCACGGTTTTTTATGAGAAATCAAGCAAAATCATAGATGCACTCTCTGCAATAGCTATAGCTCAAAGCCGAAAAGCTCTATTTTACAATGGACACCAGTATACAAGAATTTATAAAAAAATTGACAGTGCAAGAAGCAGATAGGGAATAATATTGTCAAGCAAAAGATGAAAAAACCCATTGACAGTAATAAAAAAATAGGATATAATCTATTTCATACAAATCCGATAGGGAAATAGTGAATATCAAATAGGAGGTTTCGTTATGGCAAAAGTTTATACCAATATTACACAGTTGATTGGAAAAACACCATTGTTAGAATTAACCCGTTATGAAGCATTACATCAATTACAGGCGAAAATTATTGCGAAGTTGGAGTATTTTAATCCAGGCGGAAGTGTAAAAGACAGAATTGCATTTCAAATGATTGAGGATGCAGAGAAGAAGGGAATTTTAAAAGAGGGAGCCACTATTATTGAGCCTACCAGTGGAAACACAGGAATCGGCCTTGCGGCAGTGGCTGCTGCGAAAGGATACCGTATATTGATTACCATGCCTGAAACCATGAGCATGGAACGCAGACAGATTTTAAAGGCTTATGGGGCAGAGCTGATTTTGACAGACGGAGCTAAGGGGATGAAGGGTGCTATTGAAAAAGCTGAGGAATTGGCAAAAGAGATAGAAGGTGCTTTTATTCCAGGGCAATTTGTGAACCCTGCCAATCCAGCAGTTCATTATGCTACCACAGGGCCTGAAATCTATGATGATTTAGACGGCAAGGTAGATATTTTTGTGGCAGGTATCGGCACAGGCGGTACATTATCTGGCACAGGAAAATATCTGAAAGAAAAGAACCCTAATGTGAAAATCATAGGCGTAGAGCCAGCCTCTTCTCCTGTATTAACAGAAGGAAAAGCGGGTGCCCACAAAATTCAAGGCATTGGAGCAGGTTTTGTACCTCAGACATTGGATACAACCATTTATGATGAAATCATTACAGTGGAAAACGAAGATGCCTTTGTGGCAGGCAGAGAATTGGCTGTAACAGAAGGATTTTTAAACGGAATTTCCGCAGGTGCAGCATTATGGGCAGCAACAGAGCTTGCAAAACGTCCTGAAAATGCAGGCAAAAATATTGTGGTGATTTTCCCTGATACAGGAGACAGATATTTATCCACTGCATTATTTGCGGAATAAAAATAAAAAGAGCCATATTCTTTGGTTAAGAATATGGTTCTTTTTTTAAAAAAGCAAATTGCATTTAATAAACCTTTGCGGCTTTTTGGAGAAGTGCCTCGGGAATCTCAATACCTACGGTATCTGCATAGGTTTTATTCAGATAAATATAAGTGGTCTCTACCATTTCCACAGGGGTGATGGCAGGGTCTGCACCCTTTAACACTTCGATAGCCATTTTTGCAGACTGACGGCCTGCATCATAATAATCAAATGCTACAGTTGCCAAAGCGCCTTCTTCTACCATTGCCGCCGCGCCTACACAAACGGGAAGCTTATGAGGTTCACAAACACCCATAACTGAAGGCATTGCAGAAGCAAAGGTATTATCCACAGGAATAAACAGAGCATCCACTTTATCAGCGATAGATTCCAATGCTTGGGGAATATCGTTTACGCTGACAATTGTGGTGGGTACGCAGGTAAGCCCTTTGGATTCTATGTATTCTTTGGCAATGTTTGCCTGTACTTCGGAATTCACTTCGCTGGAGCAGTATGCTAAACCGATATTTTTGGCATTTGGTACTAACTGGAGCATAATATCAATCTGCTCTGTTACAGGAGGCATATCGCTGACACCAGTAACATTTCCTCCAGGGGCATCATTACTTTCTACCAATGCCGCACTTACCAAATCCGTAACGGAAGATGCTATAATGGGAATGGAATCTGTCTCTGCTGCTACAGCTTGTGCCGCACCGGTTGCAATGGCAATAATCAAATCTTCCTTGTTATTTACAAAACGCTGGCTGATGGTTTTTAAGTTAGACTGGTCCCCTTGGCCATTTTGGTAGTCAATGACAATGT
This sequence comes from Candidatus Epulonipiscium sp., assembly GCA_012519385.1. Lineage (GTDB taxonomy): Bacteria > Bacillota > Clostridia > Lachnospirales > Anaerotignaceae > JAAYQI01. The sequence goes on from JAAYQI010000212.1 coordinate 9,680, forward strand.
TTTGCCCATCCACATAGCCGTTATCTGCAAGTTCATCAACAATTCCTTGATAAATAGCATCCAAGGATTGATGCTCTACCAGTTGGATAACGCCGATTTTAATAGGCTCTTGATTACCCTCTGCGGCGGATGCCTCCGGTTCTGCACCTTTAGAAGCACAACCTGCCAAAAGTGCGGCAGATAATGCCATAGCTAAAAAACAACCTTTTTTACCAAATACTAATTTTTTCATAAACTTTCTCTCCTTTTCTCGCTCTAATCTCAAGCTACAATACTGTTTGGCCTTTCGCTTCTCCACGAAAGCACCATATGTATGAATTGTATTATAGGGGAAAATATATTATGTGTCAAATAAATTCTATGAGAATAAAATAGTTATTGATAAAATAGGGCAGTCAACGGTATAATGAAAGATGTGTAATCATTAGGTGAAACAATTAAAAAATAAAATATAGAGAGGATTTTAACAATGAGATATGAAGGAACAGTATATAGACCGCCGAGTGAAGCGGGGAGTTTGATTATTCAGCTTACCATTGGTTGTGCAAGAAACACTTGTACTTTTTGTGCCATGTATAAGGACAAAAATTTTAGAGTGAGAAAGCTCAGCGAAGTGGTAGAAGACTTGGAAATGGCAAGAAATTACTACAGCAGGATAAAGGTTCGCCGTATATTTTTGGCGGATGGAGATGCCTTGATTGTAAAAACTGAGGATTTGCTTTATATTTTAGGAAAGTGCAAAGAAATTTTCCCTGAAGTTGAGCGAATTTCCGTATATGGTGCACCAAAAGATATTCTTCACAAAACTCCTGAAGAATTAGCTAAACTGAAACAAGCTGGCTTGGACATGGTATACATGGGCTTAGAATCAGGAGATGACGATGTACTGACAGAAGTAAGAAAAGGTGTGACCTCTGCGGAAATGATAGAAGCAGGACAAAAGGTGCGTGCCGCAGGCATGGTTCTTTCCATGACGATAATTTCGGGCCTTGGGGGACGCAAGCGCACCAGAGAACACGCCTTAAACAGTGCTAGAGTAATTTCTGCAATCAAACCAGAATATGTAGGCTTTTTAACATTAATGGTAGAGCCTGGTACACCCATGTATGAACAGCTACGTAATGGCGAACTTGAGCTTTTGAACCCACAAGAGGTATTGGATGAAACACAGCTTTTTATTGAGCAGGTGGACGCCGAGGGAACCTTGTTCCGTTCCAACCATGCCTCCAACTATGCCCCTTTGGGTGGTATATTAAATAAAGAAAGAGCAAAAATATTAGCACAGATTGCGGAAGCAAAAAAACACAGCAGTTTCCGTCCTGATAGCTTCCGTGGCATATAACATGAGGCTGGTAATAGCACAAAGGAGCAAGTAACATGGCTTGGCTAGGATTAATTACATGGATAACCCTATACGGATGTTTTTTTATGGCTGCATATACGGGTAGGTTCAGCTGGCTGCTGCTATGTGTATGGTGGATGCCTGTAATGGGTATGTGTTTAAGCTACCGCTCAGGGATGAACATCAACGGACTGATGGTAATAATATGCATCGTGATGTTTTTGATTAGCAGAAAAAGCTTGACGGACGTTAAAATGTGGAACCTTAAAATGCGAAAGCGCAAGTCGATTTTATTTGGGATAGAATATCTTTTTTGTCTATTATTTTTATACTATTGTTTTTGGCAGGCACAGAAGGAAGGATATCTGTGGGATATACAGGGGGCTTCTTTAGAAATTACTTCGCCCTTACGTATTTTTCTAGGTTCTTTGCCTATCATTGCTTTGGCCTTTCCTTTGACGGAGATGGTATATAACAGTTTGGACAGAATATGGTGTAAAAAAAGAGAAGTGGTGCTATTAGCCTGTAAGTTTTTTACCTCGGGAGCCAATGGAGAGGAAAGAGGGCTATGGCAAGGATATTATCTGGATGCCATACACAATGGGGTTAACTACCATTTTAAAATGACAAAAAGAAACTATCATATGTTGAAAAAAGAGAAAAACCTTCGTTTGCAAGTGAAAGTGGGCTTGCTAGGAGGATGGTATGTAACAGAAAATCCTTGCCCTGACTATGTAAAAAAAGTACGAAAAGGTGACCGTAGGGCTGCCATCATAGGCACAAGCCTGCTTTTATTGGTAAGTGTCGCAGGGGTTTGGTATTTTTGGTTTTTTGCATAACATATTATGTAGAATAAAAGAATATATTTTAGGCTGATGGGTTGCAACATCGGCCTTTTTTTGTTAGATTGGAAAAAAGAGACTTGGAGGTGGAGAAATGGATGACAATATGCTATTAAATTTGGCCTTGGATGCAGGGGAGATTATGCTAATCTCAGGGGCAGAAACCCACAGAGTGGAAGATACCATGGAAAGGATTTTATCCAGAGGAGGGAACAATATGCCCGAGGCTGTGGCACTTTCTACTATGCTGATTGTAAGCATCCATAGCCCCCTTTCTGGTTCTTTGACCATGAC
>JAAYQI010000213.1 GCA_012519385.1 Candidatus Epulonipiscium sp.
GGTAAATCAATCTTATTAAACGAACTGTTTTACCGCTATTTAGTTGACGACGGAGTCCAAGCCGATCATATCATAAAAATTGCCTTTGATATGAAAAAATGGGAGAACTTGCGCAAGTCCGACGAGTTATATTCATATTTACTCGGTAGATTTGCGGACAATGAGAAGTATTATCTTCTGCTCGATGAAATTCAGATGGTTGAAGGCTTTGAGGAAGTTCTCAATGAAATTCGCAGTGAGTACAATACAGATATCTACGTAACGGGTTCAAATTCAAAGCTGCTTTCGAGCGATATCAACACAATATTCCGAGGCAGGGGTATAGAAATAAAATGCTTTCCTCTATCCTTTCAAGAGTTTTATTCTTTTCGCAAAGGTGATAAGAGAGAATCCTTAGATGAATATATTTTATTCGGTTCTTTGCCGTATACTGTTACAGAGCCGGATGAGCCCGCTAAAAGAGATTATTTGGAAATGGTGGCAAACACTGTTATAACGAGAGATATGATCGATCGTTACGATATAAGAAAAAAAGAAGTCTTCCGCGGAGTGATTAATGTTCTTTGCTCATCTATCGGCTCAGCGATATCGCCTAATAAAATAGCGAATACATTGCAAAGCAGCGGACACAAATCTGTTGATAATGAGACAGTGGGTCGTTATCTGCAACACATAGAGGATGCTTTTCTTTTTTATAAAGTCGAACGCTATGATCTCAAGGGAAGAGCATATCTCAAAACACAAAACAAGTATTATGCCTGTGATATGGGTCTTCGCAATGCGCTTATTCAGTACCGTCAACTTGAAGTTTCTCGTGCGATAGAAAATATCGTCTATGTGGAGCTTTTAAGGCGAGGATACATCGTAGATATTGGGAAAAATAGGAATGAAGAAATTGATTTTGTTGCAAGGGATACAGAAGGGCGAAAAAATTATATTCAAGTCACTTACAGCTTAGAGAATCCAAGTGTAAAAGAGAGAGAACTGTCCTCTTTCCGCGGTCTTGATGACGGTTATAAAAAGGTACTCATAACAATGGATAGGACTCCATTTTCAATCCTCGAAAAAGGCCATCGTCTATTAACAGTTTTAGATTTTTTGGAAAATAATGACTCTATTGAGAATGCATAGGTCAGTTATGCGTAAAACTTAAAAATACAGCAAGTTTTGCGTATAGGATGATTTCACAGGCATATTCTTCATTGCAAAAAAACGGATATTTAGAAAGAATCGGTTCTAAAAGAAACGGGAAATGGATTGTCTTAAAATAGTGTTGCCAAGGGTTGCTTCTTTTTAACCCGACATTCTAAATGTCGGGTTAAATAAAAAGAAAAGAAAAAATCAAAGGTGTTTACCGACTGAAGTTCTTAAAACCTCCAATGTCAGAGAAATGCTACACTCGAAAAAGCTTGATTTAACGTGGTTTTGCAAGTTTGAAAGCGTACAAAAAAGCGTATATCTTTGACTTCCTCTCAGACTCTTGCGAAACTGCCTTGATCTTAATTTTAAGGAAAAGGACCAGCCTGAGTCGGGTGAGCATTGGCTTCCTTTACAAAAGGGAGCCAAAATTATAAAGAAAACTCCTTAAAAACCTAAATCTTAATATAATCTTAAACTCTTTCCCACTACTACTTAAAATGCAGATTACTTATAATTAAAAGCGAAGGGGGGCTAATAAATGCCGAACATACTGATTTGCGACGACGACAGAGACATAGTTAACGCGCTCAAGATTTATCTGAGCGATCCGGAGTATAAGCTCTTCGAAGCCTTCAACGGCAAAGAGGCTATTGAGATTATCGAAAAAGAGGACATACATCTTCTTTTGCTCGACATAATGA
>JAAYQI010000214.1 GCA_012519385.1 Candidatus Epulonipiscium sp.
GATAGCACATTGCTTCCTTATGCGGTGGCAGGTATTATGTATCTGACTCTTACCTATGTCATTACCCGACTGCTCAATGCCCTTGAAAAACGAATCAATTATGAAGAGTAGGTGTAAAGCTATGTTATTAAAAGCAGAAGGACTGCATAAATCATTTCAGGGAACAGAAGTTTTAAAAGGTATCAGCTTTTGTGTGGAAGCCGGAGAAGTAGTTTCCCTCGTTGGAAAATCCGGTGCAGGAAAAACCACCGTACTACGCTGTATTATGGGGCTTGAAAAATGTGACCAAGGCACCATAGAAATTGACGGCAATTATTTATGCCGCTCTACCCCAAATGGCATGGAGCGTGCCACAAAAGCAACCATATATCAAATACGGAAAAGCCTTGGTATGGTGTTCCAAAATTATCATTTGTTCCCCCACAAAACTGTACTGGAAAATGTAATGCTCGCCCTTACAGAAGTCTATAAAATGGATAAAAAATCCGCCCAAGAAAAAGCAGAAGCCATGCTCAAACGCTTAGACTTGGGTGATAAATTAAACAATAAGCCCTTCGAACTTTCTGGAGGACAAAAACAAAGAGTTGCCATTGCAAGAAGTTGTGTTACTAGCCCAAAACTGCTGTGCTTTGATGAACCTACAGCGGCGTTGGATTCTGCTTTGGTAATGGATATGGTAAAAATCATTCGTGATTTAGCAAAGGATGGCATGGGCATTTTAATCATCAGCCATGATGAAAAATTTGTACGTGATGTATCTGACCGTATTTTGATGATGGAGCAAGGCCGTTTTACAGCGGAATTGACATCCGAAGAATACGCTAAAATTATGAGAGCATAAAAATAATTGGCAAAAATCTTAAAAGCCGAAGGATTTTAAATCCTTCGGCTTTTTTTACTTCTCCCTTGGGGCGATGTCCTTAAGACTCTCTTATGCTGGCACTACCTTTTCTGCGGGAGCTCCAACCGCTGACACGGTCTAACACCGCTTGCCGCTCATCCAAAGGTAATGTGTAAAACGCATTCATTTCTTGACTGTTCAGCTGATATTCCTTTTTCTCACGAGGAGAAAGAGAATCATAATCGTCTGTTGTTTTCATGACCTCACCTCAATATTAGTATGGCGAGGAAAGTTGTGATTATTCTTTCTGCATCAAAGCATTTTATGCCTATCATTATTTTGCCATTTTTGTTTCAAAAAAATTTATTTTTTATATGGTTTTTTTAAATTGCACCAGTCGCCAAATAGCCGCAAGCCTTCTATCAAAACGTTGTTCGTTCCCATAAACCAATCCTGTCATAAGTCCATCCAGTATGGTAATATATGCTTGTGCATTTTGTCTGGCTTCCTCCTCAGGATACCCTTCCTGGATAAAAAGGCGGCATACCTCATCTTCAAGGTAATTAAAGTACTCCACAGCCTTTTCTAATACCTCCTCCTTAAAACTTACAGGAGGCATAAAGGAATTACGTAGTATAAATTTTTTTCCAGTATATTCGGTTGATAAAAATCCCGCCTTCATCACCATAATAAATTCATCCAATAACAAAAACAGGTCTTTCTCTTGAGAAAAAAAGTCTTTTGCAAATTCATATTCCTCTGCCAATGCCCGTTCAAAGGCACAGCGAAACAAATCCTCCTTGCTTTTGAAATGGGAGTAAACGGATTGCTTCTTGATGCCAATATCTTCCGCAATAATAGATAAGGACGTTCTTTCATAGCCATATTCTGCAAAATAATATAATGCTCTTTCTTCTATCTCTTTTGCACCCACATTTTTCACCCTTCAATCTAAATCTGTTTTTTATACGAAAAAGCCCTAGGCTCATTAAAATCATTTTAAAAGGCAGGCTCTGCCTGCCCAGTTAGGAGAAATAACAGGTCATTTATTTCATATCAAATTAGGGGTTTGATAGAAACTTACCTATTATTAGCTGACGACCGTTCGTCAACGTAATTGAATATATCACTTTTTGCTTATTTTGTCAATAGTTGTCTTATTGCTTTTTTGTCATACTTGAAACACTTCTCCCATATCCTAATTACGACGAAGGAGATGAAAAAGCCATGATACTAATTACAACCAAACAAAAGGTAATGAAGGGAATATTCCTATTATTATTTTTCTTTTTTTGTTTTGAAGTAGGTAGCTTTGCGGCGAAAAAAGAACTTATCCCAACCTACTCTGCTACAGATAAAAAATGTTACCTAACGATTGTCATAGATGACTTTGGTTATAACGGAGAAGGTACAGAGGATATTTTATCCCTTCCTATCCCTGTGACAGCGGCACTGATGCCTTTTTCCCCCCATACATTAGAGGACTATGAAAAAATCATGGCGGCAGGGAAAGAAGTTATCATCCATCTGCCTATGGAACCAAAGGTAGGCAAGGCATCTTGGGTTGGAGATAAGGGTATCTTTCTTTCTATGAGTGAAGATGAAATAAAACAACGGGTGGAAGAAGCCCTTACCCTAGTACCAGAAGCAGTTGCCATCAATAATCATATGGGTTCTGCCATTATGGAGAATGAGCGTGCGTTAGGGGCTATTTTAGATGTGGTGCAGGCGCATGATATTATGTTTTTGGATAGCGTTACCACGCCAAATTCCATTGCCAGTGCGTTGTGTCAACAAAAAGATGTTAACTTATTAAAACGTAATGTGTTTTTGGATGGAACAAATGATATCGAAACCATTAAAAACAATATAAGAAAAGCGGCAAAGGTTGCCTTGAAAAACGGGAGTGCCATTGCCATAGGCCATGTAGGTCCTGAAGGCGGAAAAGTGACTGCACAGGCAATATCCCAACTAATAGATGAAGTACAATCACAAGGCATAGAATTTATCACCATTGAGCAATTAAGCCAACTGCAGCAAGATGATGCACGTTTTTTACAAATTGGCGATGAATAACTCCTCAAAAAAGGCAGGCTAACAATTAA
>JAAYQI010000215.1 GCA_012519385.1 Candidatus Epulonipiscium sp.
ATCAAACAAAACATCTGCGTTTGGATTTTAAAAATATTATTTTGCATATTGGATGAATGGTTTTTATGTGAAAACGTTGTGAAAACAATTTGGAATCACTTTTTTTTTGGTGAAATGGCAAAAAAAAGTGGTTCTTTGTATGGTATTGGGAAACTTCTGCAAAATACAAATGGAATTTTATTTCTTTTGAAATAAGAGCTTATTATTTACTATAAAATTACCAACTTTTTTATTGAATATTTGTCGACAAATATGTTGACAAAATTTAAACAAGGCGGTATAGTCTTTGTAGAAGCATAAGCCTCCTTGGGGGAGGATTGTGCCAATGACAGCGTTTCAAGCAGAGCCATGCATCGGACGGAATTGTAAGGCAGTTTTTAGGCAATAATTAGTGGGCAGTTTTTTTACTAATTATTTTCAAAATTTTATTAAAAAATAGGAGGAATATTAAATGGATTTCAATTTAACAAAAACACAATTGCTTCAGCAAGAATTATTCAGAAAATTCGCTGAAACAGAAATTAAACCAATCGCTAAAGACATGGATGAGGCTGAAGAATATTCTCCAGAGCTTATTCAAAAACTCCAGAAAATTGGTGCTTTCGGTATTCCTTACTCCAGAGAATACGGCGGACAGGGTGCTGATGTTTTAACATATACATTAGCTATGGAAGAAATGTCTAAAATCGACGCTTCCACAGGTATTACACTTTCCGTACATACTTCTCTTTGCTGCCCATGTATCAACGAACATGGTACAGAAGAACAAAAACAAAAATATTTAAGACCATTGGTTGATGGTTCTAAAGTTGGATGCTTTGGTTTGACAGAGCCTAATGCTGGTACAGATGCTTCTGGTGTTCAGACACAAGCTGTTTTGGATGGCGATGAGTATGTATTAAACGGTTCCAAAATCTTTACAACAAACTCTGGCTTTGCTGATATCTTCATCATCTTTGCTTTAACAGACAAGTCTAAAGGACCTAAAGGAATGTCTGCTTTCATCGTAGAAAAAGGTACACCAGGATTATCTGTTGGAACAAACATCGAGCGTATGGGTATTAGAGCTGCTTCCAACTGTGAAGTTGCAATCGAAAACGTAAGAGTTCCTAAAGAAAACTTACTTGGAAAAGAAGGCGTAGGCTACAAGATTGCTATGCAATCCCTTGCTGGCGGACGTATCGGTATCGGTGCTCAGTCTGTAGGTATTGCTCAGGGTGCAATCAATGAAGCATTAAAATATGTAAAAGAAAGAAAACAGTTTGGCAAAACAATCAGCAAATTCCAGAACACACAATTTAAACTGGCTGAAATGCAGACAAAAGTTGATGCAGCTAGATTAATGGTATGGAGAGCTGCTACTGCAAAAGATAACCATGAAAACTTTGCTCCTTTAGCTGCTATGTGTAAATTATTTGCTTCTGAAGTTGCAAATGAAGTTACAAGAGGTTGCGTTCAGTTATTAGGTGGATATGGATACTCCAGAGAATATCCAGTAGAAAGAGCAATGAGAGATGCGAAGATTACTGAAATCTATGAAGGTACTTCTGAAGCTATGAAGATGATTATCTCCGGAGCAATGAAGGTTTGATCATTAGTTAGACTGTAGACTAAATATAAAATATTGGAAGGAGAACTATTAATGAAAATCGTTGTATGTATTAAACAAGTACCAGACACAGTTGAAGTAAAAATCGATCCTAAAACAGGAACTCTTATCAGAGATGGCGTTCCTAGTATTATTAACCATGATGACAAAACAGGTATCGAAGCTGCTTTAAGAATCAAAGAGCAGGTTGGCGGTACAGTAACAGTTGTATCCATGGGACCTCCTCAGGCAGACGTTGCTTTAAGAGAAGCGCTCGCTATGGGCTGTGATGAAGCTATTTTAGTATCTGGTAGAGAATTCGGTGGTTCCGATACATATGCTACATCCGGAATTCTTGCAGCTGCTTTAAAAACATTAGATTATGATATCATTATCACAGGACGTCAGGCTATCGACGGTGACACAGCTCAGGTTGGTCCTCAGATTGCTGAAAAACTTGGTCTTCCTCAGGTTTCTTATGTTGAAGAAATTAGAGAAGTTGCTGCAGACCACGTTGTAGTTAAGAGACAGTTTGAAGATGGATACCATATCATCAAAATCAAAACTCCTTGTTTATTAACAGCAATTGCAGAATTAGCAGAGCCAAGATACATGAGCGTAAGAGGTATTGTTGAAGCTTATGAAAAAGAAATCAAAACACTTGGTTTTGAAGATTTGAAAGATGGTCTTGAACTTGACATGATCGGATTAAAGGGCTCCCCTACTAACGTATACAAATCCTTCACAAAAGAACTCAAAGGTGCTGGAACAGTTCTTAAGGATGTATCTGCGGATCAGGCTGTTAAAGCTATCATCGATAAGTTGGAAGAAAAATTCATCATCTAATAGAATCTTAGTACAATATTAAAGGAGGAGAACCCTACAATGAGTAAAGGTATATATGTAGTAGTTGAGCAGAGAAGCGGAAAAGTGCAGAACGTTGGACTTGAGCTGATTGGTGAGGCTACAAGATTAAAAGCTGATTTAAAAGATGACGTAGTTGCTGTATTATTAGGCCACGAAATCGGTGGTGAAGTTGAGAAATTAATCCAATATGGTGCAGATAAAGTTGTTGTTATCGATCATCCAATGTTGAAAGAATTCGCTACAGAGCCTTACACAAAGGCAATCACAAAAGTAATCAAAGACTTAGATCCTGAAATCATGCTCTTTGGTGCTTCTTCCATCGGCCGTGACGTAGCTCCTAGAGTTGCAAGCCGTGTAAGAACAGGTCTTGTTGCTGACTGTACAGGTTTAAGAATGGCTAAGACAGAGGAAGAAATCGAGAAAGAAGAAGCTATGGGCTGTGTAGACGGCAAGAGAGCTTTACTTATGACTCGTCCTGCATTTGGTGGTAACATTATGGCTACATTAATGTGCCCTAGAACAAAACCTCAGATGGCTACAGTACGTCCTGGCGTTATGAAGAAAGTTGAAAGAGATGCTTCTAGAAAAGGTGAAGTTATCAACTTTACAGTTGACTTTACTGATGCTGACATGAACATCGAAATTCTTGAAGTTGTAAAAGAAGCTAAAAAATCTGTTGACCTTACAGAAGCAAAATTAATTGTTTCCGGTGGTCGTGGTATTGGCGGACCAGAAGGCTTCAACATGATTAAAGACGTTGCTAACGCTCTTGGCGCTGAAGTAGGTTCTTCCAGAGCTTGTGTTGACGCTGGATGGATTGAAAAAGATCGTCAGGTTGGACAGACAGGTAAAACTGTAAGACCTGAACTTTACATGGCTTGTGGTATCTCTGGTGCTATTCAGCACGTTGCTGGTATGGAGCATTCTGAATTAGTAATCTCCATCAACAAAAATGATACAGCTGCTATCTTTGAAGTATCTGACTTAGGTATCGTTGGTGACGTTAAAGTTATCCTTCCTAAATTAGCAGAGGCTCTTAGAAAATACAAAGAAGCAAAAGCTCAACAATAATTCTTATTAAGAATTTTAAAAGCACAGACATTTTGTCTGTGCTTTTTTTACAGCTTTTTGCTTTGTCAGTGAACAAGAAGATAAAAGCTAAAATACCCTAAGTTAGTTATATGTTTTGTAGAAAAAACACATAATATAACTTGCTTCTATGGGAATAAGAGATAAATTGCTATTATTCCTTGAAAAAAGGGCTAATTGCGTGTACAATATACCTTTAGTTACCTAAGCGAATATGTCAACAAAAACGGAAGAATTTTCACAGTGAAAAAGGAGGAACAAAAATGAAAAAAGGTATTATAACAGTAGTTGGTAAAGATCACGTGGGGATTATCGGAAGGGTTTGCACTTATTTAGCAGAGGGTAATGTCAATATCTTGGATATTTCTCAAACAATTATGGACGGATATTTTAATATGATGATGGTTGTGGATATTACCAATCTCAATTCATCCTTTGAAGTTCTAGCGGAAGGTTTGGAAGCACTAGGAAAAGAACTTGGGATGATAATTCGGATTCAGCATACAGAGATTTTTGATTCTATGCATCGAATTTAACGAAGAATAGGAGGACAACCATGATTACAAGAAGTGAAGTAATAGAAACCAACAAAATGATACAGGAATCCAATTTGGATGTGCGTACCATTACGATGGGTATTAGCCTATTGGACTGTGCAGATGAAGATATTAATAAATTTAATGAAAAGATATACCATAAAATCACTACATACGCAAAGGAATTGGTAAAGGTTGGCGATGAGTTATCCAAGGAATACGGCATACCTGTAGTCAATAAGCGTATTGCAGTTACTCCTATTGCCATCGCAGCAGCAGGATGCAAAACAGATTCTTATGTAAGTGTAGCACACACTTTGGATAAGGCTGCGAAGGAAGTGGGTGTGAACTTTATCGGCGGATTTTCCGCATTGGTTCAAAAAGGATGCACACCTGCAGATGAGATTTTAATTCGTTCTATTCCTCAGGCTTTGGCTGAAACAGAACGAGTATGTTCCTCTGTAAATATTGGTACCTCCCGCAATGGTTTAAACATGAATACTGTAAAAGAAATGGGAGATATCATATTAAAAACTGCAGAAATGACAAAAGATAGAGATTGCATTGGCTGTGCAAAATTAGTGGTATTTTGCAATGCAGTGGAAGATAACCCATTTATGGCAGGTGCATTCCATGGAGTGGGAGAGAAGGACTGCGTCATTAATGTGGGTGTAAGCGGCCCTGGTGTAGTGAAAAAAGCATTGGAAGAAGTACGAGATGCTGACTTTGAAACATTATGCGAAACCGTAAAGCGTACAGCATTTAAAATTACTAGAGTAGGCCAGCTGATTGCAAAAGAAGCTTCTGAAAGACTGGGTGTACCTTTTGGTATTATAGATTTATCTTTGGCACCAACCCCTGCTATTGGAGATAGTATTGCTGAAATTTTTCAGGAAATGGGATTGGAAGAAGCAGGAGCGCCAGGTACTACTGCTGCCTTAGCAATATTAAATGATAATGTGAAAAAAGGCGGTGTAATGGCATCCTCCTATGTGGGTGGATTAAGCGGTGCCTTTATTCCTGTAAGCGAGGACCATGGAATGATTGATGCGGCAGAAAAAGGCGCTCTTACACTGGAAAAACTAGAAGCCATGACTTGTGTATGCTCTGTAGGGTTGGATATGATTGCTATACCAGGAGATACCAGTAGTTCTACCATTGCAGGTATTATTGCAGATGAAGCAGCCATTGGTATGGTAAACCAAAAAACTACAGCAGTACGCCTAATTCCTGTAATTGGTAAGAAGGTTGGAGATAGAGTAGAATTTGGCGGATTACTGGGATATGCTCCTATTATGCCTGTAAATAAATTTAGCTGTGAAAAGTTTATTAATAGAGGCGGAAGAATACCTGCACCAATTCATAGCTTTAAAAATTAATAATTTATACAAAATAGAAGTTTTCAAAGACCTTTTGAAAGCTTCTGTTTTTTTTAACGATGGTGTGGTATAATGTCATCAGTCAAAATGGGAGGTGAAGGTATGACCAGTGAAGAAAGAAGGCGGGAAATTTTACGAATATTGGAAAGCAGTGACGAGCCAATTACAGGAGCAGAATTAGCACGGAAATTTTGTGTTACCCGTCAAATTATTGTAAAAGATATTGCACTGATAAAGGCCGAAGGAGTGCAGGTTCTTTCTACGGCAAAAGGGTATTTTGTCCAAAAAAAGATGGAGCTTTTTAAACGAAGAACCATTACGGTTTGCCATAGTGCGGATGCGATTACCGATGAACTGCAAATAATAGTTGATTTGGGAGGACGTGTGTTGGATACACAAGTAAACCACCCCTTTTATGGCAGGCTTGGGGAAGTGCTCAATATCAAAAGCAGAAAGGATATTGGCTTGTTTTTAAACAAGCTTCATGAAACTGGATGTGAGCCGTTATTATACCTAACAAAAGGAGTGCATATGCATACCATTGAGGCGGAGGATGAGAAAAGTTTGGATGAAATTTGCCATGCATTAGATGCCGCCGGATACTTGCTTTTAGAATAAATATGTGATATTCTGTTGAAGTATGCCTGAATGTGTATATACAGGTAGGTATACATAAAAGCACGAAGGAGGATAACCGTGGAAAAAGAAAAAAGATTTACTTGGAAAAAGTTCTTAAAAAGATATTTTATTGACGGTTTAAATGGTATGGCACAAGGATTGTTTTGTACCCTTATTGTTGGCCTTATCATCAAACAGATAGGAAGCTTTATGGGCGGGACACCTGGAGGCTTTTTGATTTCTGTGGGAACCATTGCCACCATATGTACTGGTACTGTAATTGGTATCGGTGTTGCACATTCGCTACAATCTCCCAAATTGGTTATTTTTTCATCGGGTATCACGGGCTTAATTGGAGCCTATGCTGCAGCACTAATGAAAGGCACGTTGATTACGGAAACAGGAGCTGTTGCACTATCTGGCCCTGGAGACCCGTTAGGAGCATTTTTAGCAGTTGTAGTAGGAGTAGAAATTGGTCGCTTGGTTTCGGGAAAAACCAAGGTAGATATTATTATAACACCTATAGTGACGATTGTATCAGGCGGTTTGGTTGGTGCCATTGTGGGGCCTCCTTTATCTGCGGGAATGATATGGTTGGGCAATGCCATTCAAGTTGCAACGGAGTTACAGCCATTTTTGATGGGAGTTATTATTTCCGCAGTTATGGGCATGATTTTAACATTGCCTATTAGCTCTGCGGCACTCTCCATTATTTTAGGGTTATCAGGACTTCCTGCAGGTGCGGCAACCATTGGATGCGCCACCCAGATGATAGGGTTTGCTGTAGCAAGCTTTAGAGAGAACAAGTGGAATGGATTATTGGCACAAGGCTTGGGAACCTCTATGCTTCAAGTGCCAAACATTGTGCGTAATCCTATGATTTGGATTCCTCCTACCCTTGCTAGTGCTATACTAGGCCCTTTGGGAACGGTAGTATTTAAGATGGAAAATAATCCTGCTGGAGGCGGTATGGGAACCAGTGGTTTGGTTGGTCAGATTATGACTTGGCAGACCATGTCTGGCTCTGTAGACAGCAGTGTTTTACTGATAGAGATTATTATGCTTCATTTCGTTCTGCCTGCAATACTAACATTACTCATATCAGAATATATGAGAAAAAAAGGTTGGATTAAGTTTGGCGATATGAAGTTAGATGTATAAAAGGTAATAAGAAAAAATAAAAGCAGACAATATTGCTATGACACATTTTGATTTTCTCCTCCAAGAGTTGACATGGCAAATACTGGGTGATACAATCAATCTAGGAAGACAAGTGGAATTTGTGTCAGCAAAGGAGGATGCTTATGTATCAAATTACAAAGGATTTGGAAACAGGAAATACAATGATAGATACCCAACATAAGGAATTGTTTAATGCTATCAATAATTTGCTTGAAGCTTGTTCTAAGGGCAAAGGAAGAGAGCAGATTCAAAGCACAATAACTTTTTTAGCAGACTATACCAATAAGCATTTTGGTGATGAAGAAGCACTGCAAAGAAAATATAATTATCCAGATTATATCAAACATAAGCAGTACCATGAGGGATTTAAAATGGCAGTGAAGGCAATTAATGAGGAGTTTCAAAAACAAGGTGCAACCATTGCACTTGTGGGTAAAATCAATACCAATGTGGGTAACTGGTTGGTAAACCACATTAAGAGAGAAGATGTAAAAGTAGCAGCACATATTCGTAGTATGCAGTAAGGTTTTGTAGCATTATTGGTTTCTATATAGAAAATTGAGTAAAGGGAGCAGGTCAGAATTCTATAAGAATTTTGGTAACCTGCTCTTTTTTTATTGAAAAAAAACAGAAAATACTGCACACCTACACATAAATCTATAGAAAAAACAAAAACCAAGTCAAGAAAAGGGAGGAATTGGTACTAATTGGAAAATAAAAATGCCGGAACGGCGACAGCCTTTGACATAATCCTCGTGAAAACCATGCTATATTGTAAATAACTTAAAACGACGCAAGGAGGAATATAGTTATGCAGTTTATTTTCAATGAGGACAGCAATCTGTATGGATACGCCGGCGGTAATAGGGACTTTGAATTTCCCTCTAACATAAAACAAATGGGTTGCATTGAAGATGGAATTAAAATCTATGTAGAGGATTACGTGTATACATACCTGTACCAGTATGCAAAATCAGGCAACGGACAGGAAAAACTGGCAGCACTGGCGGGGCGCCATTTGGTGGTGGATGGACAAGAAGTAATTGTTATCAGCGGTGCAATTCAAGGGCATCAAACAGTGCAGGAAAAAGGTGTGGAAAGCTTTTCTGAAGAAACATGGGAGTATATCCACACCCAAATGGAAGTATATTTTAAAGATTTAGAACTGGTGGGGTGGGTACATACACAGCCAGGTTTTGGAGCTTTTTTAATGGCAAGGGATGAAAGTTTTCACAAGCAATACTTCCCCGAAAAGTGGCAGGTATTATTTGTCATTGACCCAATGGACAAGCTGGATACATTTTTTGTACATAATGAAGAATTAACAGGGCTTCGCCCAGCAAAGGGATACTTTGTATATTATGAGAAAAATAAGGAAATGCAGGAATATATGATAGACCATAGTCTGGTTCGCCCCAAAACAGTCCTTGGTGAGCCGGAAGAAGAGGAAGAAAGGGTAGAGAATATGTCTGAGCAAGTAAAAACGGAAAGAAGAAAACCCACCCCGGAAGAGCGGTTGGATGCTGCTAAGGATATCCGCAGGGTGCTTCAAAAAAGAGCAAAAGAAGCGGAAGAAGAAAGCAAAACAAAATATACTGTATTGGCAGGCATCAGCAGTATGTTATGTTTGGTATGCTTATTAATGGGTATGAGCATCATTCATAATGTGGAGAGATTAAAGCGAGTGGAAAGTCAACTGGCAAGCGTACAAAGCTCATATATGGCAATGGCACAAGAATTGGCAAATACAAAAACTCAGACAGTTTTTGCGGCACAAAATACTACTGAACTTCAGAAAACGGAGGTGGTGGACAAGCCTCCTCAGAGTGTAGCCCAGCCACATCAGGAAACGGCGCCAAGTGAGCAAGCTACCCAACCCCAAGAGAAACATATAGAGATATATATTGTGGAAGAAGGGGACAACCTAGGCTATATCAGCAAAAAGTTCTATGGAACAAGTCAAAAAGTTGATGTAATTATGGAAGCAAATGGTTTAGATAATCCAGATAAAATTATTTGCGGTCAAGAATTGAAAATTCCTAAATAATAGTGCAAGTGTGGAGAAAAATAAATGATTACTGGTAAGTATGCTGTTATGAATTTACCATGCCCTTTTTTGAATCAATGGTGGTAATAGCATTTCTTTATACATAATAGGGTGCAGTTTTTTAAGCTGCATCCATCCTCCCCTTACCAAAAAGCAAAGCAGTGTTTTTGAAGTATTTCCAAGTGTGGGT
Organism: Candidatus Epulonipiscium sp.; assembly: GCA_012519385.1. GTDB lineage: Bacteria > Bacillota > Clostridia > Lachnospirales > Anaerotignaceae > JAAYQI01. The sequence goes on from JAAYQI010000215.1 coordinate 9,497, forward strand.
AATAAACCGATGCATAGAAAAAACTTGAATGACACTGCCTTTTTATTTGAAAAAACTTACAGTTTGAATTGGCGGAAAACAGCACAGAATAGGAAAAACGGGAAAAAGAGGGATTGTATGAAAAAAATATTTATTTTGTGTTTGTGTTTTCTTTTATTATGCTGCCCGCTTTCTGTGTTTGCAGAAAATAAGCCCAATGTACGTGCGCAAGGTGCGGTACTGATGGACGGCGAAACAGGGCGTGTATTATGGGGGAAAAATGAGGATACACCACTTGCCATGGCAAGTACCACAAAGATTATGACAGCTATTTTGGTGTTAGAAGAAGGAAAGTTGGATGATATGGTAAAGGTAAGCTCTAATGCTGCCAATACGGCAAAGGTGCGTATGAATTTATCTGTAAATGAAGAAATACGTTTGG
>JAAYQI010000216.1 GCA_012519385.1 Candidatus Epulonipiscium sp.
CTATTTTATTAAGGCCGGGCGCTATTACAAAAGAAATGATAGAAAAGGTGATAGGTCCTATTGCGGTAGATGCCGCAGTTTTGGAGAAGCCGCAAGAAGGTGTTGCCCCCAAAGCTCCAGGTATGAAATATACCCATTATTCCCCCAAGGCAGAAGTGATTTTGGTAGCGGGAAATACTTTGGAGGCACAAACACAGGAAATTTGCCGTTTGGTGGAAGAACAGCTTGCTCTGGGAAAAAAGGTAGGAATTCTTGCTACAGAGCAGACAAAGGATGCTTACCCCAAGGGCATAGTGCTGTCTGTGGGCGATAGACAAAAATTAGAAACCATAGGAGCAAATTTATTTAAGGTGCTTCGTAAATTCGATTTTTTGGGTGTGGACATCATTTTTTCTGAAGTGTTTGACACAGCAGGAGAGGGAATGGCAATAATGAATCGTCTAAACAAAGCGGCAGGCTATCATATTGTAAAGGCATAAGGTGCATGGCGAAAAGTGTTTGTACTTTTTTGCCATGCTTTTATAAAGTGAAAATAAGAAAGAGGAGAGGGCTTCATGATTGCATTGGGTTGTGACCACGGTGGATATCCGTTGATGAAGGAAGTTATTGCTTATTTGGATGAGCAGAAAATAGAATATCAAAATTTCGGCACATTTTCTGAGGAGGCTTGCGATTACCCTGTGTTTGCAAAGCAGGTGGCTCATGCTGTGGCAGATGGCAAGTGCGAAAAGGGCATTTTAATCTGCGGTACGGGTATCGGCATTTCCATTGCGGCAAATAAAGTAAGGGGAATTCGGGCGGCACTTTGCGGAGATTGTTTTTCTGCAAAAGCAACCAGAGAGCATAATGATGCCAATATACTTGCCATGGGTGCTAGAGTAATTGGGCCAGGGCTTGCCATTGAAATTGTAAAAACTTTTTTAGAAACACCATATTCTAATGCACCAAGACACGCAAACCGTGTGGCACAGATTGAAGATTAACCATTGAAACATAGAGGAGGATATTATGGGTAAATTATTTATTTCGGAACATCCATTGATTCAGCACAAAATGTCTATGCTGAGAAATGAGGAAACAGGCTCCAAGGAATTTAGAGAAATCGTAGAGGAAGTGGCAATGCTTCTGTCTTATGAAGCAACCAGAGACCTTCCTTTGGTTGATACTAAGGTGAAAACCCCTATTGCTATGGCAGATTGTAAAATGATTGACGCAAAGCTTGCTATCGTTCCTATTTTACGTGCAGGAATTGGCATGACAGATGGTCTTTTGGCGTTAATGCCAACTGCTAAGGTAGGACACATCGGTCTTTACAGAGACCCTGAAACATTAAATCCTGTGGAGTACTACTGCAAGCTGCCCGCAGATGTGGAAGAAAGAAGAGTATTTTTAACAGACCCTATGCTGGCTACAGGCGGAACAGCAACTGCTGCCATTGGATTTTTGAAAGAAAAAGGAGTAAAAAATATCACCCTTTTATGTGTACTTGCTGCACCGGATGGCGTGAAGAAGGTACAAACAGAGCATCCTGATGTAGATATTTATACAGCAGCTTATGATACAATGCTCAATGACCACGGATATATTGTGCCTGGTTTAGGTGATGCAGGAGATAGGATTTTTGGCACCAAGTAACCTGTTCTGTGTTTAAAGGAGAGGATTGGATTGAACCATAACTGGCTTTTATACATTGCGGCTTTTGCCAGTGCTTTTGCAATTACCCTTGTTACAACACCCTTGGCAAAAAAAATCTCTATCAAAGTAGGAGCCATTGATTACCCAAAGGATCGAGGGGTACACAAAAAGCCAATGCCGCGTATGGGGGGCATTGCCATTGTGCTAGGCTTTATGGTTACGGTGCTTGTGTTATACCGTTTTGAGGCCGCCATGGATGTAAAACAGTTTTCAGGATTTATCGTGGGCGCCAGCATCATTGTTATATTAGGCGTTATGGATGATATAAAAAATTTAAGTGCCAAGCTGAAGTTTTCCGTTCAGATTGTGGCGGCTTTGATTGTAATTTTTTCGGGAACGAGGATTGATGTGGTGCTTTGGCCTGTTACTGCATATTTACAGGTGTTTAGTATTCCCATTACATTAATCTGGATTGTAGGAGTTACCAATGCGGTAAATCTCATTGATGGGCTGGATGGCTTAGCAGCGGGGGTATCCTCTATAGCAGCACTTTGCCTCATGGTACTTTGTTTTATTACAGGTACCAGTACGGCAGTAATGCTAACGGCTGCCCTTGCAGGTGCCTGTATGGGCTTTTTGCCTAGAAACTTTAATCCTGCGGAAATTTTTATGGGGGACAGCGGTTCCACCTTCCTAGGCTTTGTTTTAGGTGTTAGCAGTATATTAGGTGTATTTAAAGGGTATGCCATACTGGCGCTGGTGGTTAGTATGCTTTGCCTTGGGTTACCTGTTTTTGATACTATTTTTGCTATGCTTAGAAGAATTGCAAAAAATAAACCCATTATGGAGGCGGATAGAGGACATCTGCACCACCGCCTGATTGACAGGGGCTTTACCCAAAAGCAAGCAGTGCTGATATTATATGGAATTAGCCTGTTATGCGGATTGTTGGCTATTTTTATATCGTTTAAGGATTCCAGAACCATTGTAGTTGTGATACTAATGGTGATACTGCTAAGTTTTGTAATTTATTATTTTAATGAACATATCCAAAATAAA
>JAAYQI010000217.1 GCA_012519385.1 Candidatus Epulonipiscium sp.
CAATAAAGCCAAGTTTTCTATTTGCTTCTCTTTGCAAAGTGGTAAGATCGTAGAGTTTGGGTGGCTTTTCTGATTTTTCTTTGTTTTCTACACTCTGAATGATAATGTTTTGTCCATCACAGGATTTGCACAAGGATTCTGCAATCTGTTTGTTTGCTAATTTTTCGCAGGAGAGTGTAAATACACCACAATCAAGCTGCACTGTATAAAATAGCTCAGTAACAAATGCACTGATAGATGCCTCACGTTCTACAATCATGGAAAGAGTAGGGGACATAACTCTACCTACATTCAAGGTCTGTCCATAAAGAACTGAAAATAGCCTTGTAGAATTAATACCCACAATCCAGTCGTCTTTTGCCCTGCAAAGTGCAGACCGGTATAGATTGTCATAGTGCTTACTGTCACGGAGATTTTGAAAACCATCTGATATTGCTTTTTCTTCCATTGAAGAAATCCAAAGGCGTTTTACTGGTTTATTACAGCTGTTTTTTTCATATACTAATCGAAAAATAAGCTCTCCTTCACGCCCTGCATCTGTGGCAGCAATGATGATATTTACATCTTTTCGATGCATCAGCTCATCTATAATCTTCATCTGTTTTTCTTTGCCTCTTGAAATACTGTATTGCCAATTTTGTGGGATAATAGGCAAATCAGCATATTGCCACTTTGCGTAGCGTTCATCGTAGCTATCGGCTGTAGAAAGCTCTACCAAATGTCCCACACACCACGATACGATGTAATCACTACCTTCTAAATAACCGTCATACCTTTTGGTTGCACCAATGACAGCAGCAATACTCTGTGCTACTGAGGTTTTCTCCGCTATGACTAATGTATATTTCATTCGCTTGTCTTCCTTTCTTTGTTAAGAAAGATAATTCCACGGTAATGCTTTGACTTAACATCTTTTTTTGTTTGATTTAAAGAGGGAGTAGGAGGTTTTTCCTCCTGTCTGCATTGTGAATTTTGAGTTATTATTTTTTCGTGGTTATCATCTGTATTCATGGTCAATTTATATCATCCTCACTTTCTTCGTAATCTTCAATTGCGGTTTCATTGTCGTAATCTGCGTCATCCTCATCCTCATCCTCATCCTCATCGTCATAATCATAATCAAGTGGGTCGGTATTTCCCTTAGTATTTGTCTTCTTCTTTAGCACCTTGAAATAGTAAAATGCACTAACTGCTATGCCCACAATCAGTAGGAGGAGCAAGGTGCCTTTTGCATTGTTATTTTTTTCTTCTGTAGGCTCTAGAGTAGGTGTAGGGGTAGTGATTTTTCCTGTGCATTTTGTAATATCATTCCTACAAAGAGGGCAATTAGTATCTATATTTCCGTCTTTGCAAAGGTCAGTACAATTGCATAGCTGTGGTGTTTGCTGTTGCTTTGGAACTTCTCCCTCAATCAAGGCAAGCAAATCTGCTTCATCAACAAGGTTTAGAAAGTAGACATTTTCCTTATCACCGGCTCGGTCGATTACTAAGTAGAAGTAGTTGCCATTCTTGGAAACAAGGGTTACGAATTGCTTATCCTCGGCTTGTTCCTCTGAAATATCATCTACGAGTGTCAAATTTCCATCAGGAGTGAGAGGAGTAGGGGTGGTTTTTGGTGTCACGGTTTCTTCGGGAATAAGTGGAACTATTTCTTCACCTCCTCCTGCAAAAGCTGTTGTTTGAAATACTATTAAGCAAAAGATTGCTGCAAATAGGGTAATAAAGATACGAATTTCAGTTTTCTTCATGGATGATTTCCTCCTGTTTTTGATTAAGAAAAGACGCATCATTTTTTTTATGATACGCCTTTAAAAATGCAGATAACTCAGTGGTATTCATTTTAGTGCTGCGAACAAGTGCAACAATTTCAGTGTTTTCTAATTCTGTTTTCTGCTGTTCCAGTTCACGGAGTTTTTCTTGTAATTCTGCAATTTTTTCTTTTGTTTTCGTTATTTCTAAAATAACTTTTTCTCTCTTCTTGTTCATCGAATCTCTCCTTTAATTCAAACGCCCGTAAGCGTAAAAATGTTGTGTCCAATAAGCATTATTTACAGAGGCATACTGTATGGGATTTCCGCAGTGGATCATCATTCCATTTCCCACATAAATGCCAACATGGGATACTGCACTGCCACTTGCATAAGTTCCGGTGAAAAAGATAATATCTCCAGGTCCTGCTTCATTTGGTGGTATTATTGTACATTGATTAAAAATTCCTTGTGCTGTTGTTCGGCTCATAGGATATACTCCAGATTGATTTAATACCCAACATACAAATCCGGAACAGTCAAAACTGGTGCTTGGGGAACTGCCGCCCCATACATAGGGATAACCTAAATATTTTCCTGCTTCATTCATAAGGGCTGCAAAGTCAGGGTCAGTGAGGGCATTAGGGGGTATATCATAATCTGTGTATTCACCTTTGTTAGGAGCATAGATACTTCCCTCAAATAAATAGGGCTTATTACCTTGAGTTTGCATATACACACCGAACATTTCATATTGCTCCGCTGTCAAATTACTGTCAGCAAGAATACTGATGTCCTTATTCTTCAGCGTGATGTGGAGAATATAATAATCATAAGGGACTTCTACAGTATAGGTATCCCTGTGAGTGTTTCCCTCTTCATCTGTCCATGTGTCGGTACGTGTTTCAGTCCGGTAACGCACCTGTACTTCTTCACGGGTAGTGAGTGTATATTGCTCATCAAATAAAGCTCTTAGTTCAGACTGAACCTCGGATTCTTTATATACTTGTAATTTTGCTGTTAGATAAGAGGCAAGAGTAAAGGGATTGTGTCCGATTTCATCCAAATGGTATTGATATTCATCATAACCTGCATATTCGCTCTCTATATTGTTAATTCGTGCCTGTAAGACTCTTTCTAATTCTTCATAATTATCATCTACGGCTACGATGTTCTCGTCCTCGGAAGTGAAAGAGGTTCCTACTATACTTTGCAAGCCACCTTCAAGCATGAGTGAGAAAGAAGAAATTGTGCTCATTAGAATAATGACAACAGCAGCAATAGAAAGAAGTATAAAAAGACCTTTGTGATGGCTTCCAATAAACTGCATTAACTTATCTGTTACCCCAGCAACCGTAGTTGCAGCTTTTTTAGAAGTAGTAGTTGCTTGATGTATGGTATTTGCTTCTTTGCCATATCTTGTAGATAAGTAATTCTTTTTAATCATTCGTTTTTGCTGCCATCTTGAAAGAGGATTAGAAGAAAGATGAGGGCTGTCTTTCATACTCTTTTGATATAGAAAATTGACGTCTGCCTTTATTGTTGCTTTTTCTGCTTTATCCAGTTGCAGGTATGGTTTTAGCTTGTGACCTCGGTAAGCACTTTTTACACGTCTTGTTACAAATTCAGCACCTTCCTCGGTTTTGTGTGATGCTTCTAAGCCTACATTATCCTGTTCATTTTTCCGTATTTCCTTGTGAACTTGAGAGAGCAGCTCTCTTTGGGGAATAGACTTGATATTATATGCAAGCTTGGATGGTGGTTTTGGCTTGTCAACTTCCTCAAAATATAAACGCACCGTATTTTTGCCTGTTTCAGCATTTACGGTGCGGTGGCTAACAAGGGTCTTCTTTTTCGGGATATTTTCTTGTGCCTTCTCTAGTTTGTCAGCCGCCTTTTCTGCTTTTTTGATTGGAATTTCAAGGGCAGGGTCGGCACGTTCTTCCACTGTAAATACAAGGCGAGATTCTTTACCCGTGGAATTGAAGGGCTTTTGCCGCTTTTTACTCAAATAGGTATCCTCCTTCTACGCAAAAAGCCGCCTGTATCTCTACAAACGGCTTTGGTAATATTTATTTTGTTTATACGATTTTGCTGACAATGGAAAAATCAGAAATATTAATTATTCATCAGTATATTCATCATCAGATAGCAGTGGCAATGGCTGTAAGTCTTTCGCGTTTTTATTAGTCACTACACTTTTTCCAGTAGTTTCTTCAAGCTGTACTCGTGCGGCTTTGGCAACATTACCACCTTTTCGTGCAACAATTTTATTTTCCTCAAAGGTTTCTGGGTTTTCGTTTTGTGAAATTTCCGTAGTAGATGCCTCTGCAAGCATATTAAGAATAAGCTCCACATTGCTCATATTATCTCGCAAATTTTCTTTCTTTAAACCTTTTAATGCTTTATATTGCTTAGTGGTTTTTCCCGACCATGCTCGTGTGATTTCATCTGTTAAAATTGCATATTCTAATCCCTGTTTTACTCCGTGAGCATCCCATTCATCTGTTAATGCTTTACGAACTTCAATTGTTTTTAAACGTTGGTTAATCCAGTCCTGCGAATAGCCTTTTTTGAGATAGGTTTCTAATGCTCGCTCTATGGCAAGTTCAGGATCTGCAGTTTCGTCAAGTCTTTCACTTCCAACTTGAGCTAACCACATTTTAAAAGGCTCTGCTTTTTTTGATGGAATAGACTGTATAAGACGTAGCAATCCTTGTGTATCGGCTGCTTGTATTTTTCTTCTGCGTCCATCTGCACCAATCATTACAACTAGGGGACAAATTGTCCCCCAGTTGGCAGAAAGCTCTTCATCACGCCGTTTCATTTTTTTGATGTAATCCTTTGGATTTTGTGTATCTGCTAAAATTTCAACAACATCTTGGATGGAGAAAAACCATTTTTCCTGTTCTTCATCCCAATGTGTTCGAATAGTTTTTTGTTCAAATAATTTAATTGATTTATCTTTGTCCATAATCGCCACCTCTTGAAAAAGTATAGCATAATTTTATGCGTTTTAAAATATATAAAAGTGCAAATCTCTATTCCTTTATAGTTTCTGTAGGTTTTGTAGTCATAATACGGTATAGCTCAGTATCCTTAGGAAATTTATCTGCAAAAGGCAAAATAACATTGCCATAAAACAATAATCCTTAGCCTTCTCCTGATTGAGTCACATAGGAAAGCTGATGGGGGGATATATTAAGCTGTTTTGCTAAAATATGTCTATCTCCTGATGCCTGGTTAAGCATATAGATGAAGTCGGAGTTTTCAAAGATATTCTCCACTTCACGAGAAGATAAGAGGTCTTTAATATTTTGGGTAATGCCTGTAGGAATTCCGCCCCATTTTCTAAACCGTTTCCAAATCTCTACAGAATAAGCAGCGGTCTGTTCTTCCTTCAAGAGCAGATGAAACTCATCCATATAGTAGCGTGTCGCTCTCTTTTCAGCACGATTTACCGTTACTCTATTCCAAACTTGGTCTTGTACTACGAGCATACCTAATTTTTTTAACTGCTTGCCTAATTCCTTAATATCAAAGCAGACGAGGCGATTTGTAATATCCACATTAGTGCGATGGTTAAATACATTTAAAGAGCCTGTTACATAGATTTCAAGAGCGGCTCTGATATGTTGTGCCTCTTTTTCATCTTGATTCTCAAGAGCATTATATAAGTCTTCTAAAATAGGCGTTTTTTCAGGTGTAGGGTCTGCAAGGTAATCAGCATAGACAAGGCGTACGCAGCGGTCTATAATACTTTTTTCTACAGGTGTTAATCCTTCCTTGCCGCCCACAATAAGTTCGCACAAGGATAGAATAAAGTCGGACTTTAAGGATAGTGGACTATCATCCTCACTATAATTTAAGTTAATATCCATCGGGTTTATAAAGTCGGGGCTTGTAGGAGAAATCTTTACCACCTGACCGTTTAAGCGATTAACAAGAGGAAAATATTCGGCTTCTGGATCACAAATAATAATATCATCAGTGGTAATAAGAAAGATGTTAGTAATCTCACGCTTAGCAGAAAAACTCTTGCCACTTCCCGGTGTTCCCAAAATCAAGCCGTTAGGATTTTTAAGTTTTTTTCGGTCTACCATTATGAGGTTGTTTGAAAGAGCATTTAGCCCATAATATAGAGCTTCTCCACCAGATTGAAATAATTCCTGCGTAGTAAAGGGAACAAAAATTGCTGTTGATGACGTTGTTAAGCTCCGCTGAATAACAGTTTGATTTAGACCAAGGGGGAGAGAGGACATAAATCCTTGCTCTTGTTGATAATCAAGCCGTATCAAGGTGCAGTTATGTTTTTGAGCGATGCCTGATGCTTGAAATACAATGTTTTCAAGTTGCTGTTTCGTATCTGCTGTATTCATCACAAGAAATGTTACAAGGAACATTCTCTCGTTTCGGCTTTGTAAATCTGCAAGTAGTTTTTTTGCCTCACCGCCATAGGTGGCGAGGTCAGAAGGAATAATGTCCATATCATAGCCACTGCGTACAGCTTTTTTCTGTTCTTCAATTTTCATCTTATCTAAATCAGTAATTTTTCGTTTAATGGTTTTGATTGCCTTGGTTTGGTCTACCGATTGAATGTGCATAGTAATAAGAAGATTACTTTCCATATCAAGGAAGTCTGCTAAAATACGGTCATTTAATTCGGGAGCTAGTATTTGTAAAAAAGATACTGCTCCAAATTTACCATTTGTTTTAAATACCCTACCTTCACGAAATTCAAAGGAGGAGGGGGCGATAAAGTCCTTTACTGATAATCCTGAAGGTACAAGCCATTTCCAGTCAAAGTGAAATGGTTCATTGCCATTCATTCTCATGATATTATGGAAAAGTTTTAGCCTTTCTTTTCCATTGAGAGGCTCTACGGTTACGCCAAGTCTTTTAAAACCATTCCACAGGTCGTTTTCAATACGTTCAAGCCGTGGTTTTGCTATTTTTACGCTATCAGCCACGATACCAAATGTTAGATACTTAGTTTTTGTTAATCCGTTATTTCCCTTAGAAAGCTGATTGTGAAGCATTTCTGTATATTCACTACGGATGCTATCAAAACTGTCCTGTTGTGGCTTGATGCAAACGCTGCTTTCGTAGTCTTTGACATTTGCAGTCATGTTAAGGAAAGAGAGTTGAAAGTGAATGGAGCTGTCAAAGTAATTTAGGAAATCACACCAACTTTCAAAAATGGCGGTCTTATCTTCATTTTGGGCAAGCTGGTAGTTAATATCCTGAAATCGTATGGTCTTGGTGTAGAGTTTATCCGTAACACGGCAGACGCCATCTGGATACATTTGTTCAAAGGGAATGGAATCCTGTGCAGACTTTTCTTTTTTATCTTGGTTTTTAGCTCTTAATATAGCAAGATTTATTTCCTGCCTTTCCGCTTTTGATAGCTTCGGGCGGGATTGTTTTTGCGTGTTTGACAATGTGTTTTACCTCCTCATCCAATTTATCTTGCCGCATGATTACGGCATAAAAATTGTTAGTTTTATATGGGCGCTTTTTAGGTTTTAAGAAACGCACTTCAATATAGTGTTTTAGGATAAGCTCCAATGGTTGACCATGCTTTTCATATATGGCAAACATAAAAAGCGGAAGCATGGAAAAAATCATTATAAGGGTTGCGACGCTTGAGCCGACACTATCCTTAGTAAAGAAAAACAGAGGCAATCCAATTGCAAGTGCGGCAGAGAAGCAGATAAGCTGTCTTTTGGTAAGATTAAATACAACCTTTGTTTTAACAGTGCTTAAATCCTTTGGTACAGATACATAAGCCATAAGTGTTCCTCCTTTTTTTAGTGGGCATTAAATATACTTTTCGCCATTGAACTTGTTTTAAATAGGGTAAAGCAGAGTAGTACAGTGTAACCAACACAAGCCCATATTGCACCAATAATATTTCTATCAATGGCAATGGATTGTACAAGTACAGCGTAAATTCCCACACACACCATAATCAAGAAAGCCTGAAAGCCAAGGGCAAGCATAGCTTTTAGATAGTTCTGCCCCATGGTGCCCCATTCGCGATTTACCATTGTTGCAAATGGAATTGCTCCCATGGAAGTCATCAAATATATCTCTATCATTCGTCCATATATTATGACAAAAATGCAGATAGAGAGGGCAGTCATGGTGAAACCTATTAAAGTACTTTGCAGCCATAACCCCAAAAGAGGACCAAGCTCCATTTCCTTAAGAATTTCTTCCATGCTTATTATGACTGTGCTTATGTCTATATTGGTGTCTGTGAGGATAACCCCTGAGGCATTGGATACAACATACTGTGACATATCAAAAATTCCCATAATGATATTAAAAGTATTTGTAATAATTAACACAGCAACAAAAGTTTTAAAAATCCATTTAAAGAACATAAAGGTTTCTATATCGTGAAGATTATTTTTCTCAATGACCATTTGTATCAGTTCGTAGCACATCACAAAGGTCAGAATAATGCCGGCAATAGGTACAATTACGTTTTCGGAGAGGTTTTGTATCATAGAAAAGACACCACCGTTCCATGTCGATGGTGTCTTACCTACTTCGCCTGCAATTTCGCCAACTTTCATGTTGACAGTATCGAACATCCCCGATAAGTTTTCAGTAATTCCACTAATAAGCAGTTCCTTGAGCCATTCGGTAATGCTGTCGATAATGCTTTGCATAATAGATTACCCTTTAACCGAATAATTCGGAAAGCAGGGGTACAAGGGTCATGCCGATCAGTGCTACGCCACCGCCAGCCATAAGTTGTTTCATACCTTGTGATTTTGCACCTGGATTATCATTTCCATAGCCTTCAAGTAAATTA
>JAAYQI010000022.1 GCA_012519385.1 Candidatus Epulonipiscium sp.
AATAGAAACAAGAAAAGAAGATGTGAATGTTTCACCAGAATATATACAGGAAATTTGCCGCAGTGTCATTGATTTATTAAAACCGCAGGCGCAGGCAAAGGGCTTGGAGCTTCAAGCTGAGCTGGATGAAACTATACCTTTATATATGTGTAACAGAGATAGGATATCTCAAATGCTCATTAATTTGATTGAAAATGCAATTAAATATACTGAAAAAGGGTATGTAAAAGTAAAATGTAAAAATCAAGATAGTTTTCTAGAGATTATTGTGGAGGACACAGGCATTGGTATTCCTGAGGATAGCAGGGAAAGAATATTTGAACGGTTTTATCGGGTGGATAAAGGACGCTCTCGAAAAGCAGGAGGAACGGGATTGGGGCTTTCTATTGTGAAGCATATTTTAATGCTGTATGATGGCAGAGTTTCTGTAACAAGAGGGGAAGAATGCGGCAGTCGGTTTACGGTTATATTGCCCTATGGGCATAAAACAATCGTTCATTGATGCATAAGGGCAGGGTTACAAAGGGGGAAGGGAAGATTTTCACTTTGTACCTGCCTTTTTTATAGGAATCATTTTGATGAAGGTTTTTAATCAAATAAAATAGCATAAAAAAAGACCCCAATACTGAAATATGCTTAGAAGCATTCTTCCTCTTGGGGTGCAGTACCAATAAACGGACTACAATATAGCAAATTAGATTGCACGTGTAACATAATTAGAACGCATACATCTTGTGCAAATGTATATTGATTTTACCGTACCATTATCTTCAATAATTTGAACTTTTTTTATGTTCGGTTTCCATTTTCTATTTGCACGTCTACTAACCTGACTACGGTTAATACTGATTCTGTGGCCTTTGATTTGACCTTTTTCACAAATTTCACATTTAGCCATGCTACGCACCTCCTTATTGCTCATGTGACACAACAAAACCATTTTAGCAGAAAAATTCGAGTTTTGCAAGAAATTTAAGTATTTATTTCAAAAAAATTTGCAAAGTTTTTATACTAATAAAATAGGCTTTTTACTGGATATCTTTTTTCCTAGAAGGCTTACTATATGGATATATACTATAAACGGGAATTTCTAAGGAGTGTCGCTGGCTGTCATTTTTTTACTAATTTCTATATTATAATTTTTAAATATTTTTCTTGAAAAATGGCGGGCTTTTTGGGAGAATAGATAAAAGTAGATTGCTTATAAATAATGATTTCAAAAAGGTGGTTTTAATGGTATAATGTCCACGTAGGCACAGCAAGCAGTATACTTATAGGAAGGTTGTTCTTTGCTTACAATGAATAATATGTCAGGAGGTCGAAAGATATGGCAGCGAAACTGGAAAACGAATATGGTGTTATTACTATAGATAATGAAGTAATTGCTCGCATTGCGGGGTATGCCGCTTTGGATTGTTATGGTATTGTGGGTATGGCAGCTAAAAATGTAAAAGATGGTATTGTACAACTTTTAAAAATAGAAAGCTTAACAAAAGGCATTAAAATGACTGTCAACGAAAACAAAATCAGTTTGGATTTCCATATTATTGTAGAATATGGTACCAATATTTCTGCTATTGCCGATAACATTATCAGTACTGTGAAGTATAAGGTGGAGGAATTTGCAGGGCTTGAGGTTGAGGAAGTGAATATCTTTGTAGAAGGTGTTCGGGTTGACAGCTAATATTGAGGAGGAACTATCAGTGAGTGTAACAAAGGTAAATGGGCTGCTATTACGCAAAATGGTGATTGCCGGTGCCAATGAATTAAATGAAAATAAACAACTTGTGGATGCTTTAAATGTTTTCCCTGTGCCAGATGGCGATACGGGTACCAATATGTCCTTAACTGTACTAGCTGCCGCCAAAGAAACACAAAAGAGCGATTCTTTATCGATTGGAGAAATTGCAAAACTAGCCGCAGGAGGAGCATTACGTGGAGCAAGAGGAAACTCTGGCGTAATTACTTCTCAATTATTCCGTGGATTTGCCAAGGCTTTGGAAGGTTTGGATGAAGTAGGAGTAGAGGAATTGGCTCGTGCTGCACATAAGGGTATGCAAACGGCATATAAGGCAGTTATGAAGCCTAAAGAGGGTACTATTTTAACAGTGGCTCGTGCCTGTGCGGAAAGTGCTGAAAAGGCCGC
>JAAYQI010000023.1 GCA_012519385.1 Candidatus Epulonipiscium sp.
CTTCTTCCAAGAAAGAGACAGAAAAAGAAAAAACCTCTCCCAAAGTAGAATCAAAAGACGGCTCTGCTGATGATGTGGAGGCAAAGACAGAAGTGGTTGCTCAGGAGGATGTGCTGGCACAATGGCAGATGGCGCTGGTACAGTTGGAAAACAAGAATTTTCAAGTGCTGCCAACAGATGAGGTATCCGTTGAGGCGCAAAATGCAGTGGAAGTGCTGCCTGAAATAGTTCCTATTCTTCCAAAAGAAACACCTGTATTAGCAAAAGGAGAACCAGTAGAACAAACACCTCAAGCTACACAGGAAATGTCTGTCACAAAAAATATTGCGCCAGAGCATTTGGCACAAAACAATGACAAGTCTTTACAAAGTGCTGTTAGTGATGGTCCCAAAGCAGAGCAGGCAGGAGCTTACAGTGAGGAAGCTGTTGCAAAAACAGTGAATCAAGTAGATTCTGCTCAAGCAAAGGAAGAATCTAAGGTACAAAAAACTGGCTTGGAAAATATTCAAGTAGTGGCACAAGAGGAAGAAAGCAAAGAGCAAGAACCTCTCTTTGCGGACTTAGCACAAACTCCTAAAACAGACATCATTCAAGTAAAGGTTGGAGATGCGGTTTTGGTAAACGAGAGTAATTTTGCAGAAACCATTGCGGAAAAAGTGGTTGTGCAGATGCCTCAGAAGGAAAATGAGTTTATCATCGAATTAATGCCTAAGGAGTTAGGCAAGGTTACCATTAAGCTGGTAATGGAAGCAGGAAGAACGTTGGTATCCATGACAGGTGATAACCCTAGAACAGTAAGTCTTTTGGCGGAAAATGCAAGAAGCATCGGAATGCTCATTGAAAACAACACAGGAACCCAGACGGTTGTGAATGTGCAGGAAGAAAAGGATATGTATCAGCAACAGCAGGACTCCAACGAAAAAGAACAACAACAAAACAGACACAATGAGTCCCAAAAAGAAGAAAAGACAGAAGGAACCGCAGATTTTATGCAGCAGGTTCGTTTGGGATTGGCACAGATGGAAGGCTGGGACAGAAGCATTCTTTCTTAATAAAGGAGAAAGGGGGATAAAGTATGGATTTTGATATTTCTAATTATATGAAAACGGGAACCACAGGAACCAAAAAGGTAGAAAATTCTATTATGAGAGAAAATGCTCAAACCATTGATATGGAAGCATTTTTAAAGTTATTTGTAGCACAGATGCAGCACCAAGACCCTTTGAGCCCTATGGATAACAGCGAGATGATGGCTCAAATGGCACAAATGGCTACTGTGGAAGCCATCAATACCATAACAGATGTTTCTAAAACCACATATGCAGCATCCTTAGTGGGAAAAGAGGTTACGGTTGCGAATATTTCCGATAATGGAAAACTTACAGAGGTAGTAGGAACTGTTACGGGTGCAGGACTATATGCAGGAGAGCAAATTATATTTGTAGATGGAAAATCCTATTCTTTAAAACACATTATGTGCGTTGGTAGACTTCCTGAGGCGGCTGAGGAGCCTGCGGGCGGCACTACAACAGAAGATTGATTTTTTTTGCAATAGAAAGCCGTAAGCAGGGTGAAGCGGAAACAGGAGGGATTGTTATGATAGAACGTGTGAATCGTACCAATCAAGGGAACCAAATCAACCAAAGACAGTTGAACAACTTGCAGGCCTACCCTGGCTATGGTGTGAATTTTGCCGCAATGCTTCAGGAGCAGTTACACAAAACAAATGGTGTGCAATTTTCCAAGCATGCACAGGAGCGTGTGGAGCAAAGAGGAATTGAGGTAACAGATACTTTGCTGGATGACCTCAACCAAGCGGTAGAAAAAGCAAGGGAAAAAGGAGCAAGAGATGTAGTTGTTATCGGGGAAAAGGGAGCGTTTATCATAAATGTTGCCAATAATGTGGTGATTACCACCATGACCCAGAGAGAAATGAAAAATAATGTGTTTACTAATATAGACAGTGCCGTTATTTTATAAAGCTGGACCATTTATGGGGGCTTTCAACAAGAATCCGATTGATTCATTGTTATTTGGCACAAGAAAAATGATATGGGAGGAAAATAAATGGTTAGATCAATGTATGCGGCAGTGGCAGGTTTAAGAGCACACCAATCCAAAATGGACGTTATCGGTAACAACATTGCCAACGTAAATACCTATGGGTATAAATCTGCTAGAGCAACCTTTCAAGATTCTATTTACCAGACCACCAGAGGGGCATCCGATGCAACTGCTACCTATGGCGGTATGAACCCTTCTCAAGTTGGATACGGCTAAACAGTTGCTTCTATTGACTTGATTTTTGGCACCAGTAGTTATGCACCAACCGGAAAGGCTACAGACTGTATGATTGACGGAAATGGCTTCTTTTTGGTAGGGCAACTGGGTAAGGAAATTGATATTGAAGAACAAACCGAGCTAAAATCATTACAAGTATCCAGAGTGGGTAATTTCTTCTTTGATGGAAATGGAAACTTGGTTGACCATAACGGTCAGTCTGTATATGGCTTTGTACCCCCTGATGCAGGTGGTGCCATTGTATACGATAAGCTGGGCTCAATTAAGATTCCAAAAGATGCTGATGGCAAGCCTTTAGAGCTTGGAAGCATTACCATTGACTCCAGTGGTATGATTACAGGTATCGACGATAAAGAGCAGATTGTAGTGATTGGGCAGATTGCTCTGGCTAACGTACCTAACCCAAGCGCACTGGAAAAAAGCCAGGGCCCTTACTACAGAATGGTTGCCAATACAGGTACTATCACAGCCAACAAGCCTACGGAAGGCTCTACAGGCAAGCTGATTACCAATGGCTTGGAAATGGCAAATGTGGATTTGGCAAATGAGTTTTCTGAAATGATTACCACGCAAAGAGGATTTCAGGCAAACGGAAAAATTATTACAGTAACAGATGAAATGCTTCAGGAATTAATTAACTTAAAACGCTAATAGCATTTTGGAATGGCCGGGTGATGCCCAAAATGACGTTGCCCGGTTATTCTAATATTTGGGGGTGGCTATAATGATTAAGCTAACAAAATTGAATAGGGAAGAATTTTATATTAATTGCAATCAGATAGAGTGTATTGAGATTATACCAGAATCGAAAGTGATTTTAATGAACAAAGACTTTTTTATTGTGAGAGAATCCGCAGAGGAAATTCTGCAGAAAATTATTGAATATAACGCCAAGGTACATAATTATTATAAAAGCATTACATTGACTGATTATAGTGAAGATGTGGACTAAATAAATTGGACTTGTAGAAATATGTATGGAGGCTTACGATGGATATAACGACTATAGTTGGAGTTGTAATCGGATTTGTTTTAATATTTGGCGGTATTACAGTTGGGGCTGATGGCATTGATCCTGGAAAGTTATTGAACTTTGTGGATGTTGCCAGTATCGTTATTGTATTAGGTGGTACTATTTCTGCGGTAGTGGCTAGCTACCCACTTCCTGTTTTAAAACAAATACCGAAACATTTGAAAATAATGATGGACGGCAAGAAGTTCGATCCTATGGAGTATATAGAGATATTAGTAGAATTAGCACAGTTTGCCAGAAAAAATGGGCTTTTGGCTTTGGAAGAAAGAGCAAAAGACTTGGAGGATCCTTTTTTTCGGCAAGGTATTATGCTGATTGTAGATGCTACAGACCCTGATAGAGTTCGGGATATGTTAAATAACGATTTGGATTATTTATCAGAACGGCACGATGAGGGTGCTGGAATGTACGAAAAAGCAGCAGCATTGGCGCCCGCCTTTGGTATGGTTGGTACGCTGATAGGCTTGGTAAATATGTTAAAAGGTATGGATATGGATTCAGGGGGTTCCTCTAAAATAGGTGAGGATATGTCTGTTGCACTTATAACAACGTTTTACGGCGTTATTCTTGCAAACTTAATTTTCTCCCCTATTGCAAAAAAACTGAGAATACGAAATAATGAAGAGTACTTATGCAAACAGATTATTATTGAAGGGGTACTCTCCATACAATCGGGAGAAAATCCAAAGTTTTTAAAAGAAAAATTAACCTCCTTTTTGGCACAGCAGCACAGAGAGTCTCCTTTTGGAGATGATGGCGGTCAAGAAACCGAGAAGAAAGGCAAAAAGAAAAAAGGAAAATAATGCTGTGCATGGGCAATACTGCTTTTTATTAAAATTTATATAAGGAATTGGGGTGAGGCTTTAGATGGCAAGAAAAAAGAAGGTTCAAGAGGGTGGCGCAAACTGGATGGATACCTATGGGGATATGGTAACCTTACTTTTATGTTTTTTTGTGCTACTACTCTCTATGTCTA
>JAAYQI010000218.1 GCA_012519385.1 Candidatus Epulonipiscium sp.
CACAATTTCAACGAACTCTTAATGAACACGGGATTATACATAAAATGATAAAACCTTATACTCCAAGGCATAATGGCAAAGTTGAACGCTCACATCGTAAGGATAATGAGTATTTTTATGCGATAGCAAAATTCTACTCATTAATGATTTTAAATTACAATTAATGAAGCATAATGCAAAGTATAATAACTTTCCAATGCGCCCTTTGGGCTGGGTTTCACCAAGGGAAACTCTATTTAATTTTTGAATGACGGTATAACATATGTTTGACAAACCTACATATCATTCCACATTTTGCCCCATTTTTAAGGAAATCAGCTTGTTAAGTTGTTTTGTTTTCCAATAGATAGCTGCCAATTTCTTTTTGGACGAAAAAAACTTTTTCTGTTGCTGACTATTAGAGATACCATATGCTTTTTCCAGATATTGTTGTGCTTTTTTCCATTTTTCAAGCAAAAAGTATATTTCTCCGATTCTTTCCATAATTCGCCCGTAGGCTATGCTTTTTTCACCTTTTTTTCTGTGATATATATCTGCCGCCTTTTCAAAAAAGAGCAGAGATTCTGTATATTTTTTAATATTACAATATAATTCTGCAATTTTTAACAGTATCTTAGCATATTCTAATGTTTCCCCTTTTTCCTTCTCCATGGAAAAAGCCAGCTTGCCATAATATTCTATGTTCTCATCAGAAGTCTTTTGCACAAGCTCTTTTTTCTTATCTGCTTTTGTAAATTCTTCGTGTTGCAGTATATCTTCCTTCTTATCAAAAAACATAGTCCTCTGTTTTGCCTGTACTTGATATAGCTCCTTTAAAAGAGTAATGATTTCTATATATTCTTGTGTATGAATGGAATCATATTCCTCAATATATCTCTTGGCATTGGTCAATTTTTCCAGAGCCTTTCTGTAATTTCCTGTTTGTAGATAAATTGTCCCTTCTTTTAAACAGCACTGGGCAAAAATCTTTTCATCCCCATACTTTTCTGCTTTTTGGTACCAAAACAGAGCATCCTCACATCTATTTTGTTCCCGATAAGCATCCCCAAGGGCAAGGGCAGCCTCCACTGCTTCAGTATCCTCCGCCCCCCTGCTTTTTTCAAGGGTAGTATAGGCATTTTGTAAGAGTTCTATTTTGTTTTGTATCTTATCTGTAGAAGTACTTGAGGTTTCATTTTTTCCCGCTGTTACAATACCTACAATTTTTAAAGGTTCTATTTGTTTTTCCAGTTCCATGGTATTTTTCCGCAAAATCCTGATTGCACTTGGCTGCCATTTTCTACTTTGATAGCTTGCCAAGAACTGCTTTTCCTCAGCATCAAACTTACTATCTCCAGTAACTTCTACTTTTCTCTGGCTTTTTAATGCTTTTTGATAATAATGCCATGCTGTTTCCTTTTCATCCCACTCCATATAGCATTTTGCAAGGTATAGCTGGCATAGGGCTTTATACTCTATAAGCCAAGACTCCTCCATCTCTGAAAAGCTATCTGCTCTAAGAAGAAGGTTCATTGCTTTGGTAAATTCTTTTTGCTGTATATGGAAATATCCTAATTCTATTATTGTTTTCCAATAACGAGGGCTTTTTTCTCCCAGCATTTCATCCTCAATGCTAGCGGCTTCTTTCCATAGTGCAATGCCCTTTTGGTATTCACCCAATGTGCCATATATAGCTCCAAGCTGTCTTAGGGCAGATGCATAATCGGGATGCTTGGTGCCATATTGATTTTGCTGTATCTCAATGGCTTCTTGAAGATAGCGGATTCCTTCTTGCCTTTTATTAGCGTAAATATAGCATTTGCCCAAGCACTGCAAGTTCCATATGTATACAGCACTCTTTGTATCGTCCAATCTTTTCCGTAATAATTTTGCATCAGAATAATATTTTATGGCACTTTCATAATCTTTTCTCTTCTGATACACATTTGCCATTGCCATCAAAACATCCGCACAAGCAACATGGTCACCATGATAGAGTGTATTTCTGATTTCTAATGCTTCACGATAGCAAGAAAGTGCATTTTCATACTGCTCCATCCGTAAAAACACTGTCCCTAAGCTAATAAGGCTTAATGCATACTGATGGTGTACTTTCCCCACTGCAGCTTTTTTTAACTGCAATGCCTGCCGATGAAACTGTAAGGCTTCTTCATACTGTTTCATTCCGCAATAATCCACTCCAATATTGTTTATAATATCCGCATAGTATGCATGATTTTTTCCCAGTATTTTTTCAGAAAGCTCCAAAACTTCTTCATGTACTGCCTTTGCGTTTTGATATTCTTTTGTTTTGGCATAAATTGCTGCCAAAGTATTCATGTTGGAAATATAATCCAAATGACAGACAGGCATCATCTTTTTACGGATTTCAATAGCTTCTTTACACCAATTCTTAGCATCTTTAAGCCGTTCTGCTTTTTCCGCCGCCGCCGCTGCACTTAATAATAATGTCATACGGTATAGCTCCATATCTCCTAATTCCCGTATGATTTCGATGGCTTTTTCGTAGGAATCCAAAGATTTATGATAATTCCCTATTTTTTCATATACTCGCCCTATGCTCACCAATATATCAGCATAGTCCGCCTTAGAAAAATCCTTCTGTCTATTTGCTTTTATCAGTGCCTTGGTATGCATCTCAAGGGATTTGGCATAATCCCCCATATCTTCATAAGCATTTCCCAAATTAAAAAGCCCAATGGTATAATCCGTATGGCTTTTACCTTGGAGAGTATCTCTAATACTTAAAACCTTTTCCTGCAATTTTAGTGCTTTTTCATGCTGTCCAATATTGCTGTAGGCAATGGCCAAGTTATTCAGTGTATCGGCATAAGCAATGCTTTCTCCTGATAATTTCTTTTTTAATTCTGCGGAGATTCGGTAATAAAAAATGGCCTTATCGTACATACAAATATCATCATAGGCAATGCCTAGATTGTGTAAATCTAGGGCATACTCCATGCTATCACAATCATCATTATTTTTATATAATTCTATAATCTTTTTACCCAAAACAATAGACTCTAAATAATCTCCTTTTTGGTGTGCTTCCAAAAATTCTCCTCTTAGCTTTAAAATTTCTCCGATATAAAAAGCCATCAAAAGCTACCTCCGTTTCAAACCGTTTCTTCTTTGACCCTTTGCATGGCCTCCTTTATTATAGCATAGGAATACCCCCTGCGTTGTAAAAATGCACCCAACCTTTTTGTCGCTTTTTCGTCTATATTATCTAAATTTCTTGCTTTTTTTTGCAGTAATCGTACGGCATCGTCTAATTCATCCAAAGGCTCTTCTTCCAATGCTTCATCTATCACTTCTTCCGATACTCCCTTTTGCCTTAATTCATAGCGCAATGCATATCGGCCTTTGGGGTTACTTTTTTTCCGCTGGCGAATATAGGCTGCAGCAAAACTTAAGTCATCTACATATCGGTATTTTAATAAAAAATCAATGACTCTTTCTATTACATCTTCCCCATACTCCAAGGTCTTTAATTTTTTGCGAACTTCACTCTCTGTTCTCATCTGATAGCTAATATAGTGAAGTGCTGCATCTTGAGCCTTGATATAAAGCAACTGTTCTTTGATGTAAGTATAGGTTTTTTTCGATATTTCCTGCTGTTCTTTCAATTTAAAATATAACACATCCTGCATGGATAACCCAAATGCAAACTCACCATCTATAAAAATGGAAGCACGTTCTGCATTATTTTTTTGAGGTGTAATGGCTGTTATAAGCATTGCTTTTCCTCCTCCTCACAGCAAAGGCTGCCGAATACATCGACAGCCATAAATTTTCTGAAAGATTTAGACCTTTTTTATTCATCATCATCTACTAAGGTTAATTCTTCAGGCAATATCATTTCCTCTGATTCTATGGGAACTTCTTCTACAGGAGATTCTTCTATTGTAACAACTTCTATCACATCCTCTTTCGCAGAGGTTTTCGCAGAGGTTTTCGCAGAGGCTTTCGCAGTTGCCTTTTTCGCTGGTGTCTTATCTGTAGGCTCTTGAGTAGTTGCATTATCACTAGTAGTAGCCCCTTGGCTTCCACGGTCTTTTAAACCATAATGGGCACGTACCAAGTTTTCAATCTCCAAGCACATCTCGGGATGTTCCTTGAGGAAAGTCTTGGCATTTTCTCTACCTTGGCCGATACGTGTTTCCTTATAGGAATACCACGCACCGCTTTTATTTACAATATCAACTTCTGCCGCCAAGTCCAAAATATCCGCTTCTTTAGAAATTCCTTGGCCATACATGATATCAAACTCTGCTGTTTTAAAAGGAGGCGCCACCTTATTCTTTGCAATTTTAAGTTTGGTTCTGGCTCCTACAACATCTGTTCCTTGTTTGATAGGTTCTCCTTTTCGTATATCAATACGCACAGAGGCATAGAACTTTAAAGCACGCCCTCCTGTTGTGGTTTCGGGGCTGCCAAAAGTAACTCCAATTTTTTCCCTTAATTGGTTAATAAAAAGCACAGTACATTTGGAGCGGTTTACAATACCTGCTAACTTACGAAGTGCCTGCGACATAAGTCTTGCCTGCAAACCAACATGGGAATCTCCCATTTCTCCTTCTATCTCAGCTCTGGGAACCAATGCCGCCACAGAATCCACAATCACCAAATCAATAGCACCGCTACGCACCATAGTTTCTGCGATGTCAAGAGCCTGCTCACCATCATCGGGCTGTGAAATATACAAGTTATCAATATCTACACCCAAAGCCTTGGCATACACAGGGTCCATGGCGTGCTCCGCATCAATATAACCTGCAATTCCGCCAGACTTTTGTACCTCTGCCACCATATGTAATGCCACCGTAGTCTTACCAGAAGACTCTGGACCAAATACCTCAATAATACGACCTTTGGGGATTCCGCCTACTCCTAATGCAATATCCAAGCTCAAAGAACCTGTGGGGGTTACCTCCACATTCATTCTCTCGCTGTCATCCCCCAGTTTCATAACGGCACCCTTGCCAAACTGCTTTTCTATGTGGCTTAATGCCGCATCCAAGGCCTTCTGCCTATCTTCCAATTTGACAGGCTGTACCTTTTTTCTCTCCTTTTTTTCCGCCATATCGCAACCGCCTTTCAAGCACGAACTTTTGTTCTAAGTATATCGTAAACCTGTATCCACGTCAACCATCAACTTTTTCTAGGTTAAAAAAAGGAACTCCTTCCGCTATCAGTACCGCCACAAATAAAACAATACAGCCCACATATCCTCTTACCGTCATTTTTTCTCCATAAATTAGCACGGACATAATGGTAGCAAATACGGATTCCAACGTAATAATCACCGCTGTTTTAGAAGGGGATGCCGTCTGCTGTCCCACAGATTGCAGTACAAAGTAAATGGCAGTGCAAAAAACTCCCAGCACAATCATATTTTCCATCACCCTTACGGTTATTTGCGGCATAGGGTTTCGTAAAAAAATAACACAGCAAAGAGATAGCAAAAAAACTACCATATTTTCTATAAACGTCAATCGGATAGGGTCAAATTTCTGCACATATCCTCCCAAAAATACCATTTGAAACGCAAATGCAACTGCCGCAAGTAAAGAAAGCATAGCGCCAAAATCAATGCGAATTCCATCGGAAGCAGATAATAACGCCACTCCTACCAAAGATAATATTGCAGAAAATATACAATACTTATCGGGCTTTTTGTGGTGCCAAACCCATAGAATAAAAGGAACTACCACAGCCTGTGTATTCACTAAAAAAGCATTGACAGCAGGCGTGGTGTACTTTAAGCCCACCGTCATAAGGGCAAACAATAAAAAAAGCATTCCTCCCACAAGGCCTCCTGCCTTCCACTCCTCAAGGGTAATGTGATACAGTTTTTTCCTATAAAAAATACCCATACAAATGGTAGCTACCAAAAAACGACCTGCAATAATTTGAAACGCACTCAACCCGTCTTCCAACAGTATATAGTGCCTTGGATTGGCTTAGAAAAGAGCTTTTGGTACAGCCATGATACAGAAATATAAAGGAGAACTGTTGCTTTTATTGGCAGCCCTTGTGGGCGGTGCAGGCTTTATTAGCATGAAATACCTGTTGGAGGACGGGTTGAGTGCGTTTCAAATTATTGCAGGTCGTTTTTTGGTTGCTACAGCCTGTATGGGTATTTTTTATGGAAAAAAGCTGACACACATCACCCTTGAGGAGTGGAAGGCTGGAGGCTTTGTGGGAGGAATGCTTTTTTTACTGTTTGCCCTTATGACGGTAGGCTTAAAGTACACCACGCCTGCTGTCAATGCTTTTTTAGTGAATACACAGGCTGTGGTAGTTCCTTTTATTCTATGGGTTTGGCACCACAAAAA
>JAAYQI010000219.1 GCA_012519385.1 Candidatus Epulonipiscium sp.
CGTGAAGAAAGGGAATGCCGAAGTGTGGAGTATGTAGATTCTGTAGAGGATGCAGTGGAGTATTTGCAGAATACCACAGGAACTATTTTTATATCTACAGGAAGCAAAGAATTAAAGAAATTCACAGTGCTGAAGGAGTTTTCCAATCGGGTGTATGCCCGCGTACTGCCCTCTGCAAAGGTGATAGAAGAATGCGGGTCCTATGGACTTTCGGGAAAGCATATTTTGGCGATGCAAGGGCCTTTTTCCAAGGAGATGAATCTGGCACAATTTCGTCATACCCATGCAGAATTTTTGGTTACCAAAAGCTCGGGGGAAGCAGGGGGATATACGGAAAAAATTGAAGCCGCACAGGAATTAGGAATGAAAATCATCGTTATCGGAAGGAAAAAGGAGGACGAAGGATTTTCCGTACAGCAGTTGGTAGAAGTGTTATCTAAAAAAATGCAGCTTTCTCCTAAACGAAAAGTTACACTGCTTGGTGTAGGCATGGGGCATGGTACATTAACCCAAGAAGCAATACTGGCACTGCAACAGGCGGATGTCATAATCGGTGCAAAACGAGTGGTGGACGCAGTTGCTTCCTTTGGCAAGGAAAGCTATATCGCATACAAACCACAGGAGATACTGGATTTTTTGCAAAAGAACCCCCAGTACAATCAAATTGTACTTGCTTTTTCGGGAGATACTGGATTTTTTAGCGGTGCAAAGAAAATGCTACTGGCTTTGGATACTTCTTTTGAGGTACATGTGCTTGCAGGAATCAGCTCTTTAAGCTATTTTGCCGCAAAAATAGGAATTTCTTGGGAGGATGCATTTATCACAAGCCTCCATGGAAAGAAAGAAAATATCTCCCTGTATGTGCATCAGCATGAAAAGTGCTTTGTGCTTTTGGGCGGAGGAGAGGATGTGCATACCATATGCAACCAACTGATCGCCACAGGCTTAGGTAATGCTTATATCACCGTTGGGGAACATCTTTCTTATCCTGAGGAAAAAATTGTGACAGGAAGTGCCCGAGAGTTATTGCAGGAGGAATTTTCTGGGTTTGGGGTGGCAATGATTTTTGCCCCGAAACAAAAGCATTTGTAC
This sequence comes from Candidatus Epulonipiscium sp., assembly GCA_012519385.1. Classification (GTDB taxonomy): domain Bacteria; phylum Bacillota; class Clostridia; order Lachnospirales; family Anaerotignaceae; genus JAAYQI01. The sequence goes on from JAAYQI010000219.1 coordinate 1,093, forward strand.
TCCATGGGAATTCCCGATGAAAAATTTATCCGTAAAAGTGTGCCTATGACCAAAAGAGAAGTGCGTACCATTTCTTTATCTTATTTGGAGTTACAAGAGAGGGATATTGTTTATGATATCGGTGCGGGAACAGGCTCGGTATCGGTGGAGGCAGGGTTATGTTGCCCTAAAGGGAAGGTGTTTGCCATAGAAAGAAAGGAAGAAGCCCTTGATTTGATACGGCAGAATATCCAAGCCTTTGGAGCGTGGAATGTGGAAGTGATACAGGGCGAAGCCCCGAAAGTTTTGGAGGAACTACCTTCGCCGGATAAGGTATTTATCGGGGGTTCGGGCGGAAATCTGAAAGAAATACTTGCCTGTGTTTTAGAAAAAAATCCTCATGCCCTTGTGGTGCTGAATGTGATTGCACTGCAAACTTTATCGGAGGCACTGCAAGCCTTCCAAGAACTTGGTATGGTGGAGGAAGAATATACCCAAGTGATGATTTCTAAAGCAGAAAAAGCAGGAAGATATCATTTAATGAAGGCACAAAACCCCATCTATATCCTAAAAGGTAAGGGAGGCGGGAGCGTTGCATTACCCTAGAATTATGATTGCCGCACCTGCAAGCGGCTCGGGAAAAACCATGATAAGCTGTGGTTTGCTATGGATTTTGCAAAAAAGAGGAAATGTCAGCGGCTTTAAGTGTGGCCCTGATTATGTAGACCCTTTATTTCACAAAGAGATGATAGGAGTACCTTCCCGTAATCTGGATTCCTTTTTGATGGGGGAAGATATGGTATTGGAGCGGTTTTGTGCCAACGCCAAGGAATATTCTGTGTTAGAAGGTGTAATGGGATATTACGACGGAGTGGGTGGCATATCGGTGCAGGCAAGTAGTTACGATATCAGCCGAATTACCAAAACCCCTGTGATTTTTGTAGTGGATACCAAAGGGATGAGCCTATCCGTAGTGGCTATAATTAAAGGATTTTTAGAATATCGCAAAGATAGCAGAATACAGGGGGTTATTTTTAACCGAACATCTCCAATGATGTACCCACGATTAAAAAAAGCGGTGGAGCAGGAATTGCCTGTATCGGTGCTTGGATACTTACCTTTTTTGCCCCAATGCAGTATAGAAAGCCGACATTTGGGCTTGGTGACACCCACTAGTGAGCAGGATTTTCATACCAGACTGCAATTACTGACAGAAACCATGGAAAAAACTGTAGATATTGATGGTATTTTAAAACTGGCTGAAAAAGCGGAAGCACTTTGTATGAAAAAAAGTGAAAGAAAGAAAAAGCCTGTGGTATGTAGAGTTGCAGTGGCAAAAGATGATGCCTTTTGTTTTTATTATGAAGATAATTTGGAGCTACTGGAGAAACTTGGGTGTGAAATTTATTTTTTTTCTCCCTTAAAGGATAAACATTTGCCCGAGAATGTGGATGGATTACTGCTAGGTGGAGGATACCCGGAAGTTTATGCCAAAACGCTTTCGGAAAATAAAAGCCTTTTAATGCAAATAAAAGAGGTAATAAAAGAAGGAATCCCGTGTGTTGCGGAGTGCGGAGGTTTTCTTTATTTGCATGAAGAGCTGGAGGATTTGGAAGGTAATTTCTACCCCATGGCAGGGGTGATTTCTGGAAGGGCATGGAAGCAGGATAGATTAAAGCACTTTGGTTATAGTACACTAACCGCCCAAAAAGATACCCTGCTGTGCAAAAAAGGAGAGAAAATTTCTGCTCACGAATTTCACTATTGGGACAGCGAAAATAATGGGGATGCATTTGTTTCCCAAAAACCACTTGGTACCCAACACTGGAACTGCATTCATGCACAGGGAAATTTGTTTGCAGGCTTTCCTCATATGCATTTTTATGGGAATATTCGGTTTGCAGAGAATTTTGTAGAAAAATGCAAACAATACAGGGAGGAACATCATTGAGTATAACTTGGATTTGGGTAATGGTGCTGGCGATTGCCCTTGATATGTTTTTGGGCGACCCGCA
>JAAYQI010000220.1 GCA_012519385.1 Candidatus Epulonipiscium sp.
CCTTAATGATATTGGCCTTGGTTACGGCAGTTACTTTTGTTTTGCCATTTTTGCGAGCATATTCAAATGCCGCACGGATAATTCTTTCCGTTCCCTCATGGGTTGCTACGGTAAAGTCAATACTCATATCTTCATTTACCGCAAAGCCCTTGCTGCCCAGTGCATAAGCACCTTCTGTATTTTCTCTATAGAACACCCAATCAATTCCCATTTCAGGCACCTTCACAGGGCGAACATTGGCAAACAAATCCAGCTCTTTTCTCATTGCCACATTGGCACTTTCAATATTGGGCCAAGGGTCTCCAGCTCTAGGAGTGGTAGTAGGTCCTTTTAAAATCACATCGCATTCCTTTAATTGAGCAACTACATCATCAGGAATTGCTTTCATGGCTTCCGTTCTTTTTTCGATGGTCAAATCTTCAATCATGCGAAATTTTACTTTACCTGTGCTTACTGCATCTTTCAAAAGAAATTCCATAATACGCTTTGCTTGTGCTGTAATGGCAGGGCCAATACCATCTCCACCAGCGATTCCGATGATAATGGTATCCTTTTTTTGATAATCCACAAATTCCTTTTGTTCCTTCATTGCGGCAACCCGCTTCATTTGTTCTTCCAAGAGTTTTCCAAACTTTTCTTTAGCGTCTATAATATATTGCTCCACCTAAATTCCTCCTTCTGCTCCTTACGCCTCTAAATCCAGTTCTTTCATATATTGTAAGGTAAGTACCTCAAGCTCATGGTCAGTAATCATGGTAACACGTCCTTCATTATACTGCTCATTCACCCATTGATATACCTTTTCCACCACAGGATGCTTCTTGGATACCGCCGCTTCGCCTTTTAGGTTAAAGTAGGTGTTTATCCAATGAGCAATGCCACTTGTGCCCGATGTGTTGGAGATGGCAATGAGCACAGGTCTGTTTAATAATTTATCTGTATCAAAAATATTGTAAATTTCTTCATTTTTCAAAATACCGTCTGCATGAATCCCCGCTCTGGTCACATTAAAGTTCTTACCCACAAAAGGAGTCATAGGAGGAATTACATAGCCCAGTTCTTTTTCATAATATTCGGCAATTTCCGTAATCACACGAGTATCCATACCATTTAGACTTCCTGTTAGCTGTGCATACTCCATAACCATGGCTTCTAAAGGCGTATTTCCTGTACGTTCCCCAATACCCAAAAGAGAACAGTTTACGGCACTTGCACCATAAAGCCATGCATACGTAGCATTATTTACCGCACGATAAAAATCATTATGTCCATGCCATTCTAAAAGTTCATGAGGAACACCAGCATGGTGATTTAAACCATAGATAATACCCTGCACACTTCTTGGCAATACACTTCCTGGATAGGTAACACCGTATCCCAACGTATCACAGGCACGTATTTTTACAGGTACACCAGTTTCCTCCATTAATTGCATCAATTCCGTAGCAAAAGGTACCACAAAGCCATAAAAATCCGCCCGAGTAATGTCCTCAAAGTGGCACCTTGGGCGTACTCCTGTTTCAATACATTCTCTTACCACACCAATATAATGACCCACAGCCTGATGACGGCTCATGTGCATTTTATGAAAAATATGATAATCGGAACAGCTTACCAAAATTCCGGTTTCTTTCAATCCCAATTCTTTTACTAACTGGAAATCTTTTTTAGACGCACGAATCCAACTGGTGATTTCAGGAAATTGATATCCTTTTTCCATACACTTATGTACAGCTTCTTGGTCTTTTCTAGTATAGAGAAAAAATTCGCTCATTCTCACCACGCCATTGGGGCCGGAAAGCTGATGCAATAAATCAAAAAGATGTGTAATCTGTTCTACAGTATAGGGCTCTCTGGATTGCTGCCCGTCACGGAAGGTAGTATCTGTAATCCAAATTTCATTAGGTACATTCATTGGTACCGTTCGATGATTAAAAACCACTTTGGGCACTTCAGAATACGGGAAAAATTCTCTAAAAAGATTGGGGTCTTTCACATCCTGTAATGGATAGTTTTGACTTGTGCTTTCAAGCAAATTGGTTTTTTTGTTAAACGCAAACATAGCATACCTCCTATTCTTTTTAAGTAATGTTTATTTTATTTCGTCAAAAAAAAACGAATAATTTCACGAACAAATTTTATAATTCTAACATTCTTTTAATTTTACACTAGAAAATTATCTACGTCAATACCGATAGAAAAAATATATATATTTATTTTTTATGTCATTTCCATGGTATTTACTGTAACCTATGCATTTTATGCTATTAATTTTAAATTTTTTTCTATAGATTCACCTTTATTACTTCAAAACCGCAAAACTCAAAAAATGTATATTTATTCATTTTCACGCATTTCTTTGTATGCCGAAAAAAATTAGCCTGCACCACAAAAAAATACTTCCTTTTCTGTAATATTTTTGATGTACGTACTAAAGCTCATAACCAATTCATATATTGAAAGCATAAAACCAAACAAAGGGAGGTTTCGCAATGTATCCTTATCGTAACCAGCAAATACCCGCTCCATTCCAAAAAAATATTATTACACCAACAATAGAAACTGCATCCACTCCAACTGTTTCCATACAAAAAAATAATACAGCCCAAGCCGTAGCAAAGCAGACAACAAAGGCTACTATTCCAACGTCAACCATACCAAAGAATTCCAACTCATCTATGGTAAATCCAGCAATGGCGTTATTTTCTGTATTACTATTGGAGCAACTTCTGCCCTAAAGCACTTTTTTCAATTAAGAACCAACTCTTGGTGCCATCATTCTATATGGTTATAAATGGATGATGGCTTTTTCTTATTTCCTCAAAAATTTCTATTTTCTCAACTTTTTCTCATTTATATCCTCATATCCCTATTTTTTTCCATCACTTTGTGCTATAATTCGGTACAATATGTACATAGATTAATACATTAAGGAGGAGGGTATCATGACACACAATTCTTTAAAAGTGGGGCACCTAACTGCATTTATAACCATATTAATTTGGGGCACCACTTTCATTTCCACAAAAATTTTACTAAAAACATTTTCTCCCATAGAGATTCTATTTTTGCGATTTCTGTTGGGCTTGGTAGCTTTATATTTAGCGTATCCCTCTCGATTGCCCCTAAAAAATAAAAAAGAGGAACTTTATTTTATATTTGCAGGCCTTACAGGCATCACATTGTATTTTTTATTAGAAAACATTGCTCTTACCTATACCTTTGCTTCCAATGTGGGCATTATGATTTCTGTTGCACCCTTTTTTACAGCCATATTGGCTCATTTTTTTACCAAAGGTGAACGGCTCACTCCCCAATTTTTTCTTGGCTTTGTTGCAGCAATGACGGGTATCTCGCTGATTTCCTTCAATGGCAGTGCTGTTTTAAAGCTGAATCCTTTGGGTGATTTATTATCCATTGCTGCTGCTATGGTTTGGGCAATCTACTCTTTGCTAACCAAAAAAATATCTTCCTTCGGGTATCACACTATTTTAACCACAAGAAGAATTTTTTTATACGGCTTGCTGTTTATGCTTCCCATACTTTCCTTCTTCGGGTTTCATATAACTGCATCCGATTTTAAAAATATTTCAACCATCTGCAATCTTCTTTTTCTGGGTTTAGGCGCTTCCGCACTATGCTTTGTTACTTGGAATTACGCTGTAAAGCAGCTGGGTGTTATCAAAACAAGTATCTATATTTATATCTCACCTGCCATTACCGTCATTACCTCTATTCTCATTTTAAAAGAACGTATTACCATAATGGCTGTTGTGGGAACCCTTTTAACCCTTACAGGATTACTCTTATCCCAAGGAAATATTGCTATTTTTAAAGGGATTCTTCCTTCAAAATTCCATAGGCACCAAGCATAATAAAAAAACCGGCTTCTACTTGTTATAGAAAACCGGTTTTTTTTATGCATATTATTATTTTTTCGTCAATTTTCGTAATTATTTTCTTTCCTTAGTTTACCATAGATTTCAGAGTAAAACTTCCATTGATTTTTTCCACAGCGCTTACTTGCATAGAGAGCCTCATCTGCACGGCAGAACAGTTCTTCATAATTAGTTCCATCCCAAGGATATATAGCAATGCCCATACTCACAGTGATAGGAGATTTTACCTGTACCTGATTGAGTTCTCTCATAAATGTTTTGACTTTCTTTACGACATCTCTTTTATCTCGCATATTTTTCATCAAAAGCATAAATTCATCCCCGCCCACACGGCCAACGATATCTTGGTTTCTTGTATAGCGTGCAATCTTTTCAGCCAGCTTTTGAATAGCATGGTCACCGCTTAAATGCCCGCACGTATCATTGATGGATTTAAAATCATCAATATCAAACACCACCATTGCATGCGTGTCAGACGGACTACTTTCTTGAAAACATTGTTCTATCAAATCTTGTGTTGTAATTTTATTATACAGCCCCGTCATGGGGTCCCTCTCTGATTTTTCCAGTAATTTAGCATTTTCATTTTTATAATGGCTGATATCCATGAGTATTCCGATGACCTTCAAAGGCTTTTGTTTCTCATTATATTGCACTGTAGCCCTTTTCTGGCACCAAGCATAATTTCCGCAGTTGTTTTTGTAGCGAAATTCCAGTGCATCGGCTTTTTCTCCATGAATTAACTTCATAAACTGCTGCTCAAACATCTGAAAATCCTCAGGATGAATGGTAGAAACTGCCCATTGATATAATTCATATAAAGTAGTTGGAGTGCGAGAACCAAATTTACTTTTAAAATTTTCAGAATACCGTATGGCTCCGCTCACCAAATCATACTCAAAAACAGTGTCATTAAAATCACTAAGCAGTGACTGTAGTTGCCCTTCTGAAGTATCGGTATAGCCGCTTGCCAATTTTTTCATCTGACTAAGCAGTGGTTTCTCCTCTTCTTGACTTAGTAACTCCAAGCCCTCCCGTATTTCTGATAAAATATTTACCAGATAAGAGTTGTTGTGCTGTAACATTTTAATATCATGGATATGCTTTAATACCAATAACACACGGCCAGGATTGCCACCATATTTGCGTAACCCAAGCAATGAAAATTGATACCAAGAATATCCGCTACCCGCTATATTTAACACGCGAATCTCTGTAGAGCTTTCCCCTTCCCCTGTCTGTGTTTTAATTTCCTCCATGGCTTTTTGGTATGCTACATTTAATTTTTTAACATCCTCTGGATGCACATATATCGTGAAAAACACATCCATAACCCCTGTTAATGCACCTCGTTCCAAAAAGATAGGGATTTCTGTAACAGGAGGATAAATTTTGCAATATACATCTTGTGTAATATCTAACTCTAAAATAATAGAATCCAAATATCTGGTAGACGAAAGATATTTCATCTGCTCTACCCCAGGCAGTACACTATGAAATTCTTCAACAGCTTCCGACTCTTTTTTTTCATTTTTTTGAGAATCCATAGAAAATATTGGTTCTGAACTCTGTATATAATCTTGAAGCTGATGCTCTACCTTTTTAAAACAATGCAGTATTTTTTCAGAAAACATACCGCATTCTCCGTTTAATATCATCCGTACAGCTTCTTTGTGAGAAACAGCAGGCTTATACGGACGGCTTGTGATAAGTGCGTCATAGCAATCCATCAGTCCTGCTACTTGGGCGCATAACGGAATTTCATCTCCTGCTAGCCCTTCAGGATACCCCTTGCCATCCCATCTTTCATGATGGTATTGGGAAACTTCCATGGCATATTTCAAAAACTGCTTCTCCTCCGTATTCCCAAAATAAGAAAGAAACTCCATGCCTCGCAAAGAATGTGTTTTTACCAACTCATATTCTTCTTCTGTCAGCCCTTCTTTTTTTGTCAAGATAGTTTCGGGAATCAATATCTTTCCAATATCATGAAGCACACAGGCATTTGCCATAGAATCTATCATTTCTTCTGTCAGCCCATATTCCAAATATGTACTTGCAATTTCATTTAGCAATAGCTTGCTCAAAGAGCGAATATGCCTTACATGAGTTGCCACACCCATATTTCTTTGCTCAATGACAGCATATAATATATCCATCAAGCCTTCATTTGCTTTTTTAAGCTGAAGCATTTGAGTAGATGCAATTTTTTCTAGGTATGCTTTGTAGCGGTATCTCTCTAAAATCAAGTTTATCCTTTTTGAAATCAAAGAAGTTAAAAATGGCTTGAGGATAATATCCTCCACACCCATATCCAGTAATTTCATTTCCATTCCCAATTCTTCCGATGTCATGGTTGCCACTATGGGAATATCCTCCAGATACCCTCGTTCTCCTACCTTCTCCAAAAAAGTAATTCCTTGTTTTTCAGGTAATGTAATGCTAAGCAAAATCAGAGCAATGCAGTGTTGATTTTCTGATAAAATTTGTAATGCATCTTGAGCAGTTTCTGCTTCCACAATCTCATACTGCATAGAAAATAACTCTCGCAATACAGTGCGGCTAGCAGCTGCCTCCTCCATTATCAATATTGTGTTCCGTCGCTCCACATAAGCTCCACCTTTCTACGCAACCTCCATGCACCCCCATAAAAATGCTTCTGCATCCCCCCACCTCTACCGTTTTTTATGCTTAAAAGCGGTTTCGTTATTTTTTTGCAAAAACACTTTATTTCTCTTAAAAAATCTCGTTGTCTTGTAAAATATTTATAAAAAATTTCATCCATATTACAATGCCATCATTATACTTATCTTAATTCAAAAAGTCAATTCTGCCATTTTTCGGCACTCAACTTCTTTTGATAGAAAAAAATAGCTCCTCTTATTATTTTTATAAAAGAGGGGCTATTTTTCTTTTTTCTTATTACTTATTTGTTTTGTTTATCTTAGATTGTTTGTTGGTATTGTTTGTTTTTGCATCAATGCTGTATTCTTCTGCAAACTCTGTTCTGTTTGTATTTTTTTGAGTGCATTTTTCAGTTGCTTTGTTTGCATTTTTGTTTGTGCATTTATCCATAATACGCTCCTCCCTTCTGTTCCGTACTACAAGGGATACAGATAACTTCTTTATCCACATTCCTTGACAATACTATTATTCTAAAAAACATTTTTTTTATTCATAAAAATTTTAAAAGATTTCCTAATACTTCCTTCCAATCAAAACCACGTCGTAAACTGGTGATTTCATTTCACTCCTTCTAACAGAAAGAAAGGCTCGTTAAAGCTAAAGCACCAAAAAAACAGCAGATTCCAAACTTTTCCTTGGAATCTGCTGTTTTGGGGGCAAAAACATATCTTTCTGCCCTTACTTTCTTGTATGTATTTAACTTCTGAGTTTAAACTTACTCATTAAATCCTTCAGCATCTGTGCCTGACCAGATAATTCCTCACTTGCTGCGGCACTTTCTTCCGCTGTAGCAGAGTTGGACTGTATTACACTGGAAACTTGCTCAATTCCAATATTAATTTCTTGAATAGAGTGTGTCTGTTCTTCCGTTGCCGATGTAATTTGGTTTATAGCTGATGTAACATCATGTGCATTTGTCACAACATTTGTTAAAGATTGTGCTGTTTGGTCTGCAATGAGAGTACCGTCTGATACTGCCCGAAGGGACTTCTCAATTAAGGCAGTTGTAGTTCTGGCTGCTTCAGCACTTTTTCCTGCAAGGTTTCTTACCTCATCAGCTACTACAGCAAAACCTTTTCCTGCACTGCCTGCCCTAGCTGCTTCCACAGCTGCATTAAGGGCAAGGATATTGGTCTGGAAAGCAATATCTTCAATGGTTTTAATGATTTTTCCGATTTCATTGGATGCATTGCTAATGTCATTCATTGCTTCCATCATTTTTTTCATCTTCTGATTGCTTTCATTGATTTCCATTGCCAGCATTTCCGCTTTTTTGTTTCCATCCGCAGCATTGGAAGCTGTATTTGTAATATGGTTTGTTAATTCACCAATAACAGCTGCCAACTGTTCAATGGAGCCAGCTTGTTCTGTTGCCCCCTGAGAAAGCGCCTGAGCTCCGCTGGCTATTTGCTCGCTTCCGTTGGCAACTTGGTCAGAAGCAACATCAATTTGTGTCAAGGTATCCGACAGCGTAACAGAAATATTGAGTAACGCATTCTTTATCTTAGCGAACTCTCCAATATATTCATTTTTCAGCTCAAATCGAAGATTACCATGGGCAATTTCATCTAAAACACTTGTAATTTCTTCTATGTAAAGAACATATTGGCGTAACCGCTCCACACTACGCCCTATTGCCATGGCCACAACCCCTGTTTCATCCTGAGCATCCGTCATTACTGTAACATCAAGCCTACCATCAGCAATTTCGTTTGCAGTGTCTGCCAATTTTTTGAGTGGATTCACAATGCTTCTGGAAACAAGTACCATCAGCATAGCCATAAGAATCAGAACGCCTCCAAATATCATGTAAATGGTAGTGCGAATCAAATTGTAAGAATGGTAAAATTCTTTATCTGGCAAACCAGTTAATACACTCCAGCCGCTATCACCTACGTCACTCAAATAACCGTGTACCTGTTGTCCATCTATTTCATATACAACAGCTCCGTTTTGCCTTTTTGCAATGGCTTCGGCAGCACTAGATGAAATGTTTATCTCAGAAATATTCTTATTAATATAATTTGAATCAGGATGATATACTATATTGCCATCATTAGAAACAAGTAAGAAAAATCCAGTTTGCCCAAGGGTATAGCTTTTAAACTTATTCATAACACTATCAAGAGGCAAATCTGTTCCCACAGCACCAAGAACGTTAGAGCCTTTAGCATCAAATACTGGTACCGCCATAGTAAGGGTCATCTTCTTTGTTACGATATCCTCATAAGGAGGTACTAAAAGTGGTTTTTTTGTATTATTTACCTGATACCATGGTCTGGTAGTAATATCAAAGCTTAAATCCGAATGGTATCCATCCTGTAAGAAAAACTGACTGCTACTGAAATCTCCTACAAAAATAGCAAGTATTCCATTTTCTTCTTCTGTTTTAAATCCATTTTCTAGAACCTTTCGTGCAGACTCATATTTTTCGGCAGTAGTGATTCGCATGTCAGGAGTATCTACTTCCTGCAACAAATCTCGCAACTGATGATTTGCCGCTAATTGCTTTGTTAGCTCTAAATAGCGGTCAAAAAACTTTGTAACTTCTAGTGCGGCATATTCCGACCTTACTTCTAGCTCATTTGAAATTCCATTTGTTACTGCTATTTTCACCTGATGAAGAATCAGTGTGCTGGCAAGCGCTAGTATCAAAACGGCAGGTATCGTAATGCCTAAAAACATCTTTGTCAGTATACTTTTTTTCCCTTTCAAATTTTGATTCTTCATTTCTTTCATTTGAATCCCTCCCATTTCATAATCCAACAATAACCTTCCCCTTTATGCTACTTCTACTTTATTAATAAAACTTCAACTGAATGGTATTAAGAACCTTTTCATTTATTGTATTCTCACTATGTAGCCTTTATCAATTTCCGCTTAAAGTTTAAAATAATAAAAGCAGCATATAAAACATTCCCCATCTGTTTCTTGTATCTATCATATACTGCACCTGATGGTATTGCAATATTTTTCTAGTTTTTTTTAAAGAACATCCTTAGCGATGCTAATTCCATAAAGTATTTTTTTGCACAAAAAAAGAAAAAAGCACAGGTTTTTACCTGTGCTGTCCACTGTAAACCGCCTTATCAAACCATAAGGCATAAATAAAGGAGTCTGTTTCATGATCTGTAAATAAACAAGATCATTTTCTTTTTTCTGGAATCTGCTTTCCCCAAAACAGTTGTATTCCAAAAAAAAGAGAATGTATGTTTTTTTTCTCATACATTGAAGTCATTATGCACCATTACAACAAAAAAAACAAGTTGGAATTATAGCCAAAAAATGCGAGAGCACCTCTCATTTTACAATAAATCAATTCATTTCTTCCAATCTTGACAGACAACATATTTATTAAAAAAATTCCATTAGCCATTCTACACAAATGCATTTGTGTGGCTACCAGTAATCTTATGATATAATTGTAGCAAGCAAAAAGCAGAAACAACCTTGCACCTAATGGTTTTTTTTGCGTTTTTTGCACAAAAAAGACCTTCTTAAACATTTTTTATGCATATTCGTTATTCAAATCATATACGACCCTATGCTTTATAAAAATATTGGTATCAAAAAAGGAATCACCATCGTTAAGGTTAATCCACTGGTAAATGCCAGTATAGCAACTTTCGCATTAGTATTTCTAGAAATTACTGGTAACGTAGTGTCCATTGCTGTGGCTCCACCAGGTGCTATGGCACAGTAATAATTCAGATATTTGGCAACGAAAGGAACACAAACAAAGGTTAAAATCTCCCGAAACACATTGGATAAAAATGAAATTGTGCCTGCAACGGGATAACCTGCCTCTGTAATTAAAATTCCCGATAAACTGTACCAGCCAAGACCCGCCGAAATTGCCAAGCACTCTTTCGTAGATTCTTGAACAAACATAGAAAGAAAAAGCCCGCCCAAAAGAGAACCTGCGGCAACTCCAATAGGAATTAATAAAATTTTAAATCCCAGCATTTTAATCTGGCGAAATACTTGCTTATTTAACCCAATATCAATTCCTACAGAAAACAATAATATCAGCAAAATAGCGGAAGAAAGGGTATCAAGCCAAGCAGCCTCTCCAAGCGGAATCGCTCCCCCTGTTAAAATCCCCAATATCAAAGTAATTATAATTAGGATACTCACTCTTCCTTCTCCTCTCCCTTAAAAAACAGCTTGGAAATAAAATAAATTACCGCTACACTTCCCACCGAGGATATGATGGCAAATAAAATAGCCTTTCCTCCCAAAGCAGGTAATTGATGCAATATGTCTTTGTTTCCTCCAATGCCAACCCCCATAACAAATATCAGTATCACTAGCCAAAGTGTTTGTAGCTTACCATTGAGCATAATCCATTTCTCACTAATCCAGCGCCGATACCCAATGATAAACCCTAAGCCAAGGCTGATTAATATCATCTTAATCATATGCTTCCTCCTATTATCCGAAAAACCCAAGCTGTACCATTTATTACAATTTATATATTATATCCAAAAAGATAGTCCCACGCAACCCTGCCCATGGCCATGAGAAATAAAAAACACAGAGCAAAAATATGCTCTGTGTCGATAGTAAAAGTAAAATGTACTCTGAGGTTCTGCTATTATTCTGGAATCGCTATAACCTCAACTCCAGCTTCCGCAAGCATTTGCCTTGCCATTTCATCAGGATACTCGCCCTTGTGCACAATACGCACAATCCCTGCATTAATCAGCATCTTGGCACAAATAATGCAAGGCTGAACCGTAACATAAATTGTGGCACCTTTTGTACTAACGCCAACGTTTGCTGCTTGTATGATTGCATTTTGTTCTGCATGAAGGGCACGGCACAGTTCATGCCGCTCACCAGATGGAATTCCAAGGCGTTGTCTTTCGCAGGTGCCTATTTCGGTACAGTGCCTAAGCCCTGACGGGGCACCGTTATACCCCGTTGTTATAATTCTGTTTTCCCGTACAATCACCGCTCCCACTTGACGCCTAATACAAGTAGAACGCTTTTTCACAATTTCGGCGATTTCCATAAAGTATTCATCCCAGCTTGCTCTCACTGTGCTTACGCCCCTTTTTCTATGGTAAAATCATATCGGCAGTGTTGCCATTTTTTATATCATAAGATTCATCTTTTTTGCTTCATGTATCAATTCATCTCTAAACTTAGGGTCAGCAATAGAAATCAAAAGTCTTGCTCTTTCTCCTGCTGTTTTTCCCTTTAGCTGTACCACACCATGCTCCGTAGCAATATAATCTACATCATTTCTGCCTGTGGTAACGACAGAACCAGGTGTTAAAATAGGTTTAATTTTAGATACAGTTCCATTTTTTGCGGTAGAATACATAGCAATAAAGCCTTTACCGCCCTTAGATAAGTTCGCACCCCTTACAAAGTCTACTTGTCCGCCACTTCCGCTAAAAAGCACTGGTCCTATGCTTTCTGCGCATACTTGGCCAAATAAGTCAATCTCCACACAGGAATTTACAGAAATAAAGTTATCATGCTGACTAATAACATAAGGACTATTTACATAATCTACAGGATACATCTCAAAGGAAGGGTTATCATCCACGTAATCATACATCTTTTGGCTTCCCCATGCAAAGGTAGCTATGGTTTTCCCTTGGTGGATTGGCTTCTTTTTATTGGTAACAGCACCGCACTCCAATAAGTCCACCATGCTATCGGTAAACATTTCTGTATGTAGACCCAAATCTTGTTTTTCACGCAGGCAAATACCTACCGCATTGGGAATTCCGCCAATTCCTAACTGTAATGTTGCACCGTCAGGTATTAAATCCGCAATCATATGGCCAATATGTAAATCTTTCTCTGTCATCTCGCCATTTTTCAATTCAGGCAAAGGAGCAGAAAATTCGCAAAGACCTGTCACCTCGGAAATATGAATTAAATGGCTGCCAAATACCCTAGGCATATGCTCATTTACTTCTACAAGCACGATATCTGCCATTGCCATAAATGTAGAAACCTCGGCTGCTGTCATACCGCAAGAAAAATATCCGTGCTTATCCATAGGAGAAACCTGTGTATAGAACACATCCAATCTTGGCATACTCTTTTGCCAAAGAGTGGTCACAGTGCTGTAGTGATTTGGTACATAGTCATATAATCCCTGCTGAACACCTTTTCTTCCAGCGGCACTGGTAAACCATGAAATACCGTCATATTTCCCTTTTAACTCTGGGTCAAAAAAGTCCGCATGAGCAATCGTCAATAATTGATGATGCTGTACGCCTTCAATCTCGCCTTTTCTGGCACGGTCGCCAATAGCCTTTACAATGGCTTGAGGCATAGGGATACAGGTAGGGCAGGCACAAATGCTTCCTGACTTCACCAGCATTGCCAATTCCTCAGGGGTTTTTTTCTTTGCTTGATACAATTCTACAAATTTGTTGTTCATTGTCATCGCTCCTTATTCCATTTTTGTTTACAGTAGTTTTTTCTTTGTCATCTAAGTGACAAAAAATCAAAACCATCCCGCTTAGGCTCTATTGGGGAGATAGAACCTTGGATGCTATGATTTTATGATTTTTCACGTTTTCCCTGCAACTTAAAGTGACTACTTTTGCTCACCTTTGGCTGACAGTTAGAAACACATCTATTTTACCATAAAAACCCCCTAAGGAAAACTAGTAATATTGTAGGTTTTTTTGTAGATACAATCGCAAAAATCCTATTAAGGATGAGTAATGGATGAGTAAAAACTGTCCAAAACCATATTAGCTTATCCTATTTTAAAGTTCCCCCCTATGCTTTTTGGCTAGGAAGGAGCCTCCTACTATTTTTGCTTTTTTCACATAAAAAGTAGTTATGGGTTTATGGTTTATCAAAATTCAAAAAAATTCTCTCACGCCTTTCCCTCCCAAATAATGAAACTGCTTGCCTTGATAACTTCCTCTTTCCTGCATTTTTGCCTCTATTTCATCCCGTATTTTCCACCAGCTTTGCCCCCAGTTGGCAAAAAGCGTGTTCTCCTCTGGGGCGCGTCCTAGTATTCTCTGTATTGCTATATCAGGGGATAAATATTCTAAAAAAAGTATGACTCGCTCTTGGTATTCCTCCACAGTACAAAGAGAAATACTGCCTTCTTGATATTGCCTTGCCAGTTCTGTGCCTTTTTCAATATATAGCGCATGAAGCTTCACGTAATCACTTTTCATTACAGAAACCAGCTTGGCAGACTCTATAACATCCAGTTCATCATCCCAAGGCAAATTTAAAATCAAATGGGTACAAAGCTGAAAGCCGTATTGCTTCACCAGCATGGCGGCTTCAATGTATTCCGCAAGGGTATGCCCCCGATTCACATGGATTAAGGAATGATAATTTGCCGTTTGTAACCCTAGCTCTATGGTAATCTCAATGCCTTTTTCCGCTTTAATTTCTTGCAAAATATCAAGATACTCTATTCGGATGCAATCAGGGCGGGTAGAAACTGCAATCTCCACAATATCCTCCAAAGCAGCTTCATACATTACACTGCGAAATTCTTCTAAAGGCATAAAAGTATTGGTAAAGCTCTGAAAATAGGCAATAAATTTTTTTGCTTTATATCGTTTTCCAATTCGGTTCTTATTGCTTTCCAGTTGTTGTGCAACAGAAAAAGTGCCGGACTCATGTTCAAATCCGGCACCATTTGCTCCGCAATACGTACAACCAAAAGCGCCCTCCCTGCGATTCGGGCAGGAAACGGGTAAATGAACAGGTAGCTTGTAAACTCTCTGTCCATAACGAACTTGTAAATGTCGGGCATATCGGTTATATAAATCAAGCATTGTGAAACTTCCTTTTATTTTTTATATTAAATAGCTCTTCGCTTTTGCGGGGAGTGTCTCTGTTTTCTGACTGATTATCATTACAAAATCCACATTATGTTCTTGTGATGTTCTATCAAGTTTTGTGAGAAAATGCTCCAATTCCTCATTACTGATATCCTTCACGATATTATTCAGACCATCAATATAAACCTTCTCAATATCTCTGTCTTGCGAAAGTATTCCGCAGATAAACCCAAAAAACGTGTTCTGATCTTTCATTAAAAAACCATTGGTATCAACAAAACGGATACTGTAATGCAAATCATACATATGCCTTTTGTCATCATCGATGAATACCACATGACCATCTGCCTTTTTTCCTGCATCATTGGCCATATCCAAAAGACGCTTTGTTTTACCTTCACCTTTTTCGCCAGCAATAATCTGAATCATCGTAATCTCCCCCTCAATAAATAATACTTTGGATTGGATATACTTCTATCTATAGGGGTAGCTTTCACCACCCAAACCATAGATGTTTTTAAAAGAAAACAGTTGCCATAGAAAAAATACTCTTGTCTCTTTGACATTTTCGCTGTTCACTTTTTATAAATAGTGTTATTCTATAAAAGAAATCTTATTCCTTTTTTTTATTTAAAGTTTTTTGATTTCTTTTTATTTTTGTACACCTTTCACAAAAATGATTCCCATCCGTGGCCAAAACTATTCTTACAAATTTTCAATAAATGCAATTAATTCATCACTATAAAATTTACGATTTTTCAAAATTTCCTCTTTTGTTTCTCCTGCCGCATAGGCTCTTTTGATACCATCCATCAGTATTTTATCCTTTTTGTTCACAAAAGCCTTGGCGTATTCTTTTGAGGATGGTTTGCTTTTGTAAACCCCCTTTTTTTCCATTTCTTCTAATTGAGAAATGAATTTTGTTGCTTCATACAGCTTGTCCACCACTACTTTAGATTGACTTGCCGTTTCAGCAGCACTGATACAGTTTTCAATCTGCATCAACACATAAGAAGGTGTATAACCTTTGTTACCCATTAATCCCATAATCATGCTCCTTTCTCTATTTCTTCCAGTACCATCTTCACACATCCATAAATCCCTGCCAAGTTTCCTAAAGATGCAATAGAAATCTCTGTTTCCCTGCAGGAATGAAAGGCATACATATTAAAATTTTTCTTTATCTTTTCTAATAAAAACTCCCCTGCTTTGGATACTCCTCCGCCAATGATAATTCGGTTGACATCCACAACACAACAAACGTTTGCCAGTGCCATACCCAAATATTTGCAAACATACTCCACAATTTCCAATGCCAGACCATCACCCTCTTTGGCTGTATCCAGCACATCTTTTGCAGTTAGCTCAGGCAAATTCCGCAGTGTTGAGGGGGTATCCTGCTGTGCCAGAAATTTTTTAGCTATACGAACAATTCCCGTTGCGGAAGCAATCTGCTCTAAACAGCCCTTTTTACCGCAGTTACAGGATTCTTCCTCATTGGACAGCATGGTTAGATGCCCAATTTCTCCTGCGGCACCATTGGCACCCATCCATATCCTTCCATCTAAAATAACGCCACCACCTACACCTGTACCCAAGGTTACCATTACCATACTGCCACAGCCTTGGCATGGCCCCTTCCAGTATTCCCCTAGTGCCGCTACCTTGGCATCATTGCAGGCTTTTATCAGGGAAACTCCGGAAATCTTTTGAAAAGCTTCTACCAAATGAAAGGTACCCCAACCCATGTTCACGCAGCCATAAATGATACCATCTTCGGAAACAGGGCCAGGGGCATCTAAGCCAATTCCCAAAATCTCCTCTTTACGAATCCCTCTTTCCTCCATTTTTTTCTGAATTGCCTGCCATACATCTGGCAACACATTTTCTCCCCCATTTTCTTTTCTGGTTGGAATCTCCCAGTGCTCCAGTAACTCTCCTATCTTATCAAATATACCTATTTTGATGCTGGTTCCCCCAATATCTACCCCAAAACAGTAGTTAGACATACCTTTCACTCCCTTTTTTCGTTTCAAATATAACTTTTATATACCCTTTCATACAATAGCTTCTGATAGTTCTCAAACGTTTCACGAGAAATAGGACTTGGCCAACTCATCAGCATCAAAGGAATCCATGGATTTCCCTTGCGTAATGGGGGCTGTTTGTAAGGATATCCGTTGAGATAAAAACCCTGTTTTTCATAAAATGCAATCCGTCTTTTTGCTGTTTCTGTAATAGGAGGCTCCACCTCGAGC
>JAAYQI010000221.1 GCA_012519385.1 Candidatus Epulonipiscium sp.
CAGTAAATTATTTAATAAAAAAGGGCTATACAAAAATTGCATATATTGCGGGTCCTTTAAATACAAGAACTGCTCGTGACAGGTTAGATGGCTATAAAAAAGCACTTGTTGAAAACAATTTAAGATACGAGGAAAATCTCGTAATGGTCGGTGAGTACAAAGCCCAATGGGGCTCTGAGGCAGCATTGAGCCTTCTTGAAAGTGAGCAAGATTTTCAGGCAATCTTCTGTGGAAATGATCTAATAGCAATTGGTGCAATGAAAAAGTTAAGAGAAAAGAAAGTCACAATCCCTGATGATGTTGCGGTAATGGGATTTGATGACATATATATATCCTCTTTGGTAGATCCAGAACTTACTACTATTAAACAGCCCAATTATAAAATGGGCTTTGAAGCGGTTAGGATAATGATTGATTATCTTGAGGGCAAGGAAATTGAAGAAAAAAATATAATACTAAGTACAGAACTCATAATCAGAAAATCCAGTTGAAAGGCGTGAATAAGGATGGTTATTGTGGTAGGAAGTCTTAACATGGACTTAGTTGTACGAGCACCAAAAATTCCCCGACCAGGAGAGACAGTTCTAGGAACAGATTTTACACAGATTCCAGGTGGAAAAGGAGCAAACCAGGCAGATGCATGTTCCAAACTAGGTGCGGATACTAAAATGCTAGGTGCAGTAGGCAAGGATACTATGGGAAGTTTTTTAAAAGAATCACTCAAAAAAGATGGGGTTGATGTAGAGAAAGTTTTAGAGAAAAAAGATTACCCTACTGGTATAGCAGCAATTGTTGTGGAGGATTCAGGAAATAATGCAATTACAGTTGCTCCTGGTGCAAATTCACAATTCACCACAAAAGACCTCGCCGAAATGGAATCAGTTTTCCAAAATGCTGATGTATTACTTGTACAATTAGAAACACCGGTTGAAACAGTGCGAGAAGCACTTAAATTAGCAAAAAAACATAATGTGACAACTATTCTTAACCCTGCACCAGCAGCTTTACTAGACGATGAAATATTCTCATTAGTAGATATACTTACTCCAAATGAGACAGAGCTTGAGTTATTAAGTGGATTGCCATCAACTACTAAGGACGAGGTTAAAAAAGCTGGGCAACAGCTAATTGAAAAAGGAGTTTCTCAGCTAATTATAACGCTTGGAAATAAGGGCAGCATGCATATTACAAAAGATTTTTCAAAAATTTACCCAGCATATAGCGTAAAAGCTATTGACACAACAGCAGCTGGTGACAGCTATAACGGTGCCCTTGCAGTTTCACTTAGCAATGGTGCCTCAATAGACGAATCAATCATTTTCGCTACAAAAGTAGGAGCGATGACAGTAACAAAACCCGGTGCTCAAACCTCTCTTCCACTCCTTTCCGAAGTTGAGGATTTTGAAGAATGGTATAAAATAAATAGATTTAAGGAGGAATAACCGTGAAAAAAGGTTTCTTGCTAAATTCACAAATTTCTCACACAATTTCCCAAATGGGCCATATGGATGAATTGACAATAGGAGATGCAGGTCTGCCAATACCAGAAACAACTCAAAGAATTGACCTAGCTTTATCTAAAGGAGTTCCTTCATTCCTAGATGTTTTAAGAGCTGTTCTTTCTGAGCTAAAAGTACAAACTGTGATAATGGCTCAAGAAATAGAAACTTCTAGCCAAATCATGCATTTTGATATTTTAAAAATAATTGAAGAATATGAAAAGGATATAGAAATCATTTATATTCCCCATAAGCAGTTCAAAATAAGAACCGGTCAGTCCAAAGCTGTGATTAGAACCGGAGAATATAAATGATTTCTATATCCTTTTCATATTCTTCAATTATTTTTAAAATATCA
>JAAYQI010000222.1 GCA_012519385.1 Candidatus Epulonipiscium sp.
CCTGAGGATTTACCTCCTGCAGCATTGGCGTATATTAAGTTTATTGAAAATGCAGTAGATTGTAAAATTAAATATGTTTCTGTTGGTGCAGAAAGAGAAGAATATGTTGTAATGTATTAACAATAATGAAAGGAGTCTCGCAAAAAAGCGAATGACTCCTTTTTTATGCGTTTATGCACCCTAGTATACAATAAAAAAAGATATTTTTAATAATCATTTTTCATTGTGCAATTTCATTAGATAGCTTATTGATAAATATCATTTATGCTAAAATATAATTCATTCAAATTCATTTCATTGTAAGGAATACCAAATTTTTTTTCTAAAAGTATTATAAGATTCAAATTGGAATAAATACAAAAAAAAATCTACTAGACAAACAAAATCACTTGCTATAGAATGTAAAAAATAGATATTTTATTTATGATGGATTTTTATGCATTCCATGCATTTTTAAACATCCTTCAAGATACAAACAGGAGATTTATTTTATTATTTCACCTTCTTGCAGATGTTTAATTATGTATACTATGTATTATCATTGTTTTGAACCCTAGTGAAAACGGAGGAATCGAAATGGAAAAAAAATCTTACTTAGTATTAGAAAACGGACAAGTATTTGAGGGCAAATCCTTTGGTGCTGAAGGAGATGTTATTGGTGAAATCGTATTTACTACTTCTATGACTGGCTATGTGGAAGCATTGACAGATCCTAGCTTTTTTGGTCAAATTCTTGTTCAAACTTTTCCTTTAATTGGGAATTATGGTTTTAATTTTGATGATTTTGAAAGCAAAGCTCCTCATTTAAAAGCATATATCGTAAGAGAATGGTGTCAGGAACCCTCCAACTTTCGTTCGGAAGGCAATCTTGACACTTTTTTAAAGCAAGAAGGTATTGTAGGGCTTTATGGCATTGATACACGCCAGCTTACAAAAATTATACGTGAATACGGCGTTATGAATGCTAAAATTGTATCTTCACGCAAAAATCTTGCCGCTATCCTTGCAGAATTAAAAAACTACTCCATTCAAGATGCTGTAAAAAATACAAGCAGCAAAGAAATCACTTCCTTCAACTCTGAAAATGGGACAAAGCGAGTGGTATTACTTGATTTAGGTGCAAAAGAAAGTATCCGTAAGGAATTGATAAAGCGAGGCTGTGAAGTAGTTGTTGTACCTTCTCATACAACGAGTGAAGAAATTCTTGCCTTAAATCCAAACGGCATTATGCTATCTAACGGCCCTGGAGACCCTAGTGAAAATACGGAAGTTATTACAGAAATCGCTAAACTTTTGGAAGCAAATATCCCTACCTTTGGCATCTGTTTGGGACATCAATTGGTAGCACTTTCTCAAGGAGCAAAAACAATAAAATTAAAATACGGCCACAGAGGTGAAAATCAGCCCGTAAAAGATACCATTACAGGTTCCGTTTATATCTCCAGCCAAAATCATGGGTATGCAGTGGATACCTCTACCCTTCCCAAGTATGCAAAAGAACGCTTTATCAATGCAAATGATAATACTTGTGAAGGAATTGATTACCAAGGTATGCCCGTATTCACAGTTCAGTTTCATCCTGAAGCCTCAGGCGGCCCAAGAGATACCATGTTTTTATTCGACCGTTTTATTACATTGATGGGAGGTAACTAATTATGCCATTAAGACAAGATATTAAAAAAGTATTAGTCATCGGTTCCGGCCCTATCGTCATTGGCCAAGCTGCAGAGTTTGACTATGCAGGAACACAAGCCTGCCGTACACTGCGTGAAGAAGGTTTGGAAGTGGTATTGGTAAATAGTAACCCTGCTACCATTATGACAGATAATGCCATGGCAGATAAGATTTACATTGAACCATTAACAATTGATACTTTAAAAAGAATCATTGAAAAAGAAAAACCTGATAGCGTTCTTTCTACCTTAGGCGGACAAACAGGCTTAACTTTATCCATGCAGCTTGCAAAAGAAGGTTTCCTCTCCAGTCATGGTGTAAAATTATTGGGTGCAAATCCTGTCACCATTGATAAAGCGGAAGACCGCCAGATGTTTAAAGATACCATGGCGGAAATCGGAGAACCTGTTATCCCTTCCGAAGTTGTTACAACAGTGGAAGATGCCATCGCTTTTGCCAATACGATTGGTTACCCTGTAATTATTCGCCCTGCGTTTACATTAGGAGGCACAGGAGGCGGTATCGTAAATAATGAAGAAGAATTAAAAGAAATTGCTTCTAACGGCCTTCGCCTCTCCCCTATTACTCAGATTCTGGTGGAAAAGTGTATCTCTGGATGGAAAGAAATCGAATTTGAAGTAATGCGAGATAGCAAAGGAAATGTAATTACAATCTGTAGCATGGAAAACTTTGACCCTGTGGGTGTTCATACAGGTGATTCCATTGTTATTGCTCCTGCGGTTACTTTGGCGGATAAAGAATATCAAATGCTTCGTTCGGCTTCTCTTAATATCATCTCCGCTTTAGGAGTAGAAGGCGGATGTAACTGTCAGTTTGCTTTAAACCCTAATAGCTTTGAATATGCTGTGATTGAGGTTAACCCTAGGGTATCCCGTTCTTCAGCACTTGCGTCTAAGGCAACAGGCTACCCTATTGCGAAAGTAGCTGCAAAAATTGCCATTGGGTATACACTGG
This sequence comes from Candidatus Epulonipiscium sp., assembly GCA_012519385.1. Taxonomy (GTDB): domain Bacteria; phylum Bacillota; class Clostridia; order Lachnospirales; family Anaerotignaceae; genus JAAYQI01. Next base: position 2,650 of record JAAYQI010000222.1, read on the forward strand.
ATGAAATCAAAAATACAGTTACAGG
>JAAYQI010000223.1 GCA_012519385.1 Candidatus Epulonipiscium sp.
CAATGTACAGTATATAAAATATTTAGTAAACAGAGGAATCGCAAAAAGATTTCTTCATGGTGAATTAACCAAATCTGCTTCTTCCTGCAAAAGTATTGCAGAAGAAATTATCCCTGGGCCAAAAGCCTTCTTTCGATGCTGTATTTACAAAGAAAGACATATTATTGAAGATCGTGTTCGCCTAGCGGCAACCCCCGCAAAGGATGATAGAGTCATCAATGTTTTAGATTCTGCCTGCGATGAATGCCCCATTGACCGTTTTGTTGTTACAGAAGCCTGCCGTGGCTGTCTGGGGCATAAATGTCAGGAGGTTTGTCCTCGCCATGCGATAACGGTTGTAAATCATCGTGCTTATATCAATCAAGAAATTTGCATTGAGTGCGGAAAATGCAAGGAAGTATGTCCCTTCAATGCTGTCAGCGAGGTAAAACGTCCTTGTGTACGCTCTTGTCCTGTTGGAGCTGTATCCATGGATGATAACAGAAAAGCAGTAATTAACCACGATAAGTGTGTATCCTGTGGTTCTTGTGTATATCAATGTCCCTTTGGTGCTATTGTGGATAAATCCTTTGTGTTGGACGTACTTAGATTAATCAAGCATTCCTGGAATAATACCAATTATCAAGTTTATGCAGTTGTTGCACCTGCCATTGCCAGTCAGTTTCCTGAGGTTTCTTTGGGAAAAGTGTTTACTGCCATTAAAAATTTAGGCTTCCATGATGTGTTAGAGGCTGCTATCGGTGCAGATATGGTAGCACTGCAAGAGGCAAAGGAATTTTCTGAAACAATCGACGAATTAAAATGGAAAACTTCCTCTTGCTGTCCTGCATTTGTTGACTTCGTACAAAAAAATTATCCTCAATTAATGCCTCATGTTTCTACTACGGTATCCCCCATGGTTGCCATCTCCAGAGCCATCAAAGCAAAGGACCCCAATGCAAAAGTGGTGTTTATCGGCCCATGTATTGCCAAAAAAGTGGAAATTAAGCAAGATGATATCAAAGGTGCTGTAGACTTTGTGATTACCTTTGAAGAACTGCGTTCCATGATAGATGCCAAAGAAATTGCGCTTGAGAATTTAAAAGAAAGTAAACTGGGTGATGCTTCCTATTTTGGTAGGGTATTTGGTAGGACAGGCGGCGTAACAGAGGGCGTTTTGCACGCAAGCGAAGTGCAAAATTTAAACCTAGAGATAAAACCTGTAAAATGTAATGGCTTGGAAGAATGTATTAAGGCCTTAAAAGTAGCCTCTTGGGGAAAACTGGACGGCAACTTTATAGAAGGTATGGCTTGTAAGTATGGTTGCACTGGTGGTGCCGCCTCCGTCTCTCATGATGCAAAAGGTATCCGCCTTGTCAATGAATACGGAAATTCCTCCACCACAGAAAATAGCCTAAAAGCAATCCAAGACTATAATCTGGAGGAAATTAATTTTGAACGTGAATATCCTCATGTAGAAGAATAAATCCAATTCAATTAAAAAGCAGATGGCTTCCTTTGCAACTATGCAACGACCATCTGCTTTTCCTTTTTTTTGCAAAGGTTTACGATTATAAACTGCCCTCCTTTTCTTTATACATATTCCACCTCAATAAAGGGTATTTTCTTCCCTATTACTAAGCTATCTGGAGTAACCTTGCAATCGTATGCCAAAATATGTACCCCTGCTTCCTTGGCTTTTTTTACACCCTCAGAAAAAAGAGGGTCCATCACCCTATTGGTACGAAAGGTATGCATACCCTCCATCTGAATGATAAAGAGGACATATGCCTCATATCCATTTTTCACTGCCTCTACCAGTTCCTCCATATGTTTATTTCCACGAGATGTAGGAGCATCGGGGAAATAGCATATTCCTTCCTGCTCAAGGGTTACTCCCTTTACTTCCAAAAAGGCTTTTGTATCACCTGATTCCAAATAAAAATCCAACCTGGACTGTCCAAAACGAGCCTCTCTCTTTACAAAAGAAACCTCTCCTATTTCACGTATTTTTCCCTGTAACAGTGCTTCTTCCGCCACTTTATTAGGTGCTTGTGAATCCATATTTACAAGAAGTTCCCCTTTCCACACAGCAATCAAGGAATACTTTGTTTTTCGGTTGGGATTTTGTCCTTCTTCCAATATCACCCTCGCTCCTGCTGCCAATAATTCTCTGCATCTTCCTGTATTTTTTACATGAACCTTCTCCTCTTTCCCGTCTATCAAAACAAATGCCACAAAACGGTTGGGACGGCTCAAAAATATTCCTTCTTTTATAATTTTATAACGCATCGTTTCACCTATACCATTTCCTATGTATCGGGGAGAAATCCCCGAATCGTTTTTTATGAATAATTATTTGTTGCTTTTCGTTCAAAAAATGCTAGAGGATGCAAGCATACAGGACAGCTTTTAGGGGGTTCTGCTCCTACATAAATATATCCGCAGTTACGGCAAATCCATACCGTCTGCTCTGTATCCCGAAATACATTTTCCTCTTCCAAAAGCTTTAATAATGCTAAAAATCTTTTTTCGTGGGCTTCCTCCACCGTAGCCACTTCCTTAAAAAAGTCAGCAATGCTTATAAAGCCTTCTTCCCTTGCCACTTGTTCCATTTCCTTATAAAGCACAGCCCATTCTTCATGCTCACCACTGGCAGCAGATTTTAGGTTTTCGGCAGTGTTTCCATTTCCTCCCAAAAACTTAAAAATACGCTTTGCGTGTTCTCTTTCGTTTTGGGCAGTTTCTTCAAAAACTCCCTTGATTTGTTCATAGCCCTCCTGTTTCGCTTGAGCCGCATGATAAATGTAACGATTGGACGCCATAGATTCTCCTGCAAATGCCGCCAATAAATTTTGCTCTGTTTTGCTTCCTCGTAAATCCATACTGGAAAAACCCTCCTCAAAAGTAATAATAGTATCCTTTTCATTTCCAGTATGTCCATATTTTTCAATATCATGTATGTTTTTTCCAAGTAAAAATTACAAGAATATTGCCCTTAGCTAGATAGTTCTTTTCAATACTCCATTCCTTTTCTTGCGGCAATCCCCTTCTGCCAAGGATGCTTGATACAAACCATCTCCGTCACCATATCAGAAAAAGTAATGAGCCTTTCACTGGCTCCCCTGCCTGTCAGTACCACGTCCGTAACAAGCCGATTTTGCAGTGCTTGTATCAGTTTTTCCTCTGATAAAATATCTTCAAAAGAATACTCTCTTTTTTGAAATACATGAAGCACCTCATCTAGCACCACCAAGTCATAGCTTTCGTCTTGTAACTTTTCTTCCGCCAATTTCCACGCTGTTTGTAGACTATCCTTCTGCTCTTGGGGAGTTTTCTTCCATGTATAGCCAATGCCCATAGAGTGCAGTTCTATCCCTTTTTCTCGACAAAAAATTTTTTCCCCGCATATAAAATCTTCTGATTTAAAAAACTGTATGATACACACTTTTTTCCCCCATCCTGTCGCCCTCATACAAAGCCCCAGTGCGGCGGTGGTCTTTCCTCGGCCTTGCCCTGTATATAGAATAACGATTCCTTTTTCCTTTTCCTCCAATACTAACACCTCACTTTTAGCCATTTTACAGCAAAACAACCTATATTGCTATATAAAGATATCATTGTATCCTGTGAAAAAAAGCATTATAATACATATAACATAATCTGGAAAGGAGTTTTTAGTGTGTCTGTTTCTGCTATAGAACAAAAAATACAACAGTTGTCTACAGATTATATATATTACGAAGCACTGGCGAGCCTTCTTCTTCTTTTGATGAGTGCCGCAGAGGAGGAAGCAGCGGAGTATCCTGCCATCCCTTATGACATTCACCCTGAAATACTGGAGATGAAACAAACCGTTCGTGACTATCTGTGCCGTCTGGAGGAAATACTATCGGATGAGGATGAGCGACTTCGCGCCATAGATGACTGCACCCAATTAAAAAAAGCACTTCTGTCTGCCTACGAAAATATATATGGTTACTATTCTCAGTGGAATGTATATTCCATGGCACTTAGCGATGAGATTGCCCTACGTAAATATCAAGAAGAACAGCTTTCTGAGAAGCCTATTCAGTGGCAGCAATTTTACTTAGATTGTAAAGCGTTTTTAAATGAGTCCGATACGGTTTTGCAACAAAAAAGCCGCATCAGCCAGCTTTTAAAATGCTTTTCACTAAAAATGACTCGCAATAAATATTTTGATATTCTAAAAGATTGTCTTGAAAAAGCATTTCAGGAAGAATCGGAAGATACCATTTCAAGTGCTTTAAGGGCATTTCAACGGTTTTGCGCTCCTGAAGATTCCCTTCATTACGGAAGATATTTCCCCGAAATTGCTCAGTGGCTTTCTCAAAAGAAAGTTCTTAGCCCAGAAAAAATGGAGGATGCCTTGCTTCGAGAAGAATACGAAAGCTTCCAAGATAAGCTGGATGACTTAAACCATATCGAAGAATATTTTTCTATATTATTTAATGATATCAACTCACTGATTCTTTTATTCTCTCTTACCTACAAGCTGGATGAGCTTACAGAAAGAGATGTATCCTACTCTGACTTGTATCACACTGTTCGCTCAATGATATTGGGTAAGATGTCAAAAACAGAAAAAGAGGCCTATATCGATACCCTCATTCAAGAACTGGAGATGGCCGTAGAGCCTATTATTGATAAGGCAAATGCTCTCGGACAAAAAGAGATTGCTCTATTAGAAAAAACAAATAGCTTTGAAGACTTTTCTGATGAAACCAAAAAAATATTAATGACAGAAAGCTTTGTTCGTTCTTGCTACTACAGCGACTTAAATAATGAGCTGTTTGTGTCTGACCAATCCCCCTCCTCTCCTCCTGCCAAGGAAGAATGGAAAAAAGCCGCTTTTGAAAAATTTTTGGCACAAGTGCAGGTATATTGGGCATCCTTATCTCCAAAGGTTCGCCACATTAGTATGCAGATGCTTTTGGGTGCATTGCCCCCTGTTTTTACCGCAGAACAAACATTGCAAATGCTACAAGATGCATTAGAGTCTGCCCC
>JAAYQI010000224.1 GCA_012519385.1 Candidatus Epulonipiscium sp.
CGCTCGACTTGCATGTGTTAAGCACGCCGCCAGCGTTCATCCTGAGCCAGGATCAAACTCTTATATTAAAGTTTTCCTCTGCGCCAGTATGTCTGGCTGTAAGTTTTTTATCTAAAACCTACAAAAAATCTTTGTCTTAATTGACTTGGGTTGTAATTTATTTCTTTTACTGTTCAGTTTTCAAGGATCAAATTTGTTACTTTTTTTGTTTGCCGAAGCTTTTTTATTGTATCAGTTTCGACTTTATTTGTCAATACTTTTTTTACCTTTTTCATTTCTTGTTTCTTCTTCTGTTTTTTTTCGGAAGTCACAATTAAACATTATACACTCTTTTCAATCTTTGTCAAGAGTTTTTTTATTTTTTTGTTCTTCCTTTTTTATTGTGACCCTCTGTTCGTTAGTCACAATAAATCATTATATGTGTTTTTTTGTATTTGTCAATACTATTTTTAATTTTTTTGTAAAAAAGTTCTTTTACTGTTAAAATTCTTTGTCTTTACATTTCATATTCATTTCTATGACTAATCTTTTTGCATTTATTTATCCTAGAAACCTAAAATCATATTGACATTCTAGAAGAAAAAATGTATATTATATTAGAGTTAGCTAAAACTAACAATCACATATAAAACTTTTAGGAGGTATCAATATGAGTATCGTTATTGTAGGTGGGCATGATCGTATGGCAAATCAATATAAAGAAATCTGTAAAAAATATCAATGCAAAGCAAAAGTTTTTACACAAATGCCCAGTAACTTTAAAAGTAAAATAGGCTCTCCCGACTTACTTGTATTATTCACAAGCACCGTTTCTCACTCTATGGTCAGCAGCGCACTGCAAGAAGCAAGTAAAAACAACATCGATGTGGCTCGTTCTCATAGTAGCAGCTCTTGCGCATTAAAAAAAATCTTGGACTGCCATTGTTGTCTCCCATGAAAGCTTCATACAAAATAAAAACTAACTACCTCAAAAAAATTGATTTCACTAAAAAATAGCCCTTTTTGTCACTTACAACAAAAATAGGGCTACTTTTCTTATGAACGATTTTATTCTTTTTTAAAATCTACTTGGTATATTGCATCACTCATTGGTTGAGCCAATACCTGCTTCTTTCCATTTTCCAAATAATATTTTCCATCACTCGTAATCCTGCCGATGATAGCCGCTTCAATTCCTTCTGCCTTAAGCTTTCTTACTAAATCCTCTCCATAAAAAGTAGAAATTACTAGTGTTCCGCTGGATATTAAGCTATAAGGAGAAATACCGGCCTCTTTGCAGATCATTTTAGTCTCATCCTTTATAGGTATCTTATCCAAAAAAATTTCTATTCCTGTACCAGAGCAATCGGCAACTTCCCACACTGCTCCTAAAATTCCGCCTTCCGTAGCATCATGAAGAGCAGTCGCCCCATGTTCCACAGCTAATCTGGCCTCAGGCAACACCGATAAAAAACCCTTCATATCCTGCGCCTTACAAAGCATTTCTTCGGGTATCCTGCCTTTTAATTCTCTTTCATAATCTCTAGAAATAATAGCAGTACCCTCCGAGCCTGCCCACTTTGTCATAATAACATCTTGCCCTACCTGTGCACCACCAGTAGAGATAAAATTCCGTTTACAGGTCTTTCCAATCGCCGTTGCGGATAAAATCGGTTTGTTTACGGCATCCGTAATTTCTGTGTGTCCGCCTAAAATCTCTACCCCTAACTCATTTGTTGCTTCCTGTACTCCTGCCATAATCTCTTGAATTACTTCTTCTGTACTTTCTTTAGGCAAAAGTAGCGTCAGCATAATTCCAATGGGCATTGCTCCGCTAGCAGCAATATCATTACAATTAATATGTACTGCCAAATATCCTATTTCTTTTTGTGCCCCTGTTATTGGGTCAGTAGATGCCACACAATATTCGTCCTTCATATAAAGGGCAGCGCAGTCTTCTCCTGTTTTAGGCCGAATAATCACTTCTGGCCTTTTTATTTTGCTGGCATTAATTGGGTTTATAATCAATCTTTCCAACATTTGAGGCGGTAATTTTCCAATTTCCAACATTCTCTCTCCTTTGTACGAAAAAATTCCTATAATAAATCCTCGCCATTTTATCAGCGAGGATCATAATTCATTGAGTTATGTTTTTTCCCTTATGAAAAAACCGCATACTCCATATCACTCAGCGCCGATAGGAATAGCTTCCCTTTCTTCTTCTGCCTCTGTAATCTTGTCCGAGTTGTTGCTTACAGGAACAGCATCCACTTTCTTTGTCCCCACAGATACTTCATCTGGCGTAGCTCGATATGTTGAGGTAGAAAACTTTTCTCTGCTGATTAACTTTCCGTTTTGGAACACCTTTTTATAAACAGTTACCTTGCACCCAGTTTTTCCCTGTGATGTTACTTTTCTTGTTCCTTCTGGTAGATTGGGGTCTTCTGTTATTTTTTCTGCAGGCTTATCAATGGTTTGGTTATGCTCCCGTTCAAATTCAATTTTCCGTCCTGGTTCGTGTATCTCTTTACCATATAAATTTGTAACCAAAACTCCGTTAGAAGTGTATGCTTCAATATAAACAGGTGCGTCCGTGTCATTTTTAAATTTTAAATCTTTGTAATCTCCTGCAATAGCAGCATCCTGCCCTAAGGGAACATATCCAACCGTCATAGAGTGAGGCGAACGCTCCACAATTTTTAATTCCGCCAAAATAACTGCATTGTATAAAGTACTGGTTACTTGGCAAACCCCGCCTCCAACACCTTGTTCCACCTTACCGTTTACATAAACACCTGCATCCTTATATCCATTGGCATAGGTCTGAGGGCCCAGCGCTTCATTCATGGAAAACACCTCTCCAGGTGCCAAAACAGTCCCATTTATTTTTTCACAGCCAATTCTCAAGTTTTCGTTTCTGGCCCATGCATTTAAGGTATACTTTGTGGTGTACCCTCCAATAAAATCTGTTACCTTTTCATTGTCAGCTCTTGTAAGTTTAGGTTGGATAATTTGTATTTCCGCCACCACATCTCCCCCAACTTTGGAGTCTAGTTGCGTCGCAATTTTCTTTGCTGTTTCGTTTTTATCTAGTTCATATCCATTTTTCTCATCAGAGATGATAAATTTTCCATTTTTTCTGCTTAAACCACTGTCTTTTGCATCTACTCGAAACTCATCTTCTATTTTAGATAATTCCTGCAATATTTTTTCATGGCTATATTCATATTTCACCTCAATATGAACTGGATTTTTAGGCAATTCCTGTACCAAACGATACCGCTTTTTTAAATCCCCTTCACGCCCTATATCCCAAGCATCTTGCACCGCTTGCTCCACATCATACTGCACACCAAAACTATTAAAAGGAAATTCCCAACTTCTGTCTTCGTAAAGTAAGCGTATTTTTTGCCCTTCTAGATGTGTATTCGTTTCACTTCGTAGCATATCTAAGGCTTCTACTTTCGTTTTGCCTGAAACATCTTTGTCATTTATGTAAATGCCATTATAAATTTCATCAATTTCCACTGCTGCCTTCATTTTTGCGATGTTGCGCTGTACCGCCACATAACCGCCTACAGCGACAGATACTGTAACCGCAGCAGCAATTCCAAAAATCAATGGAATTTTTAATGGCTTTTTTCTCCTCGCCATGTCTGTTTTTCCCCCTTATATTTACAGAAATATCAATATATTATACTAAATTTTTCTCTCTTTTACAACCACAATATCTTCTTTGTCATAATTGTATCCATACACCATATTTTCTATAAAATGAATAGCTCTCCTGCATACAAATTGCAAAAGAGCCATTCTTTTATTTGTTTCTTTTCTTCTTGGCGTCCAATAGTTTTTCAAGAGTTTCGGGCCTCTTTTGTTCCGATTTGGAAGAACCCAAAATCTCATCCTTCTTTTTCTCACCTGCTTTTTCTTTGGCTTTTACTACTGGAGTAGTGGATTTCGGTGATTTTGGTTCTCTAGTTTTCATTTTTGCGAACCTTTGTAAAATATTAGTAACTGCCGCCTGAAGCTTCAGCATAACCACCGTAAACTTATGAAATGCAATATCCATCAAAAAAAGTATACCGCCCAGTATCAAAAATAAATCACTGATATCCGTACCTGTATGAAGATCCTCCGCTTCCTGTAAAAAAACATCTTCTCCTTTTCGCAGTATCTGTCCACCTGTTGTCTGTGCAATTTTTAGTAGCAAATCTTCTCCCTTTTCATAAAACCGAATATCATATTCTTTCGGGAAAGGTAAATGAAATCCAGTTTGTTTCCACTGGGTTGTACCATCTTTTTGTTTCATTTGCAGATTTACTAGATATGCTCCTTCCTCTGCTTCTTTTAACAATGCAGAATATATTCCAGGAGATTCCATAGCCAGTGCCACCTTTTGCTTTTCTCCTTCAGCAGAAAAAATAATAGCTTCCAATGCATCTAAATTCTTATCATAAGGCATGGATATCGTAAGCCTGCACCCGCCGTTTTCTCTCTCTGCCTTTGTTTCAATGGATGCATCGGCCTGTTTTTTCATCACCCACGAAAGAGTATTTCTTACAATTGTGCTACCTTCTCTACTGGATAACCATTTTGCAGTCCATTTGCCTTCCATATCACTGGTCCAAGCTGCACTGCGCCCTAGCCCAAATTGCCAAGTTGCCAAAATAGGTTCTTCTGTGTCACTTTTCAGTAATACATCCGCCCTAGCCTTAGCAGATGTACCAATATAACCATCCAGTTGAGCCACCTCTGTAATCCCATCCAAAATAGGGCTGTCTGCCTCCACTGCTGGATAAAAAGTTCTATTTTTTATATAATCTTTTCCCGCCAAAAGAGTCTCTTTGGCAAAAATCTCAGGCAAATCCGTAAATTCATTGGTAAAATAATATCTTCCATTTCCTTCTTTGGCTAACTGCTCCAGTAGCTTGGTGTCCGCACCACTTCCAACTGCTACCGTAGAAAGTGTGATTCCACTTTGCTTCATGTATCCTATCAGTTGGCTGTATCCGCTTTGTTCCGCCTGTCCATCTGTCAATAATAGAATATGCTTTTGCTTCGTATTGCTTCCAGAAAGCACACGGTGTGCCTCTTGTAACGCAGGCAAAATACTGGTACCTCCGCCAGCTTGAATCATTCCAATGCCTTGTTCTATAGCCTGCTTGCCTTGCTCTACCTGCTGCATTTCCACCGCCCACTGCGGTTGGTCATCAAAAGCAATCACACCCAGCTCATCCTGGGGTTTAAAACTATCAAGGCTTCGTATCGCAGCCTCCTTTGCCAATTCCAATTTGGAAATACCGTATTGACTTTCCGTCATACTTCCAGAGCGGTCAATCACAAGAACCATACCTAAGCTTGGCTCCTCCCCCTCTGAACGTAGCTTCATATCTACAGGCAAAATTTCTTCAAGGGGTGTGTTTTGGTATTCTCCAAGTGCATAGCTGTTTTCCCCACCGCAAACCAAAAGTCCGCCGCCCAAATCTTTTACATAGTTTTTCAGCTTATCCACACTCTCTTTGGGCATATCTTTTATGGAAACATTGGCTAGAATGATTCCGTCATATAGTCCCAAATAGTCCATACCCGTAGGCATACCCTCCGCCGATACCGTAGTCACATTTACCTGTGCGTTTTCCAGCAATGTTTTCCACTGTTCACCGCTTCCATCTTTTTCAACCAATAAAATTTTTGGAACATCGGTAATATATGTGTAGGCATATGCTTTATTATTTTTACGGATGGTATCTTTCTCCGAAATAACCTCCGCACGGTATAAAACGCTGCCTCCTGTTTCTGTTTTATCGTCAAATACAATTTTATTTTCGCCTGCCGTTACTTCCACTTCTTCATCCGCTATCATATCATTGCCCTTGTATAGCTTCACATGAATAGAAGTATCCACTGTAGCATCAACAGTAACCGTAATATCATACTCTGTGTTAGTGTGAATATATTGAGCCAAAGAAAGCTGTGAAAGCTGTACTTCTTCCCTTTTAGGTCTTTCCAGTGGAACAACATCCACCTTAATTCCTTGTGCCTTTAATATTCTTGCTTGCGCAAGGGCATCTCCTTCCGTCTGATACCCATCAGAAAGCAGTACCATTCTTTTTCTAGTGTGGTTTGGGATAGCATTGGCCGCAACCGATAACGCCGTCTGTAAATCCGTTCCGCTACCATCAATATAGGAAGAAACTTTTCCTTTTGGCATAGCATCCTTAGCAGGAACATTTTCAACAGAGGCATTTTGTCCAAAGCAAACCATGCCCATCCAGTCCTTGGCACCTTTTGCACCATTGACTTGAGCTAAAAACTTTTCCATTTTTTCTTGCGATTCCTTTGTGCTTTCAGAGTAATCTGCAACGAGCATGGTAGTAGTAATGGCACTGTTTTTTGCCACAGTAGTACCGCACATAGAAAGCACCACCAAAGTACATACCAAGCAACGAACAACAGCGAAAAAATTTCTCTGGAATTTTTGTTGTCTTTTATTTCTCCTAGCGCAATATATAATAATGCCAAATAAAAATGGAAGCAATAACAGCCATTGTGGTGTCATCCATTCACTACTCACGGCAATTCACCCACCATTCTGCCAATAATAAGCATAACAGCAGTATTAAAATAGGATTTCGCAAACTGCCGATTGCCTTACTTTTTACGGCTTTTTCATTTTTTTGCTCAACATCTTCATAAATACTGCTAATATCAGACTCTCCTTCTGTTTTAGCATTCACTGCAAATATGCTTTCCGCAGTCAGTGTGTCGTCTGTTGTTTGTCTTACTGTATAAAAACCAATCTGCTCCGTTTCCCAAAAAGGCTCTGGAGGAAACGGCGGTGCAACAGAAACCTCCTTGCCATCTGGCAATATGATTTCCGCATTTTTACTCTTAGGCTCCAAAGTTACTTCGATAGGCTTGCCTGCGCTAGTATTGGATAGCGCTTGTGAAATATCAGGAAAAAACCAATCCATTACATGATACATAAAGATAGGAAACTCCTTTTTTAACGGAAAATCCGATTTATTTAAATCGAAAGAAAAAGCCATTATTTTTTTCCCTTCATTTTGTCCCGCAATAGCCAAAGCATTTCCTTGGCTTTCAAAAAGAGTTGTCCCCCACTTAGGCATAAGGATAGGCCTTGCCTGAGATAAATCAAACTCTATGCCATTTAAAAACGAAAATTCCTCTTGGCTTTTTGCTGTTGCCTTTTGCACTGTATCCAATTCTTCTTTTAGCTCCATAAGAGTATTTTCTTTTGGCAAATCCATAAAAAAGAAATA
>JAAYQI010000225.1 GCA_012519385.1 Candidatus Epulonipiscium sp.
GTGCCACTGATAAACCTGATAAGCAGGGAAGACCTTGACAGGCTAAACAAAAGGTTCGGCACATTCTACAGACCCCACAAGACAGATACCTCAAAAATAATCATGGAGACAAAGCTTGATGAGCTTGGCAGACTCATGAGGCAAAAGCCTGAAAGAGGTGGCTATGGGGCATAGGAAAAGAAAAGAGCCGATAGACAGGTTAAAAGAGAACCTGGACTTTTTGCAGGAGATGATAGAGAATCCCACACGTTACGGGGCTTATGTAATGATTAAAAAAACACACAACTCAAAGACAAAAATACCGATAAATGTAAATCTCTTGGATCTAAAAATCGAAGTGGAACAGAAAATAAGGGAGCTTAACTTTAAAATCTATAAAAAGCTTGGACTTGATGAAGTTCCGGACGGGATCAAGAGACAATAAAAGTTTTACTTGCTGCAATGCCAAATTTAGACCTCACATTTCCGGATAAAAAATAAAAAATATTTTAAAAATATTTTAAAAAACACTTGACATAATGGCATCATGACACTATAATAATAATTAAGATAATAAAAAATAATTAAGGAGATAAAATGAAATTTAATTGGAAAACAGAAAAAGGGAACCAGGTAGAGTTAATAGTAAAAGAAACAATACTGGATAAGACAGCAGATGGGACAAAATACGGGGAAGAAATTTTTAAGGCAGTTGGAAGTTTTAAGGCAAACGGAAAAGAATATAATGCCCAGTTTATGACAGATAAGGGTAGGGACGTAATTGTATTTTATCTCAACAACAAAGAAATGACCGTGATTATCCCACAGGAAATAGTTAGCAAAATTTGGCCGGAGAGAAAAGCACAGGCCGAAGCATTTGATAAGAGCCTTAAAATGGATCAGGAATATGAAGCACATTATAACAAGGTTTTAAAGACAATGGGGAGGGATTAAAATGAAAAGATTGACAGTAAGAATCCCTGACGACATACATAAATTTGTCAGGGAAAAGAGTTTCAGTACAGGTAAATCCATGAACAATATCATTATAGGGCTATTGGAGAAAGGTATGATAAAGAATAGAGCTGATTTTGAAAAAGCGGAAAAGGAAAAGAACGAGAAAATTAAAGAGGCCATGAAAATATACAAGTCCGGCGATAAAGAAAAGGCTGGGATTATGTATAAGGAAATCACCGGCGAAAATCTGCCGGAATGGTTATGGGATGTATTGGAGGATTAATGGAAGATTTTTCTATGGCATGGGAAGGAGAATTCTAACAGGACTTGACAAAAAAAATATTTTTAAGCATAAATTTGACATTTTGTGCTTAAAGTGGTAAAAAGTAAAATTATAATAGAGCGACAGCTGACAGAAGTTAAAAAATTTAACATTTTAGAGCCTTCAGGGGCTCTTTTTTTATTGCAAAGATGCCTTATAAACCCAGACCATATTGCCGGTATCCCTTATGCAGTCGGCAGGCAGAGCATGGAAGCTCTTATTGCAGCATACATAATAAAAATAACATAGAACCTAGGGGTGTGGGTATGCCCCCCAATGATATAGCCCTCTATGCCCCCAGACCCCCCCAAGACATAAGACCAAGCGCAGCAAAGCGTGGATATGGCAGAACTTGGAATAAGGTAAGGGTGGTGAAGCTGGCGGGTACCCCCTTGTGTGAGGAGTGCCTTAAGGCTGGAATAGTAAAGCAGGCAGAAGAAGTACACCATATAAAACCGGTAGCAGAATTTCCGGAACTAAGGCTCGCCATAGATAACCTCCAGAGCTTATGCAGGGTATGTCATAACAAAAAAACGGCAGAAGAGAAGAGAAACAGGAAGAAAGAGGGGGAGGGGGGTGTAAATCCTTGAAGCTTTTCGTCTGGAGACCGAGCGGGCAGGCTCGAAAAAGAAATCGCATAATCAATTAAAATGGTAAAAAAACCAAACAACATACAATTCATAGCAAGTTTGCCTCCAATCACATCAGCAATATCGGTTTCAGGCATGAGTGAAGGCGCAAGAATAAAACTTGATATACCACAGTCTGAACTATACGCAATAATTCAGTTACAGCTTCTTTGTGGGCAGGCTTTTAAAGTAACAATCGAACCAATAGAAAGTAAAAAAAATGGCAGGTAAACCAAAACCCACAGCCTTAAAAATATTAGAGGGCAATCCTGGCAAAAGACCTCTTAATCTAAATGAACCTAAACCGAAAGTAGATTTAATTCCATGTCCGGATTATCTAAAAGAAGACGCCATAGCTTATGAAGAATGGAATCGCATTGTGCCTGAACTATACAAACTTGGACTGCTAACAAGAGTTGACAGAGCAGCACTCGAGCTATATTGCAGCCAGTATTCGGTGTACAGGGATGCTTTTAAATACATAAAAGAAGATGGGATTATTGCAACAAATATCCGTAACGGTGATAAAGCACATCCAGCTACGCAAATTGCACGAGAAGCAGCAAAGATAATAAAAGCAATTGCGACTGAATTCGGACTGACTCCATCCTCAAGAGGGAGGATATCTTTACCGTCAGAGACAATAGATGATGAATTTGAAAAACTACTTGATTAAAAATGTATGATGATGTATCAGCACAAAGAACAAAAAAATTTATCCAGAAACTTAAGCATACCACCGGGCAATATGCCGGTCAAAACTTTACTTTACAGGATTGGCAATATGAAAAAATAATCAAGCCACTATACGGAACTCTAAATAAGGACGGCACAAGGCAGTACAGGACTTGCCTTGTAATGTTGCCGAGGAAAAATGGTAAAACTACTCTGGCAGCAAGCATAGCGCTTTATCATCTTTTTGCAGACCATGAGCTGGGCGGGCAGATTTACAGTGCGGCGACAGACAGGGATCAGGCTTCACTTGTCTTTAACGAAGCAGCACAGATGGTAAGAACAAATCCTTTTTTAAGCGCAAGGTGTAAAATAATTGACAGCCAGAAACGCATAGTCAATTACAGGACTAACTCTTTTTACCGAGCAATATCGGCAGATGTGGCAAGCGCTCACGGTTACAATGCAAGCTGCGTAATTTATGACGAACTTCATGCGGCAGCCAACAGGGAATTGTTTGATGTGCTTTCTACATCGATGGGCGCGAGGAAGCAGCCGCTTTTATTTATCATATCGACGGCTGGCTATGACAGAAATTCAATATTGTGGGAGCAGTACAGTTACGCAAAAAAGATATTAAAAAAAGTAGTCAAGGACAAGACTTTTCTGCCGGTAGTGTATGAAGCTACGGAAAAAGATAACTGGGAAGATGAAAAAGTATGGTA
>JAAYQI010000226.1 GCA_012519385.1 Candidatus Epulonipiscium sp.
TAGGAGGTAGCCATGCTAAATCAAGATTCTATTGTTTTTTTAAAACAAATTTTAAATTTCTGGCCTCATCTAACTCCTGATGAGCAGGATTTTTTGTTGGATACGGCACAGGAACTGCAGTTTTCCAAGCACCAAATCATACATAACGGCGAAAACCATTGTGCTGGTGTCATATTAATAAAAAAAGGAACACTGCGCACCTCTCTCCTTTCCGAAGAAGGGCGAGAAATCACATTGTTCCGTTTGTATGAAAAAGATGTCTGTATTTTATCAGCATCTTGTTTGTTATCTAATATTACATTTGATGTTCAGGTTTGTGCCGAGACAGATTGTGATGTAGTATTAATTCCATCCTCCGTATTTTCTAAATTGGCACAGCATAATATTTATGCGGAAAACTTCTCCTATAAAGTTGCTACAGAACGCTTTTCCGATGTTATGTGGGCAATGCAGCAAATATTATTTATGAGTTTTGATAAGAGACTTGCCATTTTTCTTGCAGATGAAGCCGCCAGAACAGAAACAACCTCCCTTCGCCTTACCCATGAGCAGATTGCCCGCTACACTGGTAGTGCCAGAGAGGTTGTTTCCCGAATGCTGAAATATTTTGCTGAGGAAGGCATTGTGTCTTTATCTCGGGGGGAAATAAAAATAATTGATAAAGAAAAACTGCGTTCTCTTATTTAGCTTCCAATGCTGTGGCTTCTTATTTGCCCAGCATTTTTAATACTTCTTCCTTGGGTCTTGCGCCCACTGCTGTATTTATAACTTTTCCTTCCTTCATTACTACCAAAGAAGGAATGCTCATTACTTGAAATGCCTGTGCCAGTTCTGGTTCTTCATCTACATTTACTTTGCAAACCTTTACCTTGGATGTTTCCTGTGCGATGCTTTCCACCACAGGAGACATCATTCGGCAAGGGCCACACCATGGTGCCCAAAAGTCTAATAATACTGTCTCTTTTCCTTGAATTACTTCTTCTTCAAAATTATGTTTTGTAACTTTTAATACTGCCATACGAATCCTCTCCTTATTCCTTCCATATTTATATTCACTTTTTGCAACCATTTCTAATGATTTCCAGTCCATAACCTTCTCTATACGATATGCCTTTGCCTAGAAAAGTTTCAATGTTTCATTATCAAATCTTTTTGTAGTATTATCATAGCAAATTCCTTCCCCTTCTTCTGTAACCAAATCACAGAACACCCTTTTTTTCTTCTTTTTTTAATAAAACGCTACTCATATTTTTATCTTGTATATTTAACAATATGCTATATAATAGAACTATCAATAACAAATTGTTCGTTTTTTACCTAATGGAGGAAATTATGCAGATTATTATTGTTGGCTGCGGTAAAGTAGGTATGTCTATCGCCGCACAGCTCAGTCAGGAAGGGCATAGCATTACTGTGATTGATGATCGTAGCGATGTTGTTCATCATGCCTCAAATTTATATGATGTTATGGGAATTATTGGTAACGGTGCCAGCTACGCCATACAGATGGATGCAGGAATCGAAAATGCTGATCTTTTGATTGCAGCTACAGATTCTGATGAGGTCAATCTTTTGTGTTGCTTAATTGCGAAAAAAGCTGGTGACTGCCAAACCATTGCCAGAGTAAGAAACCCTGTATACAATAATGAAATCAGTTTTTTAAAAGAGGAATTGGGCTTATCTATGGTAATCAATCCAGAGTTTTCTGCTGCTACAGAAATCGCCCGCATATTAAGATTTCCTTCCGCTATTAAAATAGATACCTTTGCCAAAGGGCGAGTGGAACTTTTAAAAGTGAAAACCGATGAGAATTCTATTTTAGACGGAATCCGCCTTATGGATTTATCTCATAGGCTTCACTGTGATATTTTAGTCTGCGCCGTAGAACGAGAGGATGAAACCATCATTCCAA
>JAAYQI010000227.1 GCA_012519385.1 Candidatus Epulonipiscium sp.
AAAAAACTGTCAAGAAATAGTTTTCTCAACAGTTTTGTTCTTTTTTTATTCCAATTTTGTTTATACGCGTTATAGCATAACAACAGGTTTTGTTTTGTTGAATGTATTGCTATACTCAGTAAAGTGCCTTGTCGTTACTCTATGAACAAGTTTTAAGATTAAACAGGCTTCTTAAGAAAACTCAACTTATGGTTTCCTTTGCCTTTAGATTGAATCTACCAAGGGTGCCTAAAAATTGTATGTATTTTACCAAAACATATAACGTAATCAGGACTGCTACAATTTCTTGAAAAGTAACAATATGTTTTAACATTGGAATAGCTAGATCTGATTTTATTAAGAAACCGTTAGCTAATTTCATACCTATGCCGTTGATTACCAAAGGAAAAGTAAAACCTGAGTAACTCGGATAGAACTTGAGTTTCATTAATCTAGGTAAAAGCACAATAGCTATAATATAAAAGATAAGAGACAGTAGCATTAGGAAATAAACAAACCATATGTTTTTTTGAGTAAATGAACTTATATAACCGGCAAGACAAAGACCGCCCGGGGCTGCTAAGATCGTAAGAGTCGGCAATGCAGGTTCCGGAATATTCTTTATTTTAATCACCCTATATAAAATTGGAAACAAAAGCGCCAAATAAGAAACAAAACCAAACCAAAATATCGCTTTCCCAACGTCTTCCATGCCATGGGCTTGTGCTGTAACACTTCCTACCACAATACCCACAAACACTATGTACCACGAAGGGAAAACCTTTTTGATATCAAAATTAAGAACAAATTTCTTGGCAAACCAGAGGATTAAAAAACCATGCAAGAGGACCCCAAACAACCACATTCCATTTGCCAGCACAGATGAAATTGGTTTTATATAGGTTGATAGCACCATAATAGCCATAGTAAAAGTAGGAAAAACGCTTGCCACAACAGGATTATTCAATTCCTCTTTAACAATTTTGGGATAAACTATCAATTTAGCTATAAAAATCAGGAGTAAAACTACCCCGATAATACCTAAAACATTCCTAAAAATTTCCCCCCAAGATTGGATCAGGTTACCCAATGCTAAAATTCCCAAAATCAATCCCGCAATTGGTAAAGGATAGTCTTTAATAATTGTTTCCATAACAAACCTCCCTTATATATTTTACAAATAATTTTGTTTGTAATATTTTATCATAGTAATATCTGTTGAGCTAATAGGTATTACTTATATAGGGCTCCCTCTTGATATATATTTTCTATTGGTAAATGAACATTTTCTTTATTATAATTAGATTTAGCTATTGAATGTTTTTAAGAATATGTTTAGGGGGTACAAAAGATGGCATCAACAATAGAGATAAAAAAATGTGAAAAAGAAGAGATTTTAGATCAGGTTCAAAAAAAAGCAGAAGAATTATTTAGAAGCGGGACCTATTTTTGTAGCGAGGCGGTGCTACAAACCATTAATGAATTTTTGGACAAACCTTTCCCGCCGGATATTGTAAAAATGGCCAGCCCCTTTGTAATTGGACTGGGTAAAGCCCAATGCCTTTGTGGCGCTGTTTCCGGAGGGCAAATGGCCCTGGGAATTGCCTACGGAAGGGTTGAGGGAGAACCCATGCCGGATAGAATGTTTGAAGTAGCCAAGGAGCTTCATGATTATATTAAAAATGAATATAAATCAACCTGCTGCAGAGTAATCACTAAAAAATGGCAAGGCGACAACTTTAAAAGCCCGGAAAGAAAGGAACACTGCATTACTATTACGGGTGAAGTAGCAAGATGGGTAGCAAATAAATTAATTGAGGATAATAAAGTTGAAATAAAAACGCACTAAGCAATTGAAAAATAGGGCCAATCGGCTCTATT
>JAAYQI010000228.1 GCA_012519385.1 Candidatus Epulonipiscium sp.
AACCCATCCCCAAAACAACAAGAAAAAACCACCTGCTTGCAATTTAGCAAACAGATGGCTGTCATCCTAAAAATCTTGATTTTTACAGTGTTTTTATGATATTATTCTAATCTACCCTTGTAATTAACACGACACTCTCAACGTGGGTTGTCATACCAAATTGATCCACTGGTTGCACCTTCTTAACGCAAAATCCATTTTCCTTCAAAATACTCAAGTCCCTAGCCAAAGTAGCCGAGTCACACGAAACATATACCACTTTTTGAGGCTGCATCTTAATTATAGTGTTTAACACAGATACATCGCATCCCTTACGTGGAGGGTCCACAACGATAACGTCTGGTTTCATATTTTCCTGCTCATACAACATGGGGATAATCTGCTCTGCCTTTCCCACAAAGAAACGTGCATTTTTTATCCCGTTAATTTCTGCATTTCTTCGGGCATTTTCAATGGCTTGCGGAATTACTTCCACGCCGATTACCTCTTTTGCCTTTTGCGCAAGGAATAGCGAAATCGTTCCAATACCACAATAAATATCCAGTACCACTTCTTCTCCTTTTAGGTCCGCAAATTCCAAGGCTTTTTCATAGATAACCTGTGTCTGTTCTGGATTTACTTGATAAAAAGATAGTGGTGATATCTCAAATTGTATCGGGCCAATATAATCCCGTATATATGGTTTCCCCCACAACACGTGTATTTTCTCTCCCAATATCACATTTGTGTTTTCCGCATTCTCATTTAAAACAATACTGGTCATTCCAGGAATCTTTTTTAATCTTTCAACCAAGTGTTTGTCATAAGGCAAGTTTCTTCCATTTAATACCAAGCACACCATGATTTCTCCAGTCGCCTTGCCTATTCTAGTTAAAATATGACGAACTAGCCCTTTTTGCGTTTCTTCTCGATAAGGCTCAATATGATATTCTGTTAAAAAATCTCGAATAATTTGCACAATTTCATCATTTACAGGGTGCTGGAGCAAGCATACATCCGTATCCACAATGCGATGACTTCTATTGGCATAAAACCCGATTTGTAGTTGCTCTTGTTTTTTACCCACAGGAAATTGTGCCTTATTTCTATAGCGTAACGGTTCCTTCATTCCTATGGTAGGCAATACCTCAACACCCTTAATACCACCGATTCTTTCTAAGTTTTTTTGCACCAAAGATTGTTTCCACTCTAATTGTTTCTCATAGGATAGATGCTGCAACTGGCATCCCCCGCACACAGAAGCAATGGAACATGGAGGCTCTACCCGAAATGCAGATGGTTCAAGGATACGTAATATTTTGCCATATGCCATGTGCTTCTGCACTTTTACAATCAAAACCTCTATGGTTTCTCCTGGTAAACCGCCCTCTACAAAAACTGTAAATCCATCAATCCTACCAATTCCTTGTCCCTGCAATCCAATATCGGTTATTTTCATACAATATGTTTCATTTTTTTTCACTGGGGCTTCCTGCTTCATACAAATACTCCATCCTTCTATTTCAATACCTTGTATCACAAAACTCACATACTGTTCCATTACAAACACAATACCTGCAATGTGCGAAACTGCACACAGGCTCTCCTTTTCCGTCTTGGAGCATTTTTCTCATGGATACAATCTGCTTTTTTACTTCTTTGCGTATTGCTGCTGTATTTTTTATAATAAACATATAATCTTGATACATAAGCCTTCCCTGTCTGGGACGTATGCCATAAACATCTTCAATCAATAAAAAATATGCTGCCAACTGCATCATATCTCCTGCATGAGGCCAACTTTCCTCTTTAATAAAACCGCTTTTTATCTCAACAGGAACCAAGGCTTTTCCATACTTCTTTTTAAAAATATAATCCGGCTTTCCCTGAATATCATATTTTTCTGAATAAAGTAGTGTTCCATATTCCAAGCCATTGGTGTCGCCCTGCTCTTTTTTTTGGTCAGCATAAAATATATCATAACCAAACAAGCCTTGCTTAGTGGGCAACTTCTTTGCAAAAATACGGCGACTTTTATAAAAAGCATAGCCTACTAGCACAACAATGATACAAACGCAAACCAATTTCCAAAAATATGGATTGTTATACACTTCCATGTTATTTCATCACGCACCTATTTGCATACGAATTACGCAGTAACATAAAATACCCAATAAAAGCACTATGACAGCCTTCTTTAGCCAACGCTTCCTTCGATATTTCTGATATTCTTTTTCATGATAATGTAATCCTTTACTAAAGTGACTGCTTTGCGAATTTGACAACCCTAACTTTCGGTTTCGCTCCGCTACTAGCCTTCTAAGTTCTTTTCTACCGTAAACACGTTCATAATACCATTGATATGGACAATAAGTGTACCTATTTATTTCCGAGGCGGAAATGGTATTAGAATCATTTTCTAACCATTTCTTTTCACTTCTAAAATTATTCATAATCTGATTTTCTAATATTACGTTGAAGCATTTTTTGATATCCGGCCCAACTGCCTTGGGTACTATCGTTTTCCAACATTTCCTCTATCACCTTGGTTTTTGCATCTAAATTATCTGCACAGTGCAAAATAAATGCCTCAATGGTTTTGGGAAGCTTAGGAGAACCATATTCATATTCTCCATGATGAGAAAGCATACAGTGCTTTAGCAAAGATTCTAACTGCTTAGGGAAACCTTCTATTTGCGCAGCTGCATCCTTAATCATTTCTGCTCCAATAATAAGATGCCCTAAAAGTTGTCCATCATCTGTATAGTCATTCACTGGAAATTCTGAAAGCTCCAGCACCTTTCCTACATCGTGAAGCATTGCCGAAGCAATAAGGATATCCCTATCTACAAACTTATAGCGTGGTGCCACAAAATCGCAAATTTGCGTTACAGAAAGGGTATGTTCAACCAATCCTCCCATGTAGCCATGGTGAATATTCTTTGCTGCGGAATGTGTTTTAAAGCGTTTACTTACAACAGGATGCTTCAAAAAGATGATTTCCAACAGTTTTTTAATATAAGGGCTTTTTATAGTACGGATATAGCCCAATAATTCTTGATACATGGAATCAATATTCTTTTCCGAGCAAGGGATATAATCCATGGGATCATACTCTCCTTCCATGCTACGGCGAATTTTTTTTACATTTAACTGCAAATCATTTTGATATACAATCACATTTGCATCAATTTTTATAAAATCATTCTCCTCAAAACTTTTGATATCATTGCTCATATCCCAAACTTTTGCATCTACAGTACCTGTTTTATCTTGTAACTTTAAAGAAAGGTAGCTTTTTCCCGCTCTGGATTTTAGAACCTGCCTACTTTTACACAGATAATGTTCTACTACATTTTCCCCTTCCCGCAGTTCTTTAATATATCTCATTATTAGCCTCCATACTCATCCTACTATTTTATTAATGTAATTATTCAATAAATTATTATACACCAAATGTAAAGATTACACTAGGCTGTTTTCCGTAACAGGAAAAATTATTCTCAAAATACATTTGAAGTTTAGAATTGGACAAAAAATAAGCCCTTCAAATTGAGGGCTTTATCTGTGGTTACAGTGTTTATAAAAGTGCAGTGTTTCATATTTCTTGTTAAAAAACGGCGTACATCTATAAAAAACTTTTGACCTTATTTTCTATGTGAATTAATACGAAATAGAGCTATGCAACACAAAAAAATAAACCTTGAGAAATCAAGGTTTTTAGACTGCAGTGTTTAATGATAAATCCGAACCCTCAATGTCTTTGAGTGAAACTGTTTTTGTACCATCCTTGTAATTCCAAACCAAGACAATTTTATCGTCATACAGATAAATCGCATTCACAAAGCTGTCTATCAGGCGTTGGCGCTCTGCCTTATCCGAAATATCGGTGGTACAGAACTTATGCAGCCAGAATAATATCTGCTCCTTTGTGAGAACTGAATGCTGTAATTCTTCTTGCAGAATACTGACTTCCAGCTGATTCTTACGCTCTTCCAATTCGTCCAGCCGCTTTTTGGTGGATTCGTTAAATATACCGGCCTGTATCGCATTGAGCATATTTTCAATGCCTTTCTGTGTTTCAGAAAGCTGCTTTTTCAGCATAGGAATAGTGTCACTTTCCTTGCCTTGCAGAGCGAATACTGTGTCAACAATTTTGTTGATAACCTCGTCATCCATGACCACCCTCATGGTTTGCTGAATGACCAGATTTTCAATCCAATCCTTCTTTACCGCCTTTTTGTCGCACAGCTTCTTTTTCTTGGTGTTATGGCAGCGATAATAGCGGTGGACATTTCCTGTATGACTGGTTCCGCTTTCACCCACCATATAACGCCCGCATTTTCCACAGTGAAGCTTTGTAGTCAGTATGTAATCGTCCTCTGCCTTATGCCGGGCAGGGGCTTTCTTGTTTTTGCGCATCCGCTCCTGCACTCTATCAAACAGTTCGTTCGGGATAATGGCAGGAATACCCTCCGGCACAACTACATCACGATAGCTGTATTCTCCGATATAGCGGCGATTTTTCAATAGGTGAGCCATGATGTTCAATGTGATTTTTGTTCCTCTGCTTGTACGGATACCACGCTCGTTAAGCATATCGACAAGCTGCTGCATGGTTGCTCCCTCACTGTAAGCCGTGAATACCTCCAACACCACGGGAGCTGTAACAGGGTCAATTTGGAACTGCTGTTCCTTATCTACTACATAACCAATCGGCAGCGTACCTCCGTTGTAGCGGCATTTAAGGGCATTGTCCGTTAATCCTCTGATAACCTTTTCCGAAAGCTCGGCGGAGTAGTATTCTGCCATTCCTTCCAACATGGATTCCAGCAAAATACCCTCAGAACCGCGGGAGATATTTTCAGTAGCAGACACCACGGTAACACCATTTTTGCGGAGCATTGCCTTGTAATGAGCAGAATCGTAACGGTTACGGGCAAACCGATCTAGCTTCCAGACAATGATAGTTTCAAACATGCCCTTACCGCTGTCTTTAATCATCTGCTGAAATTGAGGGCGGTTATCCGTTTTGGCTGACAGTGCACGGTCGATATAGCTGCTTAGAATATTAATACCCTTACTCTCAGCAAACGCCATACATTCCCGCAACTGTCCTTCAATACTTTCTTCCCGCTGATTATCTGAGGAGTAGCGAGCATAAATCACACCATTCACACACTGTCACCGTCTTTCGATACCATTTCTATCAGAGCCTGTTTTAACTTATCATTCATTGGAGATTTCGGGTCAAAGCACATTTCGATAAACTGCCGAAACTGCTCATTCTCCTCGGAAAACTTCGGTTTATAGGAGTATAACTTGCCCTCCGGCTTGTCCGTCCTGCCGAAAATATAATCCAGAGATACATCAAAATAATCCGCATACCAGACAAGCAGTGGCAAAGGTGGAGCAGACTGGTCATTTTCATACCGGTTTATGCTGGATTGGGTGGCACCAGCCAATACCGCAAGCTTGGCCTGCGATAAATTCACACTCTCCCGAAGTAATTTGACTCTTTCCGAAACCTCTTTCATGTACAGCCCTCGCTTTCTTCTATCTCTATATTAACCCATATATAAAATAAAATCAACTCATATTTAGATTCAATATGGATTATTATAATGATTCGAATTGTTTTTGTTGGCCTTTACCGGAAATCGTACTTTAAAGCGTTGAAATTTTGTCTGGGATTCCGTCTGGACGCGCGCTTCCTTTTTGGCTACCATAGTAAGTAGGAGGTGGCGAAAATGCAGAGCGTGATAAAGCAGATTTATAGCGGTGAATTGTGTCCGGCAGAGCGTTCCAAGGTATGCATCGCAGAATTTTATACGGCGAAAAATGCGGCGATACAGGCTCATGATGCCTTTGAAGAAAAGTTATCCCAGTCTATGAAAGAGGAACTGGACGAGTATCTTTCCAAGGAGTCGGACGTTACCGATTATCATATGGAGCAGGCATTTTCAGACGGGTTCAGATTGGGTGCACAATTGATGCTGGAGGTTTTGGATGTGGGAAAAGATAATTGAGTTGGACTACATAGAGATAGACGGCCTGCTGTATCCAAACATTGCTTTGGACGATGAGGAGCTTTATGGCGACCTTGGTAAATATGGCAACCTACGGCTGAAATATCTGTACGAACAAAAGCCGGAAATGTATCGTGAACTACTGTTTTCAGGCAAGCTGGCACGGCATTGTGCCGATATGGAAAAATCCGCTTTTGATATGGCAGAGCGAATTCGAGGGCAGTATTTGGAGCAAAATCCCCCGCCCATTGAGGATACACTGGCAAGAATACAGGCATTTACGCTGGCACAGGAAGTAGCTGACGAATTTGCACTTCACAATTTGGTATATGTTTAATACAAAAATGTCTGCTAATTGTATAATCAGTGGACATTTTTATTTTTAGTGAACTACAGTAATGGTAAAATAAATATAAATTTCCATTTTACCATTGTTAGTATCTTGGAAATAATAAGAATATCCTTTCCAAATTATTGAAAATACTTGAAAGTTAGAGTATGCTGTCATTAGGAGATTTGACAAAAAGGTATTTTTTCACGAAGGTGGTGATGTGGAAAATGGATAATAAAGAAATTGAGGTTTTTATAACCCAGTTATTTTATTTACATAATAACATTCTTCTCAAAACGGCAACAAGACGATTAAATAATAATATAAATGCAGCAGAAGATGTTACTAACGAACTATGGGTTGTAGCCACTGTCTTCGCAGAAGACCTTTATAATCATCCCAATAAAATAGCTTGGTTAATGAAATGGTTAAATATATGCTTAAAAAGATATAAATATAGTGAAGTTAAAAGGATTCGTAAAAAAGATGAAAATGGAGATAATTATGTTTTAAAATATATGCCAGAGTTTATCCCATTAGATGATGTGCTTTTAAATAAATTGGTAGTAGAAGAAAATCTCTATGAAGGTGAATTGTTTGATGAGTATAAAAATATATTAACTGACGCAGAATTTGAATACATAAAAATGAAATATTATGATCTTTATTCTACAACAGAGATATCTCTTTTAAAAAATAAAAATTACTCGGCAATTACCTCCATGGGAAATAGAGTAAAATATAAACTGAAAAAATATTTTAATAACAAGTGACAAA
>JAAYQI010000229.1 GCA_012519385.1 Candidatus Epulonipiscium sp.
CTGCTTAGGGTTACGCACTAGCTGCATTGCGGCATTATCCACATACATATGCTCTAGCGTCACTTGGGGGTAATCCTGCGCTACTTCATTTACCACCCGCCTCCAAAGTCTGGAACTTTCCAATACATTGGCTTTATCCACGCTGTGTAACTTTTTATTTCTCTGCATTGCCGCTTCAAAGCCACGCTTTGCAATCCTTCTTACTTCCATCTCGCTATAGGCTTCCACATCATAGGCTTCTGTGCCATATTTTCCGCCCCGCACGCCACGCTCACCAAAATATATGCCCCCTGTCAGCTCACGAACAATCAAAATATCCAAGCCTTCTCCGATGATTTCTTCCTTTAAGGGGCAAGCATTCTTTAATGCTTTATGAATGGTGGCAGGGCGTAAATTGGCATAAAGCCCCAACCCCTCCCGAAGTCCAAGCAATGCTCTTTCGGGGCGTTCTGCTCCTGCTAGGCCATCCCACTTAGGGCCGCCCACCGCACCCAAAAGCACGCTATCTGCACTTTTGCAAGCTTCTAAGGTTTCTTGGGGTAAGCATTTCCCACAGGCATCCAAAGCACAGCCCCCAGCCAGCACAGGCATAAACTGAAACTCATGGCCATACAGCTCTCCTATTTTTTTCAGCACTGCCACTGCCTGCTCTGTGACCTCAGGTCCAATGCCATCTCCAGAAACTACGGCTATTTTAAAATTTTTCATTAGAATTTCCCCCTTTTTCCTACTGCATCATTCTTGCCTTGGTTTGTGCTACCAATCCATCTGCTTCCATAATTTTTTGTATAAAATCGGGAAATCCCTGTGCCTGATAGGTACAGTTTTTTGTGATATTGGTAATGACACCACTTTTAAAATCTACCTCTACCTCATCCCCATCCTCAATATCATTTGCCGCTTCGGCACATTCCAAAATAGGCATACCGATATTGATGGCATTGCGGTAAAAAATACGTGCAAATGTTTCTGCAATCACACAAGATACCCCTGCACACTTGATTGCCAAAGGAGCGTGCTCTCTGGAGGAGCCACAGCCGAAGTTTTTCTTGGCTACAATGATATCTCCTTTTTTCATTTTGTTTACAAAATCGGGGTCAATATCTATCATACAATATTTTGCCAGTTCTTCTCCGCTGGATACATTTAAGTATCTTGCGGGAATAATCACATCCGTATCCACATTATCTCCATATTGAAACACTTTTCCTGCTGCTTTCATGCTTATTCCTCCCCCAATGTTCTTGGATCTGTAATTTTTCCTGTAATGGCAGAAGCCGCCGCCACCGCAGGGCTTGCCAGGTATACTTCGCTCTCCACATGACCCATACGCCCAACAAAATTTCTATTGGTGGTAGACACACAGCGTTCTCCTTCGGCAAGGATACCCATATGGCCGCCCAAGCAAGGGCCACAGGTAGGCATGGAAAAAATTGCTCCCGCCTGAATGAAATCCTCCACATATCCTGCCTTGATGCAGTCCAGATAAATCTGCTGTGTGCCTGGAATAATAATGGTACGCACTCCTTTTGCTACCTTTTTTCCTCTCAAAATATCAGCCGCCGCCTTCATATCGGAAAAACGGCCATTGGTACAAGAGCCGATTACCACTTGGTCAATGGTAATATCTTTTGCTTTATCCACTGTTTTTGTATTTTCGGGAAGGTGCGGGAATGCTACCGTAGGCTCAATTTTACTTAAATCAATGACATAGGTTTTTTCATACTGGGCATCGGCATCGGCTTCAAAAATAGTGTAGGGTTTTGTGGAATGCTCCTTAGTATAGGCAATGGTTTTTTCATCCACAGGGAAAATACCGTTTTTTGCCCCTGCTTCTATTGCCATATTGGCAATGGTAAAGCGGTCATCCATAGAAAGAGAATGTACTCCCTCTCCTGTAAATTCCATGGATTGATATAAGGCACCATCCACCCCAATCATCCCAATGATGTGGAGTATCAAGTCTTTTCCGCTGACATAAGGGGAAAATTCACCCTCCAAACGAAACTCAATGGCCTTTGGCACCTTAAACCAAGCCTCACCTGTTGCCATACCGATTGCCATATCGGTACTGCCAATGCCTGTGGAAAATGCACCAAGTGCCCCATAGGTACAAGTATGGCTATCTGCACCAATAATCACATCTCCCGGTACCACAATTCCTTTTTCAGGCAACAGTGCGTGCTCAATGCCTACCTCTCCCACATCAAAAAAATGTTTTATATTGGTATCATAGGCAAACTGGCGACAGCTTTTACACTGCTGTGCCGCTTTTATATCTTTATTGGGGGTAAAGTGGTCTAATACAATAACCACCTTATCTTTATCAAATACTTCCTTTGCTCCTGTTTTTTGAAATTCTGGGATGGCCACTGCTGTGGTAATATCGTTCCCCATCACAATATCCAATTTTACTTGAATCAACTCTCCTGCTTTTACATATTCTTTATTGGCATGAGCTGCTAATATTTTTTGCGTCATTGTCATTCCCATAAACATTTTCTCCCCTTTATCTTTTTCAAAAATAATTCTTATCTTCCGTATCTTTAGGATGCACTCAGCATTTTATTAATGGCACTCACTACTGCCCGCAAAGAGGATTTTCCTACACTGCTGGAGCTACCTGCACCAAAAAACTTATTGCCTTGGTTATCTTTCATCTGGATATAGGAGATAGCCCTTGCTTTTGTGCCGTATTCCATGGAATGTCCACGATAATCCACAATATTAATCTCCGCTCCTACAATATCCTGCACACCACGGCAAAATGCAGATACTACGCCATTGCCTTCCGCCTCTATATAATGCTTCTCCCCATGAAATTCAATCTCTGCCTCAATGGCAACCACATTCCAATCTTCATTCACGGTTCTGGTTTTATAATAATTTAACTGCAAGGGTTTTCTGATATCCACATAGTTTTCCAAAAATACATTATAAATGGTTTCGGGAGTAATTTCTGTCTGCATTTGGTCGGAAAAATCTGTAATTACCTTACCTACATCCTTTTGGAAATCTTTTGGCAAATATAAGCCATAATTTTGCTCCAAAATAAAGGTTACGCCGCCCTTGCCCGACTGGCTATTGATACGGATAATAGGATCATAGCTTCTACCCACATCCTGGGGGTCCAAAGGCAAATAAGGCACTTCCCAGAAATCACGGTGTTTTTTCATGGCAGCCATGCCTTTACGGATAGCATCCTGATGAGAGCCCGAAAATGCTGTAAATACCAGTTCTCCTGCATATGGATGACGAGGATGCACAGGCATACGGGTAGATTTTTCATAAATTTCAATAATATCGTCAATTTGGCTAAAATCCAACTGGGGATTGATGCCTTGGGTAAATAAATTCATACCCAAGATTAAAATATCCGCATTTCCAGTACGTTCTCCATTGCCAAATAAGGTACCTTCTACACGGTCGGCTCCTGCCATCATTCCCAATTCTGTTGCGGCAACTGCTGTTCCTCTATCATTATGAGCGTGAAGGCTTACCAACACGTTTTCTCTATTTTTCAAGTTTCGGCACATATATTCAATTTGGTCTGCATATACGTTGGGGGTACTCATTTCCACGGTGGATGGCAGGTTAATAATCACCTTTTTTTCTGGTGTGGGCTGCCAAATATCAATAACTGCATTACAGATTTCTGCTGCAAAATCCATTTCTGTTCCCGTAAAGCTTTCGGGGGAGTATTCAAACGTAAAATCTGATTCGGGATATTGCTCTGCCAAGTTTTTTATAGTTTTTGCTCCAAATGATGCCAGTTCAATGGTTTCTGCTTTGGAGTTTCGGAACACCACATCTCTTTGTAATGTGGAGGTGGAGTTATACAAATGGATGATTGCTTTTTTTACTCCACGCAGTGCTTCAAATGTTTTTTGTATGATTTTTCCTCTGGACTGTGTTAAAACCTGCACTGTAACATCCTCGGGGATATAATTCCCCTCTATCAATGCTCTGGTAAATTCATATTCTGTATCCGATGCGGCAGGAAAGCCGATTTCAATATCTTTGAAGCCCATACGGACGAGAAATTCAAAAAATTGTAGCTTTTCTTTTAACCCCATTGGTGTCACCAATGCCTGATTGCCATCTCTTAAGTCTACACTGCACCACTTGGGTGCTTTTTTGATTTTTTGGCTGGGCCAAGTTCTATCTGGTAAATCTATGGTTTCATAAGCTTTATATTTTGTATAATTTTTCATTGTTATTTGCTCCTTCCTTTTCTCTATTCCCTCTGCACACGAAAAGTTTTTTACATTTACATACAATACACGCTGTAACGAAAGCCTAAAAGAGATGTTTTTTGCAAAAACAAGCTTTCCCCTTGCCTTCCCTTTTCTATTACTTTCTTACATGACTACACACATACACATACGAAGCTTTTACCAAGCAGTTCGCCTAGATGGTTCCTACAAGAACCAAGTACTCCTTTCCTTTTTTCCTTCCCTTTCTCTCTCTTTCCTACATCACATACACACACGAATGTTTACCAAGCA
>JAAYQI010000230.1 GCA_012519385.1 Candidatus Epulonipiscium sp.
CTTTCGAGTATATCTGGAAGTGAATGTACATAAGAACCCAACGTACTTTAGCCGTTGGAGTGTCAGGGCACACGAACTAAGACGATTATTCTCATGTGTGGAGCGAATGATAGGGAGGTTGGTACGGGAGTGACAGATTATAAATATGACGGAGACAAGGCAAGGCTTGACCTTGTCCCTCCTGCAATAATTGAAGCAGTCGGAGAAATTAGAACATATGGCACGAAGAAGTATGGTGAGAATACCAACTGGGAGAAGGTAGAGCCAGAACGTTACAGGGCTGCTATGATGCGGCATTTGTGCAAATATCTTAGAGAGCCAAACGGAGTGGACGAGGAAAGCGGACTTCCGCACCTATGGCATATGGCTTGTAATATAGCTTTTCTGTGCGAATTAGAGCGAGGCGGTGTTATTCATGACAAGAGCGGAAATTAGACGGCAGAGCAGGGAAAACGAGAAAAAAATGGCAGTTTACACATTAACAGCAGAACAGATAGAAAAAATCAAAAGAGACTGCACAAGCAAAGGAATAGAAGCGGCTTTTATGTTGATGTTAAGTCTGCCGCTATTAGTATTGCACGACAAGTTCGGATTTGGAAACAAAAGGCTTACACAGTTTATCACCGAGCTTGATAGGTTGAGAGATTGCACCAATGAGGACAGGCTGTCACTTAAAGATATAGTTGATGAAGTCTACAGAAGCACAGGAATTAAGCTAGAGGGTAGACTAAACGGCAGAAAGTTAGAACTGTAAAAATTGAGTGATTAAGGATTGGCTCAAGGGGGTGGTTGATTGACAGAAAGGGAATTAAAACAGCTATTCTTTTTAAACAAAGAATGCGAACGGTTGCAAAAAGATATATTGGACAAAAAAACAAAGGTAGGTTACAAAAGCCCTGCTATATCAGATATGCCAAGGGGAAATCCCCAAAATTATACGGATGATATAGACGAGATAGTGGATTTGGAAGCCATTATGAACTTAAATTTAAAGCGTATACAGAGAGAAAGGGCAAGATTGGAGGAATACATAAGTAATATAGAAGATGCGGAGACAAGGCTGATTTATAGGCTGTATCATATAAATTGCATGACGTTTACCGATATAGGGCTTGAACTTAACATGGACAGAAGGACAGTGTCCAGAAAGTACCATAAGTATTTGAAAGTTGCCCACAATGCCCGTTCGTAATGTGTTATTATGATATTGGTAAAACTTGTATACGACGGTTACAAATCCATTGAATCCTCCTTTCAAAAAGGCACTGACTTCGGTTGGTGTCTTTTTGTTATGGGTACTTAGTTCAGTTGGTTAGAGCAGGTGTTTCATAAACATCAAGTCTTGGGTTCAAGTCCCAAAGTACCCATTTGGTTGTATTAATTATTTGGAGGCATAACCTCGAGAAGTGAGATTTAATCTTGTTATACAAAAGAAAAAGCCCTGCACTTGCAGGGCTAATTTTAATTATCTTGTATCTGCAACTCTTTCTTTAAAGCGGCCTGAAGAACTGATGAAAAATTTATGTGATTAAGTTCTGCTTGGTCGTTAAGCCATTGGGGTATAGTCAAGGTTTTCTTGACTGACTTATTGCGTCGATATTTTTCTATCTGAGTTGAAATAAAAGTTACAAACTCATCATCATTACATTTAATGGTGCGAGGTTCACTGGCTGCAGGGAAGGGCGTGTGGCCTTCTTCTAATGCCACAAGGTATAAGCCTAACGCTTCTTGAGCCATTTCGATAGCCTCTTCTAATGTATCGCCTTGTGTAAAGCAGCCGTCTAAATCGGGAAACGAAACACTAAAACCTACGTCCTCTTTTAAGAATATAGCGGGATATACTTTTAACATCATATTACCTCCTAACTATTAAATTAACGGGTACGAAAACTAGGGCTATTTAAGCCCTGTTTTCTTTAGGATATTGTTCAGTAAGCCTGGTTTCATGTCTGTGTTGTGAACTGGTATAGAGATTGTTTCATTATCTTTCTTGTATATGTGGTGACTACCATGTATTCTATCCAGTTTCCAACCAAGTGTTTCTATTTTTTTAATCAGTTCCTTTGGCTTCACTTGAACACCTCCTTTACTATGTATTAATTATAACACGTATAATACGTATAGTCAATAGGCAATGGAAAAATACTTTAAATTATTTTCGGCATCTTCCATGTGAGAGGTGCTTTTTTAATGAATGATATTGTTGGGTATAAGTTGACATAAAAATTCTGATAAAGAAAGGTGGTGGCATTGTGACACCAAAACAACAGAAATTTGCAGACGAATACTTGATTGACCTCAATGCTACCAGAGCATATAAAGTAGCATATCCAAATGTGAAAAAGGAAGAATCGGCAGCTGTTAATGCATCTAAATTGCTAAGAAACACTAAGGTTGCCAAGTATATTAAAGAAAAAATGCAGAAAAGGGCAAAACGTACCGAGGTTACGCAGGATAGGGTTGTTTCAGAATTGGCAAAGATAGGTTTTGCTCATATTACTGATTTTGTTGAGATAGACAGTCGTAACAACGTGATTATTAAGTCTACTGATGAAATAAACAAGGAAAAAATCGGAGCCATTGCAGGAATCAAAGAAGGTCAAAACGGAATAGAGGTTAAGTTAAACGATAAGGTTAAAGCTTTGGAGCTACTTGGGCGGCACCTTGGTATGTTCACTGATAAAGTTCAACTTGACGGCCCTGCTGTAGTACAAATATTGGACGATATTCCAAAGGGTGATAGGGATGGTTAAACTTAGCAATCTGATTGCACCCTCTTTTTATGAGGTGCATCAAGCATTGAAACAACAGAAATATACACACTATTGGTTAAATGGCGGGCGTGGTTCTACCAAGTCCTCTTTTGTATCCATTGAAATTATTTTAGGTATTATGTCTGACCCGAAAGCGAATTGTGTGGCAATGCGTAAGGTGGGTGTGAATCTCAAAGATAGTGTATTTGAACAGCTACAATGGGCAATATCCGTCCTAGGAGTAGAAAGATACTGGAATACAAAGCACAGCCCATTAGAGCTTACATACACCCCTACAGGGGGCAAGATATTGTTCCGAGGGGCAGATAACCCAAAGAAGATTAAATCTACCAAGTTTCGGCAAGGGTATTGCAAATATATATGGTATGAGGAAGTGGACGAATTTGCAGGGATGGAGGAAATCCGAACAATCAATCAATCTTTATTGCGTGGGGGCGAGAGCTTCTGCGTTTTTTATTCTTACAATCCTCCCAAAAGTCAAAGGAACTGGGTAAACAAAGAAATCTTAGAAAAGCAAAATGATAAACTGGTGCATCACAGTACCTATTTGCAAGTACCAAAACATTGGCTGGGAGAGCAGTTCTTCATTGAAGCAGAGCATTTAAAAAGTGTCAATGAAGATGCCTACAAGCATGAATATCTAGGCGAGGTAACTGGCACAGGTGGTGAGGTATTCCGCAATCTCACCATACGTGTCATATCTGATGAGGAAATTAAGAGTTTTGATAAAATCGCCAGAGGACTTGACTGGGGATATGCTACAGACCCATTCCATTACACCGTAAACCACTATGACAAAACTAGGAGAAGGCTGTATATTTTCTATGAAATTCAGCTAGTAAATCTTAGTAACCGAAAGGCTGCGGAAATGATAAAGCAGGAAAATAAAAGCAATACTCTCATTGTTTGTGACAGTGCAGAGCCCAAAAGCATTGCTGAGGTATCGGAATATGGTCTTCGGGTGATTGGTGCCAGAAAAGGCCCTGATAGCGTGGAGTATGGCATCAAATGGCTACAGGACTTAGAAGAAATTGTAATTGACCCTATCAGATGTCCTAACACAGCCAAAGAGTTCCAAGGGTATGAATTGGAAAAGGACAACAACGGAGGATTTAAGGCAAAGTTCCCCGATAAGAATAACCATAGTATTGATGCCGTGAGATACTCAAGGGAATCCGATATGAGAAACGTGAGGGTGAGGTGATACAGTGTTTTTGACAGAAACAGAATTAATCAACAGAAAACTAACCGCAGAAAGCAGGATGAATGATAGCGATATCATCAAGTATATTGTAAACCAAGATATCAATAGTCCTCAAAAGCGAAAAATGGCAGAGGGGGAACGGTATTACTGCGGGGAGCATGATATATTGAAAAAAGACTTTACATCTGCCGAGGTATC
>JAAYQI010000231.1 GCA_012519385.1 Candidatus Epulonipiscium sp.
TCTGTAAAGTTATGCTAAAATATAATTTCTCTAGTATAACTTTAAACTAATGAAAACGTATTATGTTAGGTTATACTAAAAATAGAATATTAAATATATGATAGGAGTTTTAAAATGGATAATACTAATTTCTTAGAAATCTTAGGTTATATTGCTTCTTTAATAGTTCTAATTTCACTACTAATGAGTTCAATAATAAAACTTAGATGGATTAACTTATTGGGGTCAGCTGTTTTTTCTCTATATGGTTTTTTGATAGGAGCTTTTCCTGTAGGTTTTATGAACCTATGTATCTGCATCATTAATATATATTATCTTTATAAAATTTATGGAACAAAAGAATATTTTAAAATTCTTCCTCTTAAGGATAATTCACAATATCTTAATTATTTTTTAGATTTTTATAAAAATGATATTAATAAATACAGTAATTTAAATACTTTTAATTCAATTGATGAATCAATTAGTTTTTTTATTTTAAGAAACCTAGTACCAGCTGGAATTTTTATTGCCTCTAAACATGATGATAAAACTCTTAAAATAGAACTGGATTTTGTTATTCCTGAATATAGAGATTTTAAAATAGGAGCTTTTATATATGAAGCTAATAAAAGCTATTTTTTAGATAAAGGGTACTCAAGATTTATCTGCTACTCATCAAGTGATACTCATATAAAATACCTAAAAAAGATGGGATTTAAAGAGGTATCAGAAAATGATACAAACACTTTTGTTAAATCTATTTCCTAATTCTTTTAAATATAAAGAGATAGCCTTTTAAGACTATCTCTTTATATTTATATTTATTATTCAACTGACTTTAATGCATCAATCATATTTACGCTCTTTAGTTTAATATGCATCATAATCATAACCAAAAGTGAAAATAACAAAGTTATAAGTCCCGAATATATATAACTACTAATATATATATCAGGGAACATCATCATGATATCCGTTTCTGCAGTATTTATTATAAAGATATATAATATCCTTCCCATAAATGAACCTGCGAGTATCCCTAATAAGGTTAATATCATATTTTCTCTTAAAATGTACATTGTAACCTCATTATCAAAAAATCCTAATACTTTTATAGTTGATAACTCTCTTATACGTTCAGATACATTTATGTTAGTCAAGTTATACAGTACTATAAATGCTAAACTTCCTGAAGAAATGATTATAACTAACATTACCAAATTAAGTTTGCTTGCAGAATCTTTACTTGCATTTGATATTGTTGATGTTAATGTTACATTTATTACTTTTTTGCAATCCATAAGTTTAGTTGATATTTCATCCTCTTTTCCATCAGCTGAATCTAATTTTAAGAATTGTGCATTATATACTGCCTTCTCCCCAAATATCTGCTCATAGTATGATGGCGACATATAGATGAAATGAGCAAAATAATTTTCTGCTATTACTTCAACCTTTACTGTATACGAATTATTATCTTCATCCTTCATAGTAATCATATCTCCAACGGATGCCTTTAGAAGTTTGGCTAACTTCTCGTTAATAATTACACCGCTATCTGATAACTTGTATTCTTCTTTTGTTTTTCTATCATGTAAACTTAAAACTCATTTAAGCTTTCTCCATCTTGTGGCACATACATACTAACAGTTTGTTTGTTCATTCCTTCTTTACTAAAGGTTACTGATTGTTGATGTATGTTTATACTATTTTGATATCCTTCAATCTTATTTAAAGCTTCATTATATTCTTTACTGTCTTCTTCATTATGCTCATCATTAAAAATCACAATAGCTTGATATTTCCATATGTTATCAAACTGTTTCCCTATAACCACATTGTTGGCATTTAGAAGTGCAAATCCAGTAACAAGCATCGCCATACACCCTGCTATTCCAAACACAGTCATTATCATACGTTGCTTATATCTAAAAATGTTTCTAAGTGTAACCTTTTGATTAAAGTTTAATCTTTTCCAAAATATTGTGATTCTCTCTAAGAATATTTTTTTACCTAATTTAGGTGCCTTAGCTTTCATTAAATTAGATGGATTTTCTTGCAGCTCTACCTTTAATACAAATAAAGATGCTCCAACTGTACATATTATTGATGCTGCTAGAGATTGAATTATATAAGCAGGATAATAATATATTTTAAGAGCTGGTAAGCTAAACATCATTCCGTAAGCATTATTAATTACATATGGGAATACATTACTTCCTAATAATATTCCAAAAATGCCTCCAAAGATACTAGCTAATGCCGCATAAATTACAAATTTTCTAGATATCTCTAAATCACTATATCCTAAAGCCTTAAGAGTTCCTATTTCAACCCTGTTTTCTTCCACCATTCTTGTCATAGTAGTTAAACAAATTAATACTGCAAGTAAGAAGAAAAATACAGGAAAGTAAGCGTCAAATATTCAACACATTTTTTTAATAAAAATCTTGTGAGATAATACCTCTAGAATAAAGTTTTGGAGGTTTTATTAATTGGAAAGATTAAATCAAGAAGAATGGAAACAGCTCATTGCTGATTATCGATCAAGTGGCCTTTCGGCTCCAGCATGGTGTCAGCAAAAGCAAATAAGTATACACAAACTACGCTATTGGATCAACAAGATTAACAGAGCTTTGCCAGTTGAAAAAACGGAACAACAGTGGGTTTCAGTACTTCAGTCAGGTCCAAATGCTTCGTCATCAGATATTACAGTAAAGATCGCTAACGCTGAAATTTCAATTTCAGAGGGTTTTAATAAACAACTTTTCCTAGAAGTTGTTCAAGTTTTATCATCTCTATGTTAAATTTAAGGAATACCTCAAATGTTTTTCTGGCTGCCGGAAGTACTGATATGCGTAAATCTATAGACGGTCTCGCCATCATCGTCCAGATGAATTTTAAGCTAGATCCTTTCAGTGATGCACTTTTTGTGTTCTGTAATGCGAAGCGTGATAAGCTCAAGCTGCTCTACTGGGAACACAATGGCTTCTGGCTTTATTATCGCCGTCTAGAAAAAAGCCGCTTTAAATGGCCAGATAATAATGGTGATAAAGTTATACATGTAACCGAGCGCGAGCTCCGTTGGCTTTTAGATGGACTTGATATTCATCAGAAAGGGGCTCATAGTGCAGTTGTACAGCGCAAAATCATCTGATTTCTGTGGATAATACAAAAGGCTTTTAATGTAGTTGTGTATAGTTTTTTTAACACTGAGAATACAGCTTAACCCTTACAAATACTAGCTTTCAAACACTTTTTTCTTGCTGTTTTTTGTCAGAAAGCGTATAATAGAAGTATGAATAAAGCAGAAGTAAAATCAATTAATTTATCAGAATACAGCCGTAAAGAGCTAGAGGAAGCCTTCATAAAACTCAGCATTGAAAAGGAGCAGGCTGAGCTTCGACTAAAATGGCATGAAGAACAATACAGGCTCAGTAAACAAAAGTTATACGGTAAGTCCAGTGAAAAGAATATAGATGGTCAGATTACCCTTCCAATATTTAATGAGGCTGAAACAGAGCGACAGCCTATCGTTGTTGAGCCCAATCTTGACGATTGTGTAAAATCTGATGATCAAGCATCTAAACCTAAGAAACGTAAAGG
The DNA here is from genome assembly GCA_012519385.1 of Candidatus Epulonipiscium sp. Taxonomy (GTDB): domain Bacteria; phylum Bacillota; class Clostridia; order Lachnospirales; family Anaerotignaceae; genus JAAYQI01. The sequence continues at coordinate 3,589 of JAAYQI010000231.1, forward strand.
TAAGCGAGAAAATGACTTTTCAAAGCTTCCTAAACAAATAGTAGAATATAAACTCTCTTCTGAAGAGAAGATTTGCTCCAAATGAGGAGGCCCTCTTCATGAGGTGCGCCCTGAAATCCGCAGAGAGCTCGAAGTCATTCCAGCACAGGTCATTGTTAAGGAAATCCATAGCATGATCTATTCTTGTCGTGCCTGTGAAAAGCAAGATATTACTGTTCCAATGGTTACGGCTCCTGCACCAAACCCGGTTATTAAGGGAAGCATCGCTTCTCCATCCATAATAGCAGATATCATGACAAAGAAGTATGTAGATGCCACTCCGTTATACCGCCAGGAACAGGAATATAAGCGCCGCGGCCTGCCAGTTAATAGACAAAACATGTCTAACTGGATTATTCGTGCTGCTCAGGATTGGCTAAATCCTTTGTACATACGTCTACGTGAAATTCTTACCTCCTATGATGTGCTTCACGCAGATGAAACCGAACTGGAAGTGCTTAATGAGCCAGGCCGTGAGGCATCAACAAAATCTTATATGTGGATGTACCGCACAGGCAATGGTCATGATCCCATAGTTCTATATGACTACCAGCCGTCGAGAGCAGGAGATAACGCCAAGACCTTTTTAAAAGGTTTCAAGGGTTACCTGCAGACAGATGCGTATGACGGATATGACAAGCTCCTAAAAGAGTCCAAAGCTGGTGAGGCTATGGAAGTCACTGTTGTTGCGTGCTTCGCACATGCTAGAAGATATTTTACAGATACCTTGAAAGCAGTGGATGACAAGAATAGTTATATGTATACTTCTGCTTATCAAGGAGTCAAATATATTGATGACATGTTTGAACTTGAGAAAGAACTGTCAGAAAAGTCTTTTGATGAACGTTATGACGAACGCCTTAGTAGGCTTAAGCCTATGCTGGAGGTCTATTTCTCGTGGATTGAAAAAGAACATGCTCTAGCTCTGCCGAAATCTAGTTATGGAAAAGCAATTAACTATTCTTTCAATCAGAAGGATAAGCTGATGAATATACTCAAAGATGGCAGGCTGGAACTTAGCAACAACCGTGCTGAAAGAGCAATAAAGCCGTTTGTTATCGGGCGAAAAAACTGGTTGTTTGCCAACACTCCTCAAGGAGCAAAGGCTAGTGCAATAACCTACAGCATCATTGAAACTGCAAAGGAAAATAAGCTTATTCCTTTTGAATATTTAAAATACCTATTTGAAAAAATGCCTAACATAGAAGTTTTAAGTACGGAGGAACTTAACAAGCTTCTGCCTTGATCAAAAGAACTTCCAAGTAATTGTTATGCCAAATAACATCTAGAATTAAGCTGCGCTTTTGCGCAGCATTTTTGTTTGCTGATGTGGGGACAGTTTGACGCTTACATATATATTTATATTATTAATTAATGCTTCAATATAAATTCCGAGTTATTAAACATAGCTCTCTCTAATTCTTCAATAGTCATTTCTCCAGACCTTATTTTTTCAGCTCCTAGTAATAAATTTACTACATTAACAGCTGAACCGTTAACCCCA
>JAAYQI010000232.1 GCA_012519385.1 Candidatus Epulonipiscium sp.
AATTAGACCCAAAAGAAATACGCAAACAAAAATCAAAAGGCGGCCCCACCATGGCAGAAAGCGCACTAGATGGCGAAAGCCGTAACCAAAAAAAACAATCTGGCAACCGCCACAAACCCGGTAGTGATAAATAAGCTGCCAAATCAGACTATTTAGGGCTGTCTACTTTCAGACAGCCCTTTCAAATTAACTTTTTCGCCAGTAAAAGGTATTTTTTCTCTAAAGCATATAAAAAAGCCCTCATACCGCAGGGTATAAAGGCCTTTCACACTTTCTAATGTCTAAAAACTATCTGTTACACAATAAACATTGCATCTCCAAAGCTAAAAAAGCGGTATTTCTCCCTTACTGCTTCGGCATAAGCATTCATCACATTTTCTTGGCCTGCAAAAGCAGAAACCAACATAATTAAGGTAGATTCTGGCAAATGGAAATTGGTAATCAATAAATCTACCACCTTAAACTGATATCCTGGGTAAATAAAAATATTCGTCCATTGACTTTGTGCCTGCACTATTCCATTTTCATCTGTGGCAGATTCTAATGTACGAATACTGGTAGTGCCCACAGCACAAACACGCCCGCCATTTTTCTTTGTCCTATTAATCTTTTCCGCTTCCTCAGGAGTCACTATATAATATTCGGAGTGCATTTCATGCTCCAAAATATTTTCTTCCTTCACAGGGCGGAATGTGCCTAAGCCTACATGAAGTGTTACATAAGCTATGGTAATGCCCTTATCTTCAATCTCTTTTAATAGCTCAGGTGTAAAATGCAATCCCGCAGTTGGTGCAGCCGCGGAGCCTTCATGCTTTGCATATACCGTTTGATATCTTTCCTTGTCCTCTAACTGGTGCGTAATATAAGGAGGCAGGGGCATTTCACCCAATTTTTCTAAAATAGCTTCAAAAACTCCCTCATAATAAAATTTTACAATGCGGTTTCCACCTTCTACCACCTGTAATATTTCCGCTTCCAGCTCCCCTTCGCCAAAAATAATTCTATCTCCAGGGCGAGCCTTTTTGCCAGGGCGTACCAATACCTCCCACTCATCCAAGTTCTTTCTCACCAACAGCAAAAGTTCTACCTTGGCTCCTGTTTCTTTTCTTTGCCCAATCAAACGTGCAGGCAATACTCGAGTATCGTTCATCACCAAACAATCTCCAGGGTTCAGATACTCCAAAACACTGCGAAATACGGTATGCTTTATTTTTCCTGTATGTTTATCCATTACCATCAGCCGTGAAGACGCTCTATCTTTTAAAGGCTCCTGTGCGATTAATTCTTCGGGCAAATCATAGTAAAAATCTTGTTTTTTCATGTAGTTCTCTCCTAAAAATCACTGTACTTATCCATAGTATAACGGTACAAGGGGCATCATATTCCGATGCCCCTCATTTTTCTATCGCTTTTTTGATATCTTTTAGTGTCTGAAATGTCTCATTCCTGTAAATACCATCGCTATTCCCGCTGCATCACAAGCATCAATAGACTCTTGGTCACGTATGGAACCACCAGGTTGAATAATTGCAGTAATACCTGCCTTAGCGCAAGCCTCCACACAATCTGCAAATGGGAAGAAAGCATCAGAAGCCAAAGCAGCCCCCTTCACAGCCTCCTCACCTAGATAATGGATTCCATGCTCAATGGCTTGCTGGCATGCCCAAATACGATTTACCTGGCCAGGGCCAATACCCACGGATTGTTTATCTTTCGCAATAGCAATGCCGTTGGATTTTGTATATTTTGCTAACTTCCATGCAAATATTAAATCTTCCATTTCCTTCTCGCTTGGGCGGCGTTTGGTCACTACGGTTAATTCTTCCTCTGGTAATAAGGCATTATCCACATCTTGTACCAAAATGCCTCCAGAAACCTTTTTAATATCCACAGCACCTTGTGGTTGTTTCTTTTCAATATTGCTCAATGCCAATAAACGCAAGTTTTTCTTTTGGCTAAGCAAATTAAGTGCATCTTCATGAAAACTAGGAGCCAGTATGATTTCTGCAAAAATTTTATTCAACTCCTGTGCCGTTGCCAAATCAATTTCCCGATTGGCAACAATGATACCTCCAAAAATGGACACCGGGTCTGCTTCATATGCCTTTTTATATGCTTCGCATAAATTCTCAGCACTGGCTACTCCACAAGGATTTGCGTGCTTGCAAGCTACCACTGTAGGCTCGGAAAACTCTTTCAGTAATTCCAAAGCACCATGCGTATCATTGATATTATTGAAGGATAATTCTTTTCCATGAAGTTGCACAGCATTGGTCAAGAGACCTTCCGTATTACCCTCTTCTTTATAAAAAGCGGCATTTTGATGTGGATTTTCTCCATATCTTAAATCCTGCACTTTTTCATAAGTAAAGCTGATGGTATCAGGAAATTGCTCTATCCCTGCTTGTTTTTTCATATATTCTGCAATTAAGCTATCATAATGAGAGGTATGCATAAATACTTTAGCGCACAAGTAGAGCTTTGTTTCTAAAGAAACTTCTCCATTCTTCTTTAATTCTTCCAGTACTTTTCCATAATCCTTGGGGTCAATTACAACGGCCACATCTTGATAGTTTTTTGCAGCAGAGCGAATCATGGTAGGTCCACCGATATCAATATTTTCAATGGCAGTTTCTCTGGTAACGCCTTGTTTTAGAATAGTTTCTTTAAAAGGATAGAGATTTACTACTACCATATCAATGGTATCCACTCCCAAATCCTGTAATTGGCGCATATGCTCCTCATTGCCACGGATAGCCAAAATACCTGCATGGATAGATGGATGTAGTGTTTTTACTCTACCATCTAGGCACTCAGGAAATTTTGTCACATCCGAAATGCCAATTACATTAATACCAGCCTCTTGCAGTGTTTTGTAAGTTCCTCCTGTAGAGATAATCTCTACTCCCATGCTTTCCAATTCTTTGGCAAATGCAACGATACCGGTTTTGTCTGATACACTGATTAACGCTCTTTTCATTGTTTTAACCTCCTCAAGATACTTATCCTTTAACCAACTTTTACTCCCAAGGCTTATCTTCGAATGAAAAAAAATACGCCTGGGAAACTATAGAATATAATTGCCCAGGCGGTCGGCTCTCAAATTTGTACTCCCTGTGGTTTACCCACTACCGCCAGTCATACAAATTGCTTGTACTATTATTTTGTCATTATACCCCAAAAATTCTTTCTTATCAAGCAAAAATCAACTTAAATAAGAATAAAAGAGCAACTATGACAATAACAGGGTTTAATTCTTTTCCTCTACCAGAAAATAACTTTAAAAACACATAGGATATTACTCCAAATATCAAACCTTCGGAAATACTATAAGCAACCACCATCATCAATATAGTCATGAAAGCAGGGAAGCCTTCTGTATAATCAGAAAAATCTAATTGTGTTACATTTTCCAACATAAAGAGTCCTACCACAATTAACGCAGGAGCTGTTGCGAAAGAAGGTATTACAGAAATAATCGGTGTAAAAATCAAAGCAACCAAGAATAAAATTCCTGAGGTTATGGCAGTTAATCCAGTACGTCCGCCTTCTGCAACACCAGATGCACTTTCCACAAATGTAGTTACAGTGGAAGTTCCTAAAACAGCACCACCTGTAGTTGCTACCGCGTCTGCCAATAATGCACCCTTTACCTTAGGAAGCTGTCCGTTTTTATCTAAAAATCCAGCTTTTGTAGATACACCTACCAAAGTTCCTAACGTATCAAATAAATCTACAAATAAAAATGCAAATACAACAACCACAAAATCAAGAGAAAGTATGTAGCTAAAATCCATCTTACCAAATACTGGTGCAAGGGATGGCGGTGCTGATATAATGCCAGCAGGAATCAAAGAATATTGCCCAATCTCTGGATTTACAACATAAAGCCCAGTCAATTCACAAAGAATACCTAACACATATGTGAGTAATATTCCCCATAATAAAGCACCTTTTACTTTTCTTATTACAAAAATCATAGTAAGAATGGTTCCGATTAAGGCAAGTGCCACAGGCACACTGCGGATTTCTCCAAGCCCTACCAATGTAGCGGAGCTTACAATAATACCTGCATTTTGCAGACCAATGAATGCAATAAACAAGCCAATACCTACACTGGTTGCACCTTTTAAATTTTTCGGTATAGCATTAAATATCATTTCTCGAACACTAATGCAAGATAAAAGAATAAAAATGATACCTTCTACAAAAACTGCTGCTAAAGCTGTCTGCCAGCTATTTCCGTACTGTAAAACTACAGTATAGGTAAAATATGCATTTAAGCCCATTCCTGGTGCCAGCACAAAGGGGTAGTTGGCAAATGCTGCCATACAGAAAGTACCTATAGCCGCAGCCAATGCCGTTGCTGTCAGTACACCACCTGCATCCATTCCTGACTGGCTCAAAATCGAGGGATTTACAATCAAAATATAAGCCATAGTCATAAATGTTGTAAGCCCAGCCATTATTTCTGTTTTTACAGTAGTATTATGCTCCTTTAAATGAAAGCATTTTTCCAAAAAATCCATTTTCGTTCTTCCTCCTAAAATAATATTGTTTTGGATTCTTTTTTTCAACTTATCCATTGTAACAGAAAGTTTCTAAAATTTCAGCTATTTTTTTAAAGAAAGTAGAAATACTCTTCCTATCCTTCTTTTTTTTGCAATACAAACGGTATTTTCTTGTAATATTACATATTCTATGGTAACATAGGTTTGTATCTGCCGTAAAGCTTGTATTGGTTTACGGCAGTGTGCTTTTTCATGGTATCTTTCCCTTACCTTTAAGGTTTGAGTAAGATAATTTTACGTTTGAGAAACAACATTTATTTTTTGATTGGAGGATAAATAGCAATGGATCGTGAACTAATTATTATATTGGATTTTGGCGGACAATATAATCAGCTCATTGCACGACGTGTTCGGGAACAACATGTATATTGCGAAATTATGTCATGGAAAACTCCTGTTGAGGAAATACGTGAAAAAAATCCGAAAGGAATTATTTTTACTGGCGGCCCCAATAGCGTGTATAATGAAGCTCCTCCTCACTGCTCCAAGGAATTATTTGAACTGGGTATTCCTATATTAGGCATCTGCTATGGCTGCCAGCTTATGGCCTATACCTTAGGCGGCTCTGTAGGAAATGCTGAAGAAAAAAGTGAATATGGCAAAACCCAAGTAACCTTTGATACTACAAGCAAACTGTTTAAAGGCTTAGAAGCAGAACAAATCTGTTGGATGAGCCATACAGACTTCGTAACAACATTGCCTGATGGATTCCGCACTGTGGGCACTACTTCTACCTGCCCTACTGCTTCCATTGAAAATCCAGAAAAAGGATTTTATGGCGTACAATTCCACCCCGAAGTAAATCATACCCCAAATGGTTCACAAATGATTCACAATTTCTTATATGAAATTTGTGGCTGCTCGGGAGAGTGGACCATGGCAAATTATATCGAGGATCAGATTCAATCTATCCGTAAGCAAGTTGGAGATGGAAAAGTATTATGCGCTCTTTCTGGCGGAGTAGATTCCAGCGTTGTTGCAGCACTGGTTTCTAAGGCTATTGGCTCTCAGCTTACCTGCGTATTTGTGGATAATGGTCTTATGCGTAAAAATGAAGGCGACGAGGTAGAGGCAGCATTTAAGAACCATTTTGATGCAAACTTTGTCCGTGCCAATGCACAAGAACGCTTCTTAAATAAATTAAAAGGCGTTACAGAACCAGAGAAAAAACGTAAAATCATTGGTGAAGAATTTATCCGTGTTTTTGAAGATGAAGCAAAAAAAATCGGCAAAGTAGACTTTTTGGTACAAGGCACCATCTATCCTGATGTCATCGAAAGCGGACTTGGAGATAGTGCCGTTATTAAATCCCACCACAATGTAGGCGGGCTTCCTTCTGTAGTAGACTTTGAGGAATTAATCGAGCCTCTGCGACTTCTGTTTAAAGACGAAGTTCGTCAAATGGGCTTAGAGCTTGGTCTTCCTGAAACATTAGTTTGGCGTCAACCCTTCCCTGGCCCTGGATTAGGCATTCGTGTTATTGGCGAAGTCACAGAAGATAAACTTTCCATTCTTAGAGAAGCCGATGCAATTTTTAGAGAAGAAATTGCCCATGCAGGACTTGATAGAAGTATCAATCAATATTTTGCAGTAATAACCGATATGCGTTCTGTAGGTGTAATGGGTGATTTTAGAACCTATGATTATACATTAGCTCTACGTGGTGTTACCACAACTGACTTTATGACTGCAGACTGGGCACGAATCCCCTACAATGTATTGGATAGGGTTAGTGTGAGAATTGTAAATGAGGTAAAGCATATTAACCGTATCGTGTATGACATTACCAGCAAACCACCAGCTACCATCGAGTGGGAGTAAATAACACAACCCCCGAAGTCCTTGTAAATACAGGGGTTTCGGGGGTTTTTATTTTGCAAGTGACTAAAATCGTACTATTTTTTATCATTCAATTTTATGCCACTGCATCAATCGTTTTATCCCTTTTCTTTCTCTATAGAAAATAAAACTTTACTTCAGCATTTGTTGATTCTTAAAATAATCCTTCCAAGGGTCAGCTCCTTCCATTCTCAAAAGAGCCTCCTGCATATCAATGCCGTCTGGTGCTACTGTATCAAGCTCCTCCCACGCAATAGGCATTGATACCTTAGCACCCTTTCTTCCTCTTAAAGAATAGGGAGCAACACTAGTAGCACCTCGTCCATTTCTAATCCAGTCAATAAATATCTTTCCTTTTCGATTAGCCTTTCTGACATTACTGGTATAGCGGTCGGGCCATTTTTGCTCCATCACAACAGCAACCCCTCTGGCAAAATCATGAAAAGTATCCCAGTTGACCCCAGGCTTTAAAGGCACAACCACGTGATAGCCCTTTCCGCCGCTTGTTTTAAGATATGCATCTAAAGATAGCTCATTTAGAATGTTTTTAACATCTATCACCCCTTGCCGCACCCTACTTAATTCCATATCTTCATCTGGGTCCAAATCAAACACCATCATATCTGGCTTTTCAAGGGTATCCACAGTGCTTCCCCATGTATGAAACTCTATCGTCCCCATTTGTACCTCCGATAAAATTCCAAAACCATCCTCAATATAAAAATATTCTTCTGTTTCTCCTTTTCCATTGGTGATAGGAATGGTGATGATTCCTTTACCCTCTGATGTTGGGTGCTTTTTATAAAAACAAGTCTGAAATACTCCCTTGGGACAACGTAACGTAGTTAAAATTCTATGCCTTACATAGGGCAACATACGAGGAAGTACTTTTTCATAGTACCGAACAACATCTGCCTTTGTAATAATAGGCTCATCGTATAAAACTTTATCGGGATTTGAAATTCTAACCCCGCCTATGGTTATGCTATTCTTTCCTTCCACTAGCCCCTCCCCTTCTTTTTCAGAAATATCAAGGGACAGCTCATTTTCTGATTTCTCCCTTTTAACCTCTTTCGGTTTTTTGTCTATACGTAATCCTTTAAAGCTTGCCTGCCTTAATAAATTTTCTTTGGTCCACTCCGCAAATTTAATTTCTGCTACCAATGTTGGCTCAAGCCAAGTGATTTTCTCCTGCGCCCTAGGTTTTGGAGGTAACTGAAAAGGCGAATCCATTTTTTTGATACTGCTAAATTCTTCTTCCAAAACCTTCATATCTCTTTCACTCATTCCCGTACCAGCTCTGCCAACATAAATAAGCTTTTCCCCTTCATAAACACCTAAAAGAAGTGAGCTTACCCCTTTTGTTTTTTTATCAGAAAGTGTATATCCTCCGATAACAAACTCCTGCCTTTTTTCACATTTTAATTTAATCCAGCCGCCATTTCTACCTCCACTATAACTAGAATCTGCCTTTTTGCCTACAATACCCTCCATACCAGCTTCACAGGCCGCCATAAAGCTTTCCTTCCCCCTTCCCTTGACATAACGACTATAATAAAGATTCAAAGGAGCATCTTTCATTAAATCTTCAAGGATTTCTTTTCGTTGCAATATGGTATGGTTCCGTAAATCTTTGCCATCTAACGCAAGGATGTCAAAAACAATGTAGGTCAGTTTTTCGGTCTTTGCATTTTTTAAATAGTTCTGCAAGGCTTGAAAGTCAGTTTTTCCCGTTGCATCTGTAATTACCATTTCGCCATCCAGTACCATAGACCTGCCTGCGGCCCAGTTTATTAGGGATGAAGCGATGTCATAAAATTGCTGCTGATAGTCATTTCCATTCCTTGTAATTAGCCTAGCTTCATTGCCCTCAACAAATGCTACAATTCGATAACCATCATATTTCATTTCATAAATCCAATCATCCCCATCTGGAACTTTGCTCACTAGCTTAGCAAGCTGTACATCAACTTTATCAAAGGGGTTAGACGTGAATTTTTTTGCTTCACCCTGCTCAATTTCCTCCATAGTACGCCCCGTTCGTATACTTGTGGTAAAGTCTGAAATCCCATCCGTAGGCCTAGCATAATCATCTTTTTCTTTTAGTAACAACCAATTATCCTTTGTATCGCCCTGTCTGCCTTTCAGCCGAATCAATGCCCACTTTCCTTGCAATCGCCTTCCTTGCAGTGTAAACTTAAGCTCACCTTTACGAATCCCCTCCTCTACATTTCCATATGGCTCCCAAAATCCCTCGTCCCAAATCATAACAACGCCGCCGCCATATTCCCCCTTAGGAATTGTTCCTTCAAAATTTCTGTAATCCAAAGGATGATTTTCCACTTGTACGGCAAGCCTTTTTTCATGTGTATTATAAGAAGGCCCTTTGGGAACTGCCCAGCTTAAAAGAACGCCTGCCCATTCCAAGCGAAAATCATAATGATCTCTTCGTGCCATATGGTGTTGTACTACAAAATGTAGAGATTCTTCGTTAATTACTTCTTCGCCTATCGGTTCTAATGTATTTTCAAAATTTCTTTTTTCTTGGTATTCCTTAAGTTGTGTATCCATTTTTTATGCTGATTCCTTATCGTTTTTTACTTTTTCAACGCTAGCTTTAAGGGCTTCCATAAGGTCGATGACTTTTGCTGCGCTAGTAGGCTCTGATGCAACAATTTCTTTGCCTGATATTTTTGTCTCAATTAACTCACGAAGCCTTTCCTGATATTCATCTTTATATTTTGATGGGTCAAACGGTGTATCCATAGAGTTAATCAATGTTTTTGCCATATTTAATTCCTGCTCGGATACCTCAGGCTTATGATACTGTTTTTGCATTTCCTTTATTTCATCGGCATAATACATAGTGGAAATCAAAATACCGTCTTCCCTTGGAATGATTGCCATAAGTGTATCCCTGGTTCCAATTACAGTTTTGCCTATGGCTATCTTTTGTTCACTCATCAATGCGGCTCGAAGTAGCTCAAATGCCTTTTCACCACCAGGCTCAGGTGCTGCCTGATAGGTTTTTTCATAATACACAGGAGAAATTTGATTTAACTGTGCAAAATGCAAAATTTGGATAGATTTTTCCTTCTCTGTTTTAATTTTTTCGATTTCCTCATCGGTAATTACTACATATTTGTCCTTATCATACTCATACCCTTTTACAATATCATTTGTAGTAATCTCCTTACCACAATGGCCACAGGTTTTCTTATATCGAATTCTGCTATTGTCCTCCTTATGCAGTTGATTAAAATGTATATCATTGTCCTGTGTAGCTGTCAACATGGCAATAGGGATTGCAACCATACCAAAAGTAATGACTGATTTGCGTGCCGCCATAATATAACACCTCCTTTAGCCTATTGTTTCCATGAGCAAAAGATATATTCTTTATTCATTTAGAACCATCCGCTTTTAAAAGCTTCCTATAACTTCAGATAACAAAAAAGCTACGCAGATTCGAAAAAAATTCAAAACCACGTAGCTTTCTATTTCTAATAATTTAAAAACTTAGACTTTCATAGCACTCTTTCAACCATTACTGCTACATCACTTAAAATACCGCCCACGCTTCTAACCGCTTTTTATAGGGCGGATTACTGGTTGATTTCCTCTAAAGCAGCACTTGCTTCCGCGATAAATGTACGACCTTCCTCAATGGATACCTTCAGAGCACTCAT
>JAAYQI010000233.1 GCA_012519385.1 Candidatus Epulonipiscium sp.
CTATGAGGAGGCTCTCTCCTTCCCCCATGTTGTAGGGTTATCCATCGCAACTCGTCCCGACTGTCTTGGAGAGGATATCATAGCCCTTCTTGCTCAATTACAACAAAAAACCACTCTCTGGGTAGAGCTTGGCTTGCAGACTAGTAATGAAGTTACTGCCAAAAAAATCAACCGTGGTTACGATAATTCTGTATTTGAACAAGGAGTTTTTGCTCTACATAACAAAGGAATTGAAGTCATTGCTCATGTGATTTTAGGTCTTCCAGGTGAAACCATAGAAGATATGCTTCAAACCATTTTTTATCTCAATAAACTGCCTATCAGCGGAATCAAACTGCAACTGCTTCATGTGCTTTCTGGCACTCCTATGGCGGAGGAGTATTTAAAGGGAAATTTTTCCACCCTTTCTCAAGAGGAATATACGGATATTCTTTGCCAATGTATCGGCCATATTCGCAAAGATATTGTGATTCACCGCCTTACAGGAGACGGAGACCCTAAGCATCTTCTGGCTCCATTGTGGAGCTTACACAAAAGAAATGTACTAAATACCATCCATAAAGAGCTAAAACAAAGAAAAATTACCCAAGGATGTTTTTTATCCTCGAATTTTAATAAATTAAGTTAAAATATGTTTGTTTCTGATGCAGATTTATTATATAATAGAACATAATATGGATACGGAAAGGCAGGTTTGACCAATGTCAGATTCTATCAGCCAAATAGCAGAAAATAAGCTGATTATTCTCTATCTGGTAGAAAAAATGGGGATTGCTCTATCCAATAGTGAAATTTGTCAATTTTCTTTGGAAAAAAACTATATGGATTATTTTTCTGTACAGCAATATCTGGCTGAATTAGTTGAGGCAAAGTGGCTGGAAAAAAATAGAGATAATAATAACACAAGATACATCCTTACAGATGAAGGCGAAGAAATCATCAATTATTTTATCAATCACATTTCAGATTCTGTAAAAAATGAAATTAATATTTATGTTCAAGAAAACAGCAAGCGTATTCGGGCAGAATATGAAGTAACAGCCAACTACTTTTTGGAATTAAACAATGATTATTTGGTAAAATGCGGTTTATGCGATAGCGATGGCACAACATTGATGGAAATCAGTGTTTCAGTAGCAAATAAAGACCACGCACAACGCATCTGTACCAACTGGAAGAAGCACGTCAGCCAGTTATACGGTACTGTTTTATCAGCATTGACTTCTGACATGAATCCGCCCACCAAAGCGCAGTATGATAAATTTCCTCAAGCTCCTTTCTTGGAAACAAATGATTCCTCACAATAGATAAAAGGACCAAAAAATGCCGATGCATTTTTTAGTCCTTTTCTTTTTATGGCTTTTGCCTTTTACTCCTCCTGCTTGGGCAATACTGCCCACAGTATCACATATACAATCACAGGAGTCATTTTTAAAAGCAGTACCAGCAGTACGCATATGATTCTAACCAAGGAAGATTCAAAGTGAAAGCACTCCGCTATTCCTCCACATACACCTGCTATTTTTTTATCTGTTGTAGATAAATATAATTTTTTTCCCATGCTTTTCACTCCCGTATGCCACACCACTTATTTCGTTCTATTTCTTTATACGAAAATCAAAAGCGACTTGTCTGTTCCATCATTTCATTCTTCTGTTGGAAATAAAAGCCCTTCCATAGCCTCCCAAAGTTCAGCAACTCCTGCTTTTGTCACGCCTGAAAAAGCAATGAGCTTATCTTGAGGACGCAAGTTCAATGTTTTTTTAATCACAGACAAATGCTTCGGCACTTGGCTACGGTTTATTTTATCCGCCTTTGTAGCGGCAATAATAATATCATACCCGTAATGGCACAGCCACTCATACATCATGATATCATTTTTCCCAGGCTCATGACGAATATCAATTAAGAGTATAATACCTGTCAAAACTTCACGTTTTTGCAGATATTCCTCAATCATTTTTCCCCACTTTTCTATTTCCGTTTTGGGTGCCTTTGCATAGCCATACCCAGGCAAATCCACAACATACAATTTGTCTTCCACATCATAAAAATTGATGGTTCTGGTTTTTCCTGGTTGGGAACTAGTTCTGGCAAGTGCTTTTCGATTTAGCATGGCATTAATCAGAGTAGATTTTCCCACATTAGATTTTCCCACAAAGGCAATTTCAGGTTTTCCATCTGTGGGGTATTGAGCAAACTTTACGCCAACTGCCGCCAATGAGGCCTTTTTTACTTCCATATATTCTCTCCTTCTGCCGCCGCTTGTTCCAGCACATCCTCCATAGTACGTGCCAGTACAAATGTTAAGCCGTCCTTTACCTCTTCAGGAATATCCTCCAAATCTCTTTGGTTATCTTCGGGTAAAATCACCTTCACAATTCCCGCTTTTTTTGCAGCAAGCACCTTTTCTTTTAGCCCGCCAATGGGTAATACCTTGCCACGAATGGTGATTTCACCTGTCATGGCAACATCATTGCATATTTTTGCTCCAGTTAAGGCAGAAATCATGGCAGTTGCCATAGTGATACCTGCCGATGGTCCATCCTTAGGTACAGCACCCTCAGGTATATGAATATGAATATCCTGTTCTTTATAAAAATTCTCATCCAAACGCAATTTCTCGCTTTGGGAGCGGATGTAACTGATGGCGGCCTTTGCCGATTCCTTCATCACATTTCCCATATTTCCTGTCAACTCAAATTTACCGCTACCCTTCATGGTATTTACCTCAATAGATAGAGTTTCTCCGCCAAACTGTGTCCATGCAAGTCCTCTGGCAATACCAACCTGCGGTTCGTCATAAATGCTACTTTTACGGTATTTTCTAGTACCCAATAGTTTTTCTACATTTCCTGTAGTAACTACAAGACCTTCTGGCTCACCATCAAATATCTTTCGTACAGCTTTTCTACAAAGCTGACCAATCACTCTTTCTAACTGGCGTACTCCCGCTTCTTTGGTGTAGCCGTCTATCACCATATCCAGTGCCGCTTCTTCCAGCTGTAGTTGATTTTCTTTCAGCCCATGTTTTTTCATCTGCTTTACAAGCAAATGCCTTAATGCAATCTGCTTTTTTTCCTCTGAAGTATAGCTTGGTACTTCCACAATTTCCATACGGTCCTTCAGTGGCTGCGAAATGGTAGCCAGAGAGTTTGCCGTGCAAACAAAAAACACCTTGGATAAATCATAAGAAAGCTCCACATAGTGGTCACGGAAGGCATTATTTTGCTCTCCATCCAACACCTCCAGCAGTGCCGCCGCAGGGTCACCGTTATGAGATACTCCTAGTTTATCCACCTCATCCAATAAAATCAGTGGATTAATGGTTTTTGCTTGACGCATGGCATTTATAATTCGCCCAGGCATTGCTCCAATGTAAGTTTTTCTATGCCCACGAATTTCTGCCTCGTCCTTAATACCACCCAAAGACATTCTCACATAATTACGGTTCAGCGCCTTTGCAACAGAGCGTACAATGGAGGTTTTGCCCACACCAGGAGGGCCAACTAAGCATAAAATAGGCGTATTTTGGTTTGGTGCATTTTTTCTCACTGCCAAATATTCCAAAATACGTTCCTTCACTTTTTCCATGCCATAGTGGTCCTCATTCAAAATATCTTCCGCACGCTTTAGGTCAAGTTTCGCCTTTGATTTTTCGCTCCAAGGTAATTGTAAAATAGTCTCAATATAGCTTCTGGAAACATTAGATTCTGGAGAAGTAACAGGAATACGCAACATCCGTCGTATTTCTTTTTCTAAAGTTTCCTCCACCTCTTTGGGCAAATTTTTCTTCTTCATCAATTCCCTAAAATGGTCGGCATCACTGGTGATACTGTCTTTATCACCCAATTCTTCCTGTATTACTTTTAGCTCTTCCCGTAAAAAATATTCCCTTTGCGCTTTGTCAATGCGTTTTTTAACCTTAGCTTCTATTTCCTTTTTATATTGCAGAATTTCAACTTCTCTGCTCATAAATTCAATCACTGCATTCAAACGCTCAATAGGATGCACCAGTTCTAATAATTCTTGCTTTTGCTCTGGCTTCATCTCTAACCCGCTTGCAATCAAGTCCGACATTTGCCCTGGTTTTTCAGCAGTCATCACGTGTACCAAAATTTCTCCCACAGAAGTTTGAGAAGAAACCTTGGCATACTTTTCATAATACTCCTGCGCTACTTTCATCATAGCCACTACAGCCGTTTCCGCTTCTTCTTCAAAATCCTGCTCTATAGGCATAATATCGCCATAATCACAGTCATCTTCTTCTATCATTTCCATCAGCTTACCACGCTTCACACCTTCCACAATAATGTGGTTTATGTCTCCGGGTAATTTTAAAACTTGTTTGATTTTTGCGATAGTTCCTATGTTAAAAAGTTCTTCCCTTTTTGGAGAAGAAACGCTAGCTTCTTTTTGTGTTATCAAAAAAACATATCGTTCTTCTTCTAATGCCAACTCCACTGCTTTTAAGGACTTTTGCCGTCCAACAGGGAAACTGATTACCATATGCGGAAAAACTGTAAGTTCCCTCAGTGGAATCAGCGGCAGTATTTCGCCGAATTTTCTTTCCATCATTTCACCCCTATGTATTTGTCGATGTTGTTACCATGTTGTTACCATGTTATCTTGCGTAATCGGATAGTTCCGTAAAAGTCTTGTTTTTAACCAAAAAGGGACAAATAAGCCGCAATATGCAGGCTTGCCCCCTTTCAGCTTGCAATATTATACTATAAATCAATTTTCAGGTCAAATGTTGCTATTTGCTTCAGGGGATTGTGGTGCTGTTTCAGGATGCTTCCTTGCATAAAGCTCTGCCTTGGTCATTAAAACCCGTCTTGGCTTACTGCCATCTTCAGGCCCTACAATTCCCCTTCTTTCCAACTGCTCCATTAACCTTGCCGCACGATTATAGCCAATGCGGAACTGTCTTTGTAACATAGATACAGATGCCTTTTCTTTTTCCACTACCAGTTCAAGAGCATCCTCATAAAATTCATCTGTTTCCTCACCAGCTTCTGCGCTATTAGTAGCCACGGTAGTAATCTTTTCTATCATTTCTTCATCATAGGTATGCTCTTTGTTCTCTTTCACAAAGGCAACAATACTCTCCACTTCTTTATCCGTAACAAAAGCACCCTGTACCCGCAAAGGTTTACTCATGCCTGCAGGATAAAACAGCATATCTCCTTTTCCCAGTAGCTTTTCCGCCCCCACCATATCTAAAATAGTGCGGGAATCAATACCCGAAGATACTGCAAAAGCCAAACGAGATGGAATATTTGCCTTAATGACACCTGTAATTACATCTACAGAAGGTCTTTGGGTAGCAATAATCAAATGCATTCCGGCGGCTCTTGCCATCTGTGCTAATCGACAGATAGAATCCTCTACCTCTCCAGGTGCTGCCATCATCAAATCCGCTAACTCATCTATAATAATGACAATTTGGGGCATTAAGCCATCGGTTTCACCTTTTTCTTTCTTCATTGCATTAAATCCCTTAATATCCCGCACATTATGCTCAGCAAAATCCTGATATCTTGCTAGCATTTCCCTTACCGCCCAGTTTAAAGCCGCTGATGCCTTCTTGGGGTCTGTCACAACAGGGATTAACAAATGAGGAATTCCGTTATAAACACTAAGCTCCACTACCTTGGGGTCAACCAAAAGAAGCTTTACTTCTTTAGGGTCAGCCTTATATAAAATACTGGTAATCAGTGTATTGATACATACGCTTTTTCCCGAACCTGTGGCTCCCGCAATCAAAAGATGGGGCATTTTTGAAATATCTGCTACCACAGCATTACCTGCAATATCTTCTCCCAAGGCAAAGGCCAGCTTGGAGGGAAATTCCTGAAACTCCTTGCTTTCTAATACACTTCTCAAAAAAACCGATTGTGCTTCTTTATTGGGAACCTCAATACCCACTGCGGCTTTGCCAGGGATAGGTGCTTCAATACGAATACCCGATGCCGCAAGATTTAGTGCAATATCATCTGCAAGGTTTACAATTTTACTTACCTTTACTCCTTGGCTTGGAGAAAGCTCATATCTGGTAACGGTAGGCCCACGATTTATTTGGATAACGGTTGCTACCACACCAAAACTTTTCAATGTTTCTTCCAACTTTTTTGCATTTTTCAGCATTTCTGTTTTAGAGCCTATAGCTTGACTCTTGTTATCCTTACCCAATAAATCCATAGGCGGGAAAACATAAGGCTTTTCCTTTTTGGGAAGCTCGAAGGGCTTTTCACTTTCTGTTTGCTCTTGTGGCACA
>JAAYQI010000024.1 GCA_012519385.1 Candidatus Epulonipiscium sp.
ATTACAGTGACTTTCATTTCCTCTCCTGGTAATACAACAGGCTTGATGGCATTTGCCAGCTCATTGATATTTAATACTCGTACTCCTTGGAATTCTGCAACCTTGTTTAAGTTAAAATCATTGGTTACCACAAAAGCATCTAGCTTTTCTGCCATTTTCAATAGCATAGAATCTACTTCCATCTGCTGTTTTGCAGTAAAATCAACAATTTCTACAGGAACTGAAAGCTGTTTTTGAATTTCATTTAAAATATCCAGCCCACGTCTGCCACGGTTTCTCTTTAACGAATCTGAAGAATCCGCAATATGGCGTAATTCCTCCAGTACAAAATTAGGAATTAATATTTTCCCTTCAATAAACCCTGTCTGCAATAAATCTAATATGCGTCCGTCAATAATTACACTGGTATCCAATATTTTGGGCCTTCCCGCAATATTGACACTGTTTCCCTTCGTCTGACTAATCAGCGCCTTTATATTAGGCACCACAAACTCGTCTTTCTTTTTTCTTGCAACACGAAAGCCCAATATGCCCAAAATAATATTAAGCAATATGACTATTCCTGTACCAATAATGCCAAAACCCCGTAATGCAACACCAATTAAGTTTGCAATTACTAAACCGATAAAACACCCCAAAACACTTAAGGCTAACTCTTTCACATTCATGTCAACCAATTTTTGCTCTGTCTTTGCCATCTGTCTTAGTAGAGATTCTGTTACAGCATTGGAAATAATAAAATAAAAGATGAGTCCGGTTATAATAGCCAGTCCAGCAGGTGCATACGTAGGAAGCACTCTCCCCCATTGAATGTAATTCATACGATACACAAGTTGAAACAGGGCAAACACAACTGCTGTAAAAAGAATGCTAATGATTAACTCTATTAATTTCTTCATCTTTTTCACCCCCTTTCCCCCAAAGTTATCATTATACTAGAAGTTTAACAATTCAACACCAAATTTGCAAGTAAATCTTCCGCTTTTTCCAAATCAATATCATAGGAATAGATGATTTCACTTAATACAATTCGTTTGCCTGTAGAAAGGAGCTTTTTTTCATTACTAGAAAGCCCTTTTGTTTTTTCTCTATCATATAAACTTTTCACAACCTCTACCACTTCAAAAAGTTGCCCAGTTTTCATTTTTTCCAAGTTATCTTTATACCTCTGATTCCAGTTTTCCGAATGAGATGCTGTGGTACCTGCCACCTTACATAATGTTTCTGCTATTTCCTTTCGTCCGCCTATTTTACGCAAACCCATAAGCCTCGATTTATCTGCTTTTAAACTGATTCTTAAATTTCCATTTGGTATACGGATGATATAATATTTTCCAAGGCCTTCTAGGCTCTCCTTTTCTTCCACCTTTTCAATGATGCCTGCTCCATACATAGGGTAAATGATTTTATCGCCTTCTTGAAACATATCCATACCTCCTTCTTGCTTTTTAAGAAAGTATGTCCCAAATTTCCCAAAAGATACCTATTAAAAGAAATTTTGTATGATATGCATCATTTTTAACGTGGTTTTGCATACTACTTATCAGATGAATTTTATTGCAAATCACATTTATTTTTGCTATGATTTAAAAAGTAAATATTATTTTCTTTTTATAGGAGGCTCTTTTATGGCTGAGTTTCAAATTTTTAGCGATGGTGCTTGTGATATGGAGAAAGAAGTTGCAGAAAAATATCATATAAAAATGATACCGTTTTATGTTTCTTTAGATCATACCAATTATTATAAAGAAATTGAGGAGTTGCCACTATCTTCCTTTTATAAAAATATTTTAGAAGAACATGGATATCCCAAAACCTCTTTACCATCGGTGCAGGATTATGTGGATGCTTTCACCCCTGTGCTGGATGAAGGAAAGGATATCTTGTGCCTTACCATTACAGATACGTTAAGTGGTTCCTATCAGTCTGCTGTAACTGCAAAATTAATGTTAGAAGAATCTTATCCCCATGCCAAAATTTATGTGCTAAACTCATGGCACGCCACAGGCTCTCAGCTTCTCCTACTCATTGAGGCCGCTAAAATGCAGGCGGCAGGCTATGGTATAGACGACGTATATGCTTTTACCGAAAAATGCAGAGTAGATGGACGAATTATTTTCATGGTAGGTGCATTAAACCACTTGGAAAAAGGCGGACGCATTGGTAAAATCGCAGCTTTATCTGGTAGCATCCTAAATATCAAGCCTATAATTATATTAAACGGCGGTGAAATCAACGTAGGCGGAGTTTCCAGAGGCAGAAAAAAAGGACTTCTAAAACTAGTTGAGCTTACAAAGCAGCATTTTCAAAAAACAGGTGAAAATCCAGAAAACTATACCTTTATCATCGGCGTTACCGATATATGGGATGAGATAGATTTATTATCCAACACCCTAAAGGATGCCTTCCCAAACATAGAGCTGCGAAAACCATTTCAAATCGGTGCAGCCATTGCAAGCCATACAGGCCCTGGAACTGTTGGTATTTGCTTTGTAAAAAAATTCGATGCCTACCTTTCCTAAACACTAAATTGTACGAGAACGGAGAACATTATGTCAAATATACATTTAATTGCATCTACTACCTTTGGCTTAGAATCTGTAGTAAAAAGAGAAGCCATAAACTTAGGCTTTCAAAATATCCAAACCTATGACGGCCGTGTAGAATTTACTGGCTCAGAAGCTGATATTGTAAAAGCAAATCTTTGGCTTCGGTGTGCAGGCCGTGTCTGGATTAAAATGGGTACCTTTACTGCTGTAACCTTCGACCAGCTTTTTGAGCAAACAAAAGCTTTGCCTTGGGGCGATTGGATTCCCGAGGACGGGAAGTTTACTGTGGTTGGTAAATCCGTAAAATCCACTCTTTTTAGCGTACCTGATTGCCAGGCAATCGTTAAAAAAGCAGTAGTAGAAAAGCTAAAACAAAAATATCACACAGACTGGTTTGATGAAACTGGTGCAGAATATACCATTCAAGTAGGTATTTTAAAAGATGTGGTTACCCTTACCATTGATACCTCAGGCTCTGGCCTTCATAAAAGAGGATACCGTGAAAATGCCATGGTAGCACCTTTAAAAGAAACCTTGGCTTCTGCCATGGTGCTATTAAGCTATTGGAGAAAAGAGCGTATTTTGCTAGACCCCTTCTGTGGTTCAGGCACCATCCCAATCGAAGCGGCATTAATTGCCAGAAATGTAGCACCTGGGTTAAACCGAAAATTCGCCTGCGAACAATGGGAACGTATTGACCCAAAGCTGTGGAAAGATGCTCGTATTGCTGCATATCAAGCCATTGCCTATGATGTAATGCCAGAAATCTATGGAAGTGACTTAGATGCGGCCGCCATAGAAGTAGCAAAGCAAAATGCGGAAAAAGCAGGTGTAGATGACTGTATCACTTTCGAGGTGAAGCCTTGCGAAAAAGTTACCTTGCCTGGAGATTACGGGGTGTTAATCACAAATCCTCCTTATGGCGAACGTATTGGTGAGTTAAAAGAAGTAGAAAGCCTATACCGTGCTTTGGGTGCTATTATGAAAGAAAATCCTACTTGGTCCTCCTATATCATTACTTCTATGGAGTATTTTGAAAGTCTTTATGGTAGGAAAGCAGATAAAAAAAGAAAGCTGTTTAACGGACGTATTAAAACAGACTACTATCAGTTTGAAGGACCAAGACCTCCAAGAAAAGAATCATAAAAAAAAACCGGTTTTGCTAAGCAAAACCGGTTTTTTTATTTAGGAATACATTCTTCTAACTTAATACTTTCCGTCATCTAAATCATAGTATTGGGGAGCATCATCCATATCTGAGAACTTTGGTTCTTCATCATATGCATAGTAGCTACTTGTATTTCCCTTTAATGTGAATTTACCAATCAATTCCTTTAACATTTGTGCCTGTGCAGAAAGTTCTTCACTAGTAGCAGCACTTTCCTCAGCAGCAGCACTATTTGTTTGTACAACAGCAGAAACTTGTTCTACACCAATATTTACTTGGCTAATAGATTTTGCTTGCTCATCACTAGCATTGGCAATATTTTGTATTACCTCAGCTGTCTTTTGAGAGCCTACAACCACTGCCTCTAAGGAGCTTGCAGTTTCCTCAACAATTTTGGAACCATTTTCAATAGCATGGATTGCACTTTCGATAAGCGTTGCTGTATTTTTTGCACTTTCTGCTGACTTTCCTGCCAAGTTTCTAACTTCATCGGCAACAACAGCAAAACCTTTTCCAGCAGAGCCTGCACGTGCAGCCTCAACTGCAGCATTCAAAGCAAGAATATTTGTTTGGAATGCAATATCATCAATATTTTTAATAATCTTGCCAATCTCTGCGGATGTTCTGCTAATTTCTTCCATAGCAACAATCATTTCTCTCATTTGTTTCTGGCTCTGAGTAGTGGTTTCATTTGTTTCCATAGAGATATTTTTTGCTTTCAGAGCATTTTCTGCTGTCTGTTCAATTTGCTGTGAAATATCTTCAATGGTTGCAGCCAATTCTTGAATAGAGCTTGCCTGCTCTGTTGCACCTTGAGATAAGGACTGGGCTCCCGCAGAAACCTGCTCAGAACCACTGGATACCTGCTCTGCAGTTGCATTGATTTGAGAAAGTGTTTCATTGAGCAAATCCGATGTACTTACCAATGCTTCTTTTACAACAGCAAATTCTCCGTCATATGCTTGTTTGAAATCTAAATTTAAGTTGCCTTGACCCATTTTCTTTAATAATTCAGAGATTTCATTAATATATGCGATATAGTCCTTCAATCTTGCTACTAATTGTTTCATAGAATATGCCAATCTTCCAGTTTCATCATTGGAATTTACATCCACTTCTACATCAAGCTCACCTTGAGCAAGAGCATCTGTAATAACAGCAAGTTTCTTCAATGGTTTGGTAATACCCATAGAAATAAGCAGTATAAATGCGGCTAATATAATAATTCCAATACCAACAACTAAAAACATACTATTTCTCAAGCTATTTATTGTTTGTAAATATTCGTTTTCAGGCAAACCACTAGTAACAGTCCAACCAGTATCTCCTACTCTACAGACATAGCCATACTTATCTTCACCATTTGCTGTATACTTTAAGAATCCTTCTTGGCTTGTTTTAATCAATGTTCTGTAGTTATCAGATACGTCTATTTCATCAACTGACTTTCCAATTACATCATGGTCAGGATGGTAAATAATTTTTCCCCCTTTGGTTGTTAAAATGAAAAAGCCATTTTCCCCTAATTTATAGCTACTCATTTTTGTATCTAAAGAATCTAATACAAGGTTCATACCTACAGCACCGATTATTTGATTGGAATCTGGTGCATAAATAGGAGTGGCAATGGTAGTTACAATATCTTTCGTAGCAACATCTATGTATGGTTCAGACATAATCATGCCATTGGCAGCCTTCATTTCAATACACCATGGTCTTTCATCAAATTGCCATGAGCCATCATCTGCAATATAATCATTGGACATATATAGATTACTGGTATCTGCATCTGCAAACCAAACAGCACTAATAACCTCTGGATCCAGGGCATGAATATTATCTAAGGTACGTTCAATATTTTTAAACTGAACATCCTCCACTACTCTCTCTCCTGTTTGCACCCGCATCATAATATCCTGCATTTCAGAATTTGTACCCATCTGCCTTACAACTTCTTTTTGCTTCGTAAAAAACTCACTGATTTGTGAAGCCGCAATTTGTGATTTTGCAGTTAATTCTTGTTCTTGTAGATAATTCACTGGCTTTTCTACTACTTTTAAAGTAGCGAAAGCAGCAATACCAAATATTAGAATTGTTGGAATACATATCCCAAGAATCATCTTCTTTACAATACTTCCCCGAAATACTTTGTTCATAACTTTCTCTCCTTCTTTGTCTAAAATGCTAACTTAAAAAAGTAGCCCCCCTCGTTCTGACAAGCAGCTGACATAAACTGAGTAAAAAGCTAACATTTATATGACACAAAACCATATTGTCATTACCCCTACACCTTTTCTTGTTACAAATATAAAATAAAAATTCTTCTCATGACCACTCCCTTTCACATTTATTTTTTAATAATTGTGAAGTTATAAATTTATTCTTATATTTTATCCTATTAAGTAACATTTGTATACAAAAAACTGCCTTATTCACAAAAATATGTAACACTTCACAAAATACCCTGTGAAAATGTACGTTCATTGGTTCTTTTTTACGAGGTGTTGAAAGAAATTTACTTCACAAGCCAAAAAATTTCTGGTTTTTCATTTTACCATTCCTGATATTTTTCCATTCTTTCCATAAGGAAATAAAGAACCATTTCTGCTATACTAGTGAAAAAAGGGGGAAATCAGAAAAAATGAAAACGTATCTCGATCAGTATCAACAGCAAATTGAACCTAAGCTACATGCCATAGATTTATTTATCAAGACAAATCCACCTCCTTATTCTGTGAGCCAAACTGCTCAGCTCTTGCATTTATCAGAGCAAGAGGTAGAAAAAATTATGCAGGAAGAAAATTTTGATTCTATCTGCCAGCATACCTTTTTTACTATCATGCAGAAAGGCTCTAGTCCCATATGCCAAATTTTCGCACGGGAACTAAAATGCGGAACACCCCGTGTATACAGCGTTGAGCATATTTCTTACATATATAATTTAAACATCTTTGATGTGATTGATGCCGCAAAAAAAATGGGTGTATCTACATTTACAACATCTATGACAAAGCACCTGTTTCAATTAATCCCGCCGCATCAACCGTAATATACAGTT
This sequence comes from Candidatus Epulonipiscium sp., assembly GCA_012519385.1. Classification (GTDB taxonomy): domain Bacteria; phylum Bacillota; class Clostridia; order Lachnospirales; family Anaerotignaceae; genus JAAYQI01. The sequence continues at coordinate 6,776 of JAAYQI010000024.1, forward strand.
TCCTTTTTGATTTGCTCCTTTTTTTCTTTATCGACAAATACTTCAATTAACTTTAGTGCAAATTCAAATGCTGTACCTGGTGCTCTGGATGTTACAATATTTTTATCTATACAAACTGTCTCTTGGCTGAGAGTTGCACCATGAAGATGTTCTTCCATTCCTGGATAAATTGTTGCAACTCTCCCTTTTAATAACCCCATCTGTCCCAATATCATTGGTGCAGCACAAATTGCACAGATTACTTTGTTTTTTTCATAAAATTCTGTTATCACACGTTTTACACCTTCATGCTCTTGCAGATGAATGGTGCCTGGCATACCACCAGGTAATATAATGCCATCCACAGCTTGAAAGGCCCCTTCCTCAAAAAGCATATCTGTTCGGTAGACAATTCCGTGTGCACCTGCCACCTCAAGCTGACCTGTTACAGATACCAGCTTGCAATCCACACCTGCCCTGCGTAATAAATCCGCTGGTGTCACCGCTTCAATCTCTTCAAATCCTTCCGCCACAAGGATATATACTGTTTTCATAGTAAATACTCCTCCTCATAAAATACATTTTCTAACTTAGATTATAACACATCCTAATTTGTTTTCAACTTGTCTTGTATTTCCATGTAAACAAAATTTATTATATCAAATAAAAAAAGTCAGTACATACCAATGGAAAATACTGACTTTTATTTTTTCATATAAAATTTGGTAATTATTCAAGATAGGGCTTTATTCCTCGCTGCAAGCCTTGGCTGCCCTTTTAGTTACCATTTGGATTGTTAAAGCTAACAGGCTTGGCCTGTGTATCCCCAAAAGCGTTTGCAGGAGAAGGAGAGGAAAGGTCGAAATAAATACGAGAATCCTTTGTGATTCCAAAGTCCTTGTTGGAGCCAGTATCCTGCACACGATTAAAGGCCTCACGAAACATTGCGTTATGCGCTTCTTCACGGTTAAGCAGGAAATCAATGGTTTCCCTTACTTTTTTATCATTAATCTGGCGGTAAAGATACTCATATACAACCTTTGCTCTCTGCTCTGATGCTATGTTGGAAAGTAAATCCGCGCAGAGGTCGCCAGTTACCGTCACATAATCCCCAGTCCATGAATATCCCGAGGAATTGATAAGGCCAGGATTGAGTCCTAGAATAACATGCGTCTGAATTTCGCCTGCATTTACAGCAGAATAATCCACATCGTGTCCGTTTAGCAAATTTATCGTCTGTGCTACCATTTCCATATGGCTAAGCTCCTCCGCCGCAATATCCATAAACAAATCCTTGATAGCAGGGTCCTTGATGCGAAAACTTTGAGACATATACTGCATTGCAGCTTTTAACTCACCATTTCCGCCGCCAAGCTGTTCTTGCATTAAAACAGCATACTGAGGGTTAGGTCTTTCCACCTCAACTGGATGAAAAAGTTGCTTTTCATGTTTAAACATTATAACACTTCCTTTCTCGAATATTATTCCGCTTTCTGAAAACAATATTCATAATTGAATTCTCAAACCCTCACTGAACTTTTGAAGAAACCTTGTACTATGAGAATGAAAGATACAACTCTCTTATAAAAATTGGCTTGTAGGAAAATTTCAAGCAGAAAGGTGGAATACTATGAATTCCGTATGGAAGGAAACATCAGATTTACCCTGTTTTGAAGCTTTAAAACGAAATAAGAAAACTGATATACTTATTATCGGCGGAGGTCTGGCAGGAATCTTGTGTGCTTATATGCTACAGCAAGCCGGTGCTAACTATATCTTAGTGGAGGCAGATCGTATCTGCAGCGGAATCACCAAAAATACAACCGCAAAAATCACCTCACAACATGGCTTTATCTTTGATAAATTAATTCGTAAATTTGGTTTGGACTCAGCCAGGCTTTATCTCCAAGCCAACGAAAAAGCCTTGAGTCAATATCGTAAACTGTGTAAAAATATAGATTGCGATTTTGAGGAGCAGGATAACTATGTCTATTCTCTTGATGACAAAAAAAAGGTAAATCGAGAACTTGCTGCACTTGGTAGAATCGGCTTTCCGGTACAAGCTGTGGATAGCCTTCCCCTTCCATTTGCTATTGCAGGGGCAGTCAAGTTTCCAAAACAGGCACAGTTTCATCCCCTGAAGTTTGTATCTGGCATTGCAAAAGGATTATCTATCTATGAGCATACCACTGTTCGTGAGTTGATTGGTACCACAGCCATCACTGACCATGGAAAAATCATAGCAAACAAAATCATTGTTGCCACACACTTTCCCTTTCTTAACAAGCACGGAAGCTATTTTTTAAAGCTGTATCAACACCGCTCTTATGTATTGGCATTGGAAAATGCACCAAATCTAAACGGAATGTATGTAGACGAAGCACAAAAAGGAATGTCCTTTCGCAATTATGAAAACTTTTTACTCATCGGCGGCGGTGACCACCGCACAGGCAAAAAAGGCGGTAATTTCAAAGAGCTTGAAACTTTTGCAAGTCAGCACTTTCCAAAGGCAAAAATCAGATACCGCTGGGCAACGCAGGATTGTATGTCCCTTGACGGTATCCCGTATATTGGTGCGTATTCTGCTAGCACCACAGGGTTATATGTTGCCACTGGGTTTAATAAATGGGGCATGACTTCTTCTATGGTATCGGCAATGCTTCTTACAGACATGGTGCTAGGAAAAGAAAATCCCTACTTTGAAGTTTTTTCTCCATCCCGCACGATTTTACGCCCACAGCTTGCCAATAATGCCTTTGGGGCAGTTACTAATTTGCTCACACCCACAACCCCACGTTGCCCCCATATGGGCTGTGCTTTAAAATGGAATAAAGCAGAACATTCATGGGATTGCCCTTGCCATGGTTCCCGTTTTACAAAAGATGGAAAACTCATTGATAACCCATCCACTGGAAATTTAAAAATAAGGTAACAACATCTGAAACCAATAGATTTTTTTGTTTTATCCTTTGTAGCACAAAATAAACAAGGCTTAAGTGTGCAAATAAATATAGCAATGGGATTATAGCTAAAAATCTGCATTGCTATTTTTTCTTTTGCAATAAAAAAATGTATATTAAAAAAATACACTTAATATAATTGTATATTTTATGGTACAATGTCATATGTGCCTAAAAATAAAAACCCTTGAACCTTTTAGGCTTCTTTTCTCAGGTTTCATAAAGGAGTGTTTTTATTGGAAATAGAACGAAAATTTTTAACAAGAAATGTCCCTTGTCCGCTCTCTACCCTTACCTGCTCTAGCATCACCCAATATTATATTAGTGTATACCCCACCATTCGCATCCGCCAAAAAGACCAAGCTTATTGGCTCACAGTGAAAGGTTCAGGAACACTTTCTCGGGAGGAATTTAACCTTCCTCTTACCCAAGAGGAATTTCATATTTTGCAAAAAAAAGCTGAAACATTACCTATCATAAAAGATAGATACACTATACCGTTGGGGCAAGCTCTTGTGGCGGAACTTGACATTTATCACGGTGCCTTAGAAGGGTTAATCACTACGGAAGTAGAATTTGCTTCTGAAAAGGATGCATTACAATTTCAACCACCTTCTTGGTTTGGTACAGAAGTAACCTACGACACTCGCTATACAAATGCCTCCTTAGCTCTCTATGGCATTCCTAAGGAAAAGCAGTAAATATTGTCTTTCCTTAGGAGTACCTCGCATATTCCTCCCAGTTTCTTCACATCAAAAATCATTTATTTTCTTTTTTATGCAATTAGCGTATAAATTCTATTTTATTTATTTCTAATTTGTGACAAATTTAATGCTTTACCGTTTTTCTTCTGGTGGAAATTTGTCAAAACTAAACTAAATTTATGATATTCTGTGAAGATTTGCGACGTTTCTTTATTGCTTGAGAGAATTAGTTGTATTATAATCATGTAGTAGGTAAATATTTCCATTTTTATGATTTATTTACCAATATAATTACAAAATCATGACAAATCGGAGGGATTATTTTGAACCAAAGTAAAATAAAAGTGTTACTTGCAGATGATAATAAGGATTTTTGTGACGTACTTACCAGCTATTTAAACAAACAGGAGGATATTTCTGTGGTAGCTGTTGCTTATGATGGCATAGAAGCCTGTAATAAAATACAGGAATTCCAACCCGATGTTGCCATTATTGATGGGATTATGCCTCGCCTAGATGGTCTTGGTGTTTTGGAACGTATTAAAAATGAAGATACACAGCCCATTACCATTATGCTCTCCGCCATCAGCCAAGAAAAGGTCATCCAAAAAGCCTTAGATTTAGGGGCAAACTACTATATCATAAAACCCTTTGACATGGAATCTTTGGTAAAGCGCATCAGACATTTAAAATATGAAATTACCGTTTCTAAAAATAATGCCATTTCTGATATTTCCATGCAGTCTGCCATAACCATCACTCCTGCTCATTCCTGCGATTTGGAAACAAAGGTTACAAATATTTTGCACGAAATTGGTGTTCCTGCTCATATCCGCGGCTATCACTACATGAGAGAAGCCATTATGATGTCTGTAAATGATATGGATGTTTTAAATTATATTACAAAAGAGCTGTACCCATCTATTGCCAAAAAATGTAATACAACACCAAGCCGTGTAGAACGTGCCATCCGCCACGCCATAGAAGTTGCATGGAATAGAGGAAAAATTGATGCCATTGATGCTCTTTTTGGCTACACCATCAATAATCATAAAGGTAAACCAACCAATTCGGAATTTATCGCACTCATTGCAGACAGACTGCGCTTAGAGCAAAAAGTAAGCTAATTAGCAAAACAAAAAGAGCTAGCATAATGATATTATTATACACAAGTAAACATATACCCTTAAAAAAATAGCCTTCCTTCTTAAATAAACAAATTATTTAAGAGAGAAGGCTATTTTAATAGATACTCATAAATCGCAATATGGACTATAACGGTTTATCTTTTCATACAAACATTCTATAGAACAAAAATCCTCACGATATATCGTCTGTTTAACTTGTAAAGGAGTTCCTTGCAGTATCAACATACAATCCGCAAAGGCATATACCTCATCCAAATGATGGGTGATAAAAAAAGTCAGCTTACCTCTTAGCCGCTTCTTTAATATGCTTATAATCTCCTCACGCTTTACAATATCTATCGCTTGAAACGGTTCATCCAGAAAAAAAACATCTCCATCATAGAGTAACGCACGCAAAATAGATACCTGCCTTCGGATTCCACCGCTCATTTGGTCGGGATATTTTAAAATATCCTCTTGTAACCCAAACTCCTCAATCAATTCCTCACACAAAGTCTCATCCTGATTCACTGCCAATAAATTTTCTTTTCCGCTTAGCCAAGGCAGCAGCCTATCCTCCTGAAAAACAACGGAAGTTCGCAGCTTATCCATTCCAATAACTCTGCCAGTCTCAGGTTTATCTAAACCTAGCATTAACCGAAATAATGTGGTTTTTCCATAGCCAGAAGGGGCAAATAGGCAGATGATTCCTTCTGTGGGGAAGGTGTAGCTGAAATCTTTATATAATTCCTTTTCATAAGACTTTGTAATCCGTTCCAGAGATATCATCTTATTTTTCTCCTTGATGTAGACTGTATTCTTCTTAGCAAAATGGCCAACCCTTTTTCCAGTAACATACTAAGTATAATAACAACAGCAGTCCACGCAAATAATTCTGCTGTTTCCATATAAATTTTGCTATCTCTCAATTTATGCCCAATGGAAAAAGACGGTGAAGCAATAACTTCCGTCGCCACTCCTGCCTTCCAAGCCAAACCTAGGCTCATGGTAGCCGCAGCCGCCATATAAGGCCATAGCTGTGGGCAATAAATGAAACAAATCTTTTTCCATAAAGACCATCGGTATACTTGTGCCACTTCCAATAAATCTGTATCTACCCTCTTAAGCCCCTCCATTACATTGGTAAACATAATGGGCATTACCATCAAAAAAGAAATAAAGGAAGGAATACTGTCTGTTTTCATCCAAACCAGTGTCAGCAGAATAAAAGAAGCCACAGGACTTGCCTTCACAATACTCATCATAGGGTATAGCAATTCATAAAGAATATAATATTTTGTAGCCAAAACTCCCGCAACGGCTCCAATGGCAATCCCAAAGAGATATCCCTTCACAATACGTAGCAAGGAATGAAAAATAACTTGCCAAAACCAAGCTTCTCCTGCATTTTTCCAAAGAGTTTTACCAACATCGAAAGGGGAAGCCACAAGAACTTCATGCCCTACCACCCAGTAGCAAATTTGCCACACACATATCCAAAATAGTGCTACACACAATGAGCGAATATATTTCTTCTGCTTATTTTTCATAATAGAACGATTCATCTGGCATGGTTTCTCCTACAGCTTTGGGGTTTGCATTCCATAATAATTCATAAAAAGGCTCCAAGGTTTCTTTCATTAAAATACCATCCATATAAACAATATTGCAATTAGGGAAAGCTTTTAAGGCTATTTCAGCCTTAGGAAGAATCTCATGTTTTTGTATCAACTGTGCTGTCTGCTCTGGCTCCTCTTTTGCAAAAAGAACAGAATTTTCATATTCTTCTAAAAAAAGTTCAAAGGCTTCTTTATTATTTTCTAAAAAATCTTTCTGCACAACCACACAGCCCATTGGAAGGGAACTTTCCTCGCCGACAGTTTCAGCCCAAAGCTGGTTAAAATCAAGGGCAACTCTGGCACTTGTGTCACTCATCAAAACACCGCTCATATTTGGCTCAGGCAATACCACAATATCCGCCTGTCCCGTAGCTAATGCTGTTGCCACCTCTGCGTGCTCTGTCATGTATTGAATGGTTACATCGGTTACTTGATTTTTATCCAATAAATATTGGAATACATATTGGGGTACCGCCCCTTGTCCTGCCATAGAAACAGTTTTTCCTGATAAATCTGCCAAAGAATGGATGCTATCCCCCTTTTCAAGCAGATATAATACGCCTAGTGTATTTACTGCCGCTACTTCTATACTGCCTTGTGTTTTTTGGTACAAAACAGCCGCAAGGTTTGTTGGAAGCATTGCAATATCCACTTCCTTGTTGATTACTTTTGCTGCTACCTCATCAGGAGAAGCCGCTACTGTCACTGTATAATCATTTTTACTTAAGCCCTGTGCATTTTGCTCCATCAGATAAGCCGCCCCCATCCCTGTAGGACCTTTAATGACAGCCATAGAAACTTTGGCTTTTCCTACATTTTCCATAGCAGTGTCTTCTACTTTTGAGGGCTGACAGCCCACAGTCAAAAAGCAAAGAACAGCAATCATTGTAGCACATAATCCTTGAAACCATATTCTTTTTTTCATCTTTTACCTCTTTTCTATTTGTGTTTGATTTAGTATATAGTTTGTTCCCTTAAATCCAGATTATAACAAGAAGGCAGAAAAGAATCAATCATAATAAACGGATTGGTAGAATGTGATTTCCTACCCTCATTTTATATTTTCTAGTATTTTTAAAATAAGCCTACATGTTACAATATAAAAAACAAAATCCTTTTAAGTAAATTAGAATCACAAAAATAGTTTTCCTAACCAACTGCGTATTAGTATTGTTACCAAAAGTTATAATAAAAAACATTTCACCGTTTTTAAGGGAAAAATCCATCAATTTTACTGATTTTTGTGCTAATCGTATTGTAGCA
>JAAYQI010000234.1 GCA_012519385.1 Candidatus Epulonipiscium sp.
AATTTTCAAAATATAAAGGAGAATAATATATGGAATTTACAAAACAAGAATGGACATTATTTAGAAGTATGGATACCTTAACACAAAAATCTGGAGTATCAAAAGTAGATATTCCTAAGTTGGTTGCCAAAGAATTAGTAGATAACGCTTTAGACATTTCAGATAATGTTCATATAGAATGTGATGGTAACGCATTTCAGGTTTGGAATGATGGTGATGGTATTCCTGAGGATAAAATAGCAGAACTTTTTTCTATCAATAGACCATTGGTATCGTCTAAGCTGATTAAGTTACCAACACGTGGAGCATTGGGAAATGGTTTAAGAGTGGTAGTTGGTGCAGTCATTGCTACAGGTGGAAAACTTTTTGTTTCTACTAATGGGTATAAGTATGAAATTGAACCGCAGCCAGATGGAACTTCCATTGCTACAAGTGTAGGTGAATTTCAGCGCAGTGGTACAATGGTTGAAATTTCATTGGGACAGTATCAAATTGATGATTCATGGGCGAGAGATGCAGCTTTTTATAACCGAGGTGAAAAATATAAAGGTAAGACTTCTGGATATTGGTATAATTCAGAAATCTTTTATGAAATAGCGCAAGCTTATGATGGTACAGTATATGACTTGGTTACAGTTTTTGATGGATGTACTGGAACAAAGGCAGGTAAGGTTGCAAAGCTATTTGAGAAAAATAGAAAGACGAAGGATTTGACATTTGATGAATCTCAACATTTATTAGCTGGTATCAGAAATTATTCTAAGCCAGTAAAATCAACCAGACTTGGAACAATTGGTGAGATGGTTGACACTGCTTATGGTATTGCACAAGGAGAGTTTGACATACCTTCCTCAAAAGGTGGTCATGATGCATCTGTACCTTTTTCAGTAGAAGTTTTTATCAAAGAGTCTACATATTCTGGGATTGAGTTGCTGATTAACAAAAGTCCAGCTATAAAATCACCTCATTTATTTCATGAGAAGAACAAGAAGAATATTTATGGATTGGGAATTGATTTATATGCAGCTTGCTCCGATGAATTGGATCTAACTATCAATGTGAATTCACCAGTAGTTCCCATTACTTCAGATGGTAAAGAACCTGATTTATCTAAGATGAAAGAAACCATTGATGAAGCACTGCAAAAAGCGGTAAGAAAATATAAATCACAAATGAAAAAGGAAATGTCTTTTGAAGGAAAAGCATCTGTTACTCAAAAGAAAATTGTACTTGACCATTTAGAGGAAGCAGTTGCAAAAGCAAGTGGTAATGGAGTCATCCGTTTTAGTCAACGACAGCTTTATTATGTGGTAAGACCATTCGTTATGGATGAAATACAAGAGGAGCTTACCTACAAATATTTCAGTGACATTCTTACAGCTTATGAACGAAAAAATGGTGATATTAAGGGGATATATCGGGATAGCAGAGGTAGTTTATATACTCCTCATACAGGAGAAACTATTCCAATGGGTACATTTAGCGTGGAGCAATATAGAAGACCAGAGTATATGTTTAATAAAATCTTGTACATAGAAAAAGAGGGGATTTTTGAAATCTTGAATGATGTGAAGTTTCCCGAAAGATATGACTGTGCTCTTATTACATCCAAAGGATATGCAAGCCGAGCCATCAAGGATTTACTTGATTTATTGGGCGAAACAGATGAAGAACTGGAGGTTTATTGTATTCATGATTGCGATAAAGCAGGTACAATGATTTATCAGACACTGGTGGAAGAAACGAAATCACGTGGGGCTAGAAAAATCAAAGTAATAGATCTTGGATTAAATCCCGATGAAGTTTTGGCTATGGGGTTAGAAGTTGAAACAGTAAAAAAAACAGATGGTAAATCCGGGGATTCTTTGGATCAGGAATCAAAGAAATGGTTACAAACGCATCGTGTAGAATTAAATGCTATGACATCGTTGCAATTGGTGGATTGGCTTGAACGGAAATTTCAAGAGTATGCAGGTGGGAAAATAGTTCCTGAGGAAGACGTCTTGAGAAGTACACTTCATTCAAATCTTCATCGGTTTGCTGAAACAAAAATAAGAGATGAAATATTGGCAAAAAATCAGTATGAGAGCAAAGTCAATGATTATGTACAAGAATTAGCAGGTAAAATAAACACAGATGCTTTGGAAATGATGGTTCAAAATCATTTGATAGAAAAGCCAGCTGATAGATGGAGTGTGCCATTAAAAGCAATGGCAGAAGAAATTGTTTTATCACATTAAAATTTCAGAAAATACAAAAATTTAACTAGCTAAATATAAGACGAGAAATTTCAAAATTTAAAGTAGATATTGTTGCACATTCAAAGGAGGAACTACATATGGGAAAGACTTAGCTTGCTACATTAAAATTTCCGAAAATAGAA
>JAAYQI010000235.1 GCA_012519385.1 Candidatus Epulonipiscium sp.
CAAATATAGTAAGCCTTTTTCTTATTTTTAAATAGATATTAACACAAATACCTTTTGTCAAATTCCGAACGAGAAATAGGCTGGCTATAATAATAACCTTGTGCAAAAGCACAGCCCAAATCACGCAACATCTCTTTTTGCTCCTTTGTTTCCACACCTTCTGCAATAATCTGAATACCGATACGGTTACACATTTTTACAATGGAGTCCACAATTACTTGATTCTTTTTACTTTCCTTTAGCCCTTTTACCAAGCTACCATCTAATTTCAAAATATCAAAATCAATGATAGTCAGCATAGAAAGATTGGTATACTTCGTTCCAAAATCATCCAGAGCAATTTTATAGCCCTTTTTCTTTAAGCTTTCTCCAATCTGAGCAATGGTTTCCCGTTCCATTTCTCCAATGGTTTCTGTAATTTCAACCTCTATATATTCACTACTTAAATCATACTTGCTTACGATTTCCTCCATAGAATCCACAAGTCCATCCTCCAGTAATGTTAATCTGGAAAAGTTCACCGAAATCGGTACCAAATCCCTTCCTTCATTTTTCCATTGCTGTAACACCTTGCAGGTGTGTTCCAAAACAAAGAAATCAATATACCGAATTAACTTATTCTCCTCCAAAGCGGGGATAAACTTTACAGGAGAAATTAAGCCACCCTCCGAGTTACACTTTCTTACTAGAGCCTCAGCCCCTATGACAGAACCCGTGATAATATCCATTTTCGGTTGAAAAACCACCTGAAACAGCCCTTGCTGTATCTCCTCTTGTAATTCCTGCAATGCTTTCGCACGGAAATGAGAATTCGTCTCTTTATTTTTTTCATAATATTTCTGCTTTGATAATAGCATTATTTCCTTGGCGTGCCTTGCAAGCCCTCGAATATCAATATCCGTATCAGACCAAGTGTAACCGATGGATACACCTCTTTCATTCATAACTGCTAAATCTTGCTTCATAAAACTTACTTTTTCCAAAAAATCATGATAGGAGATATTAGGACATAAGAGAACAAATTGATCCCCATACAACCGAAAAATTGTTTCATCCTCTACATATCCCCGAAAAATATCAACGGTTTTTAATATAACTTGATCTCCCTGAGCTTCTCCATAAAGCTTATTCACAATTCCTAAACCATTGATATCTGCCGAAATCACACCCATGGAAGTGTAGTGCTGAATGTCATCCACAAATTGCAGATATCTTCTTCTATTTGGCAACCCTGTCAAGTCATCATGATACTGCAAATATTCCACACTGTGACTTTGCTCATCATGGTTTTCTAAAATTGAATTCATCTTTTCTTCCTCTAATGTAGTGTCGTTCTCATATTCTTGATTCCATTCTTCATAAAAAGCAAAGCGATTTCTGCCTTGATTTTTGGCTTTATATAAAGCAATATCTGCCTTTTGATATAATTCCTCAAATGTTTTTCCATCCTCAGGGTAGCAAGATATACCTACACTGCAAGAAATACTTTGCTGTGCCCCTTCAATCTCGCTAACCAACTGACAAAAGCGAGCAGTGAGCTCTCTTATTTTATCTGTTCCACCTATATCTTTAGACAAAATTGCGAACTCATCTCCTCCGATACGTCCCATAATATCTTGGAAGGAAAAAGACTCTCGCATCTTTTGTGCAATCTCCAATAATACCCAATCCCCAAACATATGCCCATACCGGTCATTTACATTTTTAAAATCATCTAAATCTATAATCAGCAGAAAATACTTTTGCTGCTCTTGGGAGTGCAACAAAAATTCTTTAATCATTTCCTCTGTGGTTCTTTTATTATAAAGACCCGTCAAAGAATCTCTTTGGGATTGATATTGTAAAAGAAGTTCTTTCTTCTTCTTTTTATCAATATTTTTTAAGTAGCCAACGCCCTTCACCTCTCCAGTGACGGGGTCTTGCAGTAGATGGATGGTAGTTACTACCCAGATAAAAGAATCCTGCCCATTCCAGCGACGGTGCTCACTGTGAATTTCTCGTATTCCCCTATGGAAACTAGCCATCAAATGCTCTCTGGATAATAGTTGCAGATACTGCTCTCTATCTTCCGAATAAATCATTTTATCCGCTGTTGCCCGAAGAAATTCTTCATAGTTGCATTTATCCCCCGAGTTCTCAGAATCACACCAAACGCCTCGATATCGCTCCAATGTGTTTTGAGTAATATTGACCTCCATATCTGCTATTGCATCTGAAAGCATGGCACTGCGGTATTGTTCTTCTTTTAAATAAGCAAGCTCCGCTTCTTTTTGTGCCGTAATATCCTCCACAATTCCGATTGCTCGCATAGGGCTTCCATCCTCATCTAACAAGGTGGTTAAAACAATTTTGTTCCATACATAATTTCCTTCTCTTGTTTTCATTCGCACATTGCAAGAAGTATATTTTTCTCCAAAATCAATGGCATAGCATGCCTTCAGAAAATCTAGGCTATCTTCTTTTGGTACAATGCCTTTTTTTATCAAAGAATGAGGAATATCTCTAATCACTTGAGACAAACCGTACCTCCTTGCAAATTGCTCTGACACTACCATTGTTTTTTCTGCAATATAGTAATCAAAAATTTCATTTTCTGTTTCTTTTAGAGCGATTTTCAAACGTTCCTCATTGATTTTTAAATTTTGCTCCATGCGTTTGCGGTCGGTGATATCAATAGCAGTACAATGTAGCACTGTACGTCCGCTTTTTTCTTGAACAAAATTTCCTTTTATCAAATGCCATGCAACTTCACCTGTGCTTTTAAAAACCCTCTTTTCCAACTCAAATCCTTTTTCTTTACGATAAAATGCAGTAGAAATAGTCTCTGCAATATCTGGTATATCTTCTGGATAAAGCAATGCACTCAAACGATTTCCCAACTGCAATTTCATCTGCATGGGAGAAAATCCGATTAACTCATAAAAGCAATCATTGCCATAGAGTAATGTTAAATCCCTATCCATACACACTATAAAAACACCGCAGGGTATATTTTTTGCCAAGGAGGGAAAGCCCTGAAAGTCTGCTTCTATTGGAATATTATCATCACCAGTATAATAAAATACTGTTTCCTGCTGCTGCATTTCGCCTCGTTCGCAGGTAGATAATGTGCAGATGGAATCCTCATTAAAATCATTTTCTTTATGATGAAATGCAGGATTTTCCAATAAAACCATGGGGTTTTCTTGATTATGTAAATATTGTGCAGCTTTTACGCTCTCTTGCTGAGGTTTTTTACTTTCTGAAATCACTCGGCTTAGACATACAAAGCCCCATTTATGATTGCCGATATGGATTTTTTTTGCCCGATTGAAAAACAATACTGTTTTTCCAGATTGATTACAGAACCTCGTTTGAAACTCAATCTGATTGTCCATATCTTCGTTCCAAATACTTTCAAACGCAGGCCTATCTTCCGGGTAGATAGAACGTATCATCATGGCATCCGTTTTCTCTTGAAATTCCTTGGCTGTATATCCCAGTGTCTGCAATATAGATTCCCCAACCAAAAATAATGGATAACCCTTCTCTAACGAGCCAAGCCATACTCCATCAAACTCCGTTCCCATTTCCATATCCACAAAATATTGAATCAATTTTATATAATGACGGTCTTCCCATTTATTGAGCAGATAAAATGGCTTTTCTTTCCCCTCAATGGTCAGCGACTGTAACGAAAACTGGGATTTTTCAATCAAATACCCTTCCTTTTCTTCCTCCTTTTGAAGGGTACAGATATTGCGAATCAAAAAAGACAAGCCTGTCTCTTTTATCACCGAAAAATAAGCTATAATATAAAACATTTTTATACTCAAAGGAATGATGCGAATATTTTCCCATTTCAATAAAGCCTGCTCCCCTGCAGACTTCTCATGCATACACGTATTCTTCTGCCTTTGATTCAGCTGGCTATCGCAACAATCCGTAGTTTGCTCTTTAAACATTTTGTCATTGTGTTCTATAAAATATGCTCCAATATAGTCTTGATATCTTTGTAAAGCCTTACATTTTTCACGCTCCACCCTTAGCACCTCTTTATACTTATCCATTTTTTTATATAATCGTATGATTTTTCCTTATGATTACTTTGATGCATATTCAGCATAAATCAATAGCGTTCGATATTTTAAATATATGGTTAAGGCAGTCTTAAAAAACGACATCATAAATTTTAAGCATTATTTCTATTATATACCACATTGCATGATTAAATATATCATATTTTATACAAAACCGTCAATTCATTATACCATAAATCCTAAAAAAAGTAATATTTTACCATTGCATATAGTAAACAAATTTATCCATACTTTTTTTCTCACCAATGTACTCTATGGTCGCTGTTCTATCACATTTTTTTGTATAAAAACAGGCAGATTTTATGGAAACACCATAAAACCTGCCTATAAAAATATTGCTACTATGTTTTTTTATTTCATTTTAGGACGCATGGAGTTTAATATTGCTAAAAATGCCACACCAACATCGGCAAAAACAGCCGTCCACATCTGGGCGATTCCCAATGCCCCCAGTATTAATACAATGATTTTGACTCCTAACGCAAATACAATATTTTGACTCACGATACGATGGGTAGCTGTGGCTATTTTCATACCGACAGAAATTTTTTCTAAATCATCATTCATAATCACCATATCCGCCGCTTCAATGGCCGCATCAGAGCCGATACCACCCATAGCAACTCCAATATCAGCACGAGAAAGCACAGGGGCATCATTCATGCCATCTCCCGCAAACAAGAGGAAGCCTTTTTCCTGCTGTAGCAATTCCTCCGCCTTCTCCACCTTTTGCAAAGGTAAAAGTTCAGCATAAAACTCATCCAATCCCAGCTCGTCACTAATGGCTTTGGCAGTCTCATAATTATCGCCAGATAGCATCACAATTTTTTTGACACCATTCGCTCTTAAACTTTCGACAGCTTTTTTACTGCCTTGTTTCAGTGTATCTGACACAATAATTTTTCCGACAAAATTTTTATCTTTCGCCAAATATACGACACTACCCATTCCTTTATATTCTTGACAAAGAACGCCCTGTTTTTCCATAAAACGGTAATTTCCTGCATTTATGGTGCTTCCATCCAATGTATAGCTAATACCATAACCACTCAGCTCTTGGTAGTTCTGTGCTTCTTCATTGACAGCATGATACATTTTTTCATAATATTCTACAACTGCTTTGGCAATGGGGTGTTTGGAATTTTTCTCCCCAATCGCTGCTATATTTAACAATTTTTCTTCGGTGTATCCTTCTTCGACATCAATTTTTGTAACTTCAAAGATACCTTTTGTTAATGTACCTGTTTTATCAAAAACAACCGTACTTACATTTTTCAGTACATCCATATAGTTACTTCCCTTTACCAAAATACCCTGCCGGGAAGCCTCACCAATACCCGAAAAAAATCCTAACGGCACAGAAAGCACCAAGGCACAGGGGCAAGAG
Organism: Candidatus Epulonipiscium sp.; assembly: GCA_012519385.1. Classification (GTDB taxonomy): domain Bacteria; phylum Bacillota; class Clostridia; order Lachnospirales; family Anaerotignaceae; genus JAAYQI01. The sequence goes on from JAAYQI010000235.1 coordinate 5,467, forward strand.
ATTACCAAAAATATAAATGCTCTGCTCAGCCACACCTGAAACTCTCCTCCCCCTATCAAAGGAGGTACCACTGCCAATAACACCGCCAAAGCCACTACCACCGGGGTATACACTCTGGCAAACTTGGTAATAAAGCGTTCTGTTTTGGATTTTTTGGCAGATGCATTTTCCACCATCCCCAATATTTTCATAACAGTGGATTCTTCAAAGGGCTTTGTCACTTTTATTTTTAACACACCATTTAAATTTACACTTCCGCTATATACTGCATCGCCCGTCTGCACCATTCTAGGTACGGATTCCCCCGTCAATACCGATGTATCCAACCCACCTTCTCCTTCTGCAATGATTCCATCCAAAGGGATTCTTTCTCCGGGTTTTACCAAAATTAAATCTCCCACTAATATCTCCTCTGGAGAGATTTCTTTTGCTCCATCATCTGTAAGTAATACGGCATACTCAGGCCGAATTTCCATTAAAGAAATAATGGATTTCCTAGAGCGGTCAACGGCATAATCCTGAAACGCTTCTCCAATTTGATAAAACATCATAACAAATACCGCCTCAGGCAGTTCTTTCAAAAAAATGGCTCCAATGGTTGAAATAGTCATTAGAAAGTTTTCGTCAAAAACCTGCCCTTTGCTGATATTTTTTATCGCTCTCCAAATTACATCCCAGCCAAATATGGCATAAGAAAGTAAGAAAACATAGGACGAAATAGAATATTCTTTTGTAAACACAGCCGCCAAAAAAAGAATTCCCCCTAAAGAAAAACGAAACACCTTTTTCTTTAGCTCTGGCCAAGTATCCTCAGGTATGGTTCTTGCCTGGCTTTTTTGTTTGGAGGTTACCTTTACATCAGGCTCATATTGATGCACAATGGCCTTTATTTTTTCTAATATTTTTTCTGCATCATAGCCTTCGGCTTTTTCTGCCACCAGCTCTTGTTTTAATAAATTGATTTGGGGATTTTTTAATTCCTCTAATTTTTTAACGTCTTCTTCAATTTTTGCCGCACAATGGGCACAGTCTAAACCCTCTAAATGATATTTCAGTATAGAATCCATGGAATCCCTCCTATATGATTATATGTTCTTATGAATAATCGTTCATATATAATCCTATAAAATAGACTACTTTCGTAGCCTATTCTTCATCGGTATAACCTCTTTTATGTGAAATATGATGCATCCCCTGCTCCAAAACCATCTGCACATGATGGTCATCCAAGGAGTAAAACACAGTTTTCCCATCCTTACGGTATTTTACCAGATCACTTTGCCGCAACACGCGTAACTGATGAGATACTGCTGATTGTGTCATAGAAAGCCGCTCAGCAATATCACTGACGCACAGCTCTCCTTGCAACAGCAAAGACAGCATTTTAATTCTGGTTGTATCTCCAAAGACTTTAAAAAAATCTGCCACATCGTCAATAAAGTCTTCCATCATGTTAGCTTTTTGATTCATCATTTGCACCTACTTTCAACTAACATATGAATGATTAATCATATATTAATATATTTTCTATCATTTGTCAAGAGCTTGTATTTCATAATAAATCCAAAAAGCCTTTTGCCGCATGAGATAATGCAACATTTTTTAACCGAACCATGCCAATCCCACGGCGAGGAACTGCAGGTAATAAAGGAATTTCATAAATCTGCTGTGACTCCAAAGCTTCTTGGTTAAAATCCCGAATGACAAATGTCAGCCCTAACCCGATTTTTGCAAACTGTACCAGTAAATCACTGCTACCTAACTCTAATATAGGCTTTAGCACAACACCATTTTCTTGTGCATATTGGTCTATAAATCTTCGGGAGTTACTCAATTCTTCCAATAATAATAACGGATACTCCCCAATATCCCGTATGTGGATGCCATCTTTACATAGATGCTGATAGGCAACTCCTCCTACCAAACAATCTTGAATTTCCATACAAGTTTTCATTTCTAAATCATCATCTTCCTCAATGGGGAGATTCACAAAACATAAATCTACTTTTCCGCTTTTTAATAGCTTTAAAGATTCATACGAGGTTTTATTGGTTACCTTTATGGTAATTTCAGGAAACATCTGATGGTATTTTTCCAAATAAGGCAGCAAAAAACTGGATAATACTGTATCACTAGCACCAATACGCAATTCCCCCGCTTGCAAATTTACCAGTTCAAAGTATTTTTTTTCCGCAGTTTGTATAAGCCCCAATGCCTGCTCCAAATATTCATACAGCACACCACCTTCCTGTGTTGTTCTAACACCCTTGGCTGTACGAATCAGTAAAGGACTGCCCATTCTATCCTCCAACTGTCGAATAGACATACTCACAGCTGGCTGAGAAATATACAATTCCTTTGCCGCTGCAGACATATTTCCCGTTCGCACCACCGCACAAAATATTTTATATAAATCCAGAGAAATATCTACCTTCATATTGTTTCCCCCTCTGCTCTTTCTAGTTTTCTATGGTAATTTATCCACCGTACCATTCATCCCTAAATTTTCAATGGTTTCATTCAGCCATTTTAAAATATAACGGTATACCTTTCTGTAAAACTGTTCATTTAGCACTTCATGCCTTCCATCCTCATATAACTTCATAGAAACAAATTGACATCCTGCTTCCTTAAGCCATTGATATACTTTTTCCACCCCTTTTCCATAATCGCCCACCGGATCTTTCCCTCCAGATAGCAGCAGCATAGGCAAATCCTTTCTCACTCGCTGCGCCCATTCCAAGGAGGATATTGTCTTTAGCAATGTAAATAAGTCTCGGTAGGCAGTATACGTAAATTCAAAACCGCATTTCACATCTTCTATAAAACCATCTACCGCTTTTTCATCGGAAGAAGGCCAGTCATAATTGGTTCTGGCAGGTAAAAATTTTATATTAAATGCACCAAAAGCCAACCTGCTTGCGGAATATCCCCTAGCCTTTGGCCCCTTTAGCTGGATTCCCTCCTCACATAAGGCGATTCCAACATTAAGAAAAGCATTCCCGCCGCTTGTTCCCAAAAAAACAGCACCGCTTAACTCATCTCCATATAATGCCGCAAACTCCCTAGCTAAAAAAGAACCCATGCTATGCCCCAATAGAAAAAACGGCATAGGTTCATACCTGTTTTTCATAAAATGCATTAAATAATGCATATCTTGAATTAAAAATTTCCAGTTATCTTCTCCGTCACCAAAGTGACCTCTATCCTCCCAGTTTTCCATGGAACGTCCATGACCAAGATGGTCGTTCCCACATACAATAAATCCTTGATTTGCTAAAAAAACCGCAAACCCTTGATATCTTAATATATGCTCCTCCATACCATGAGCAATTTGCACAATTCCTTTATAATGCTGAAATCCCTCGCATACCCAGATGCAGGCATATATATTTTTCCCCTCTGCCGATGATGGAAATGAAAATTCTTTTCTCGTTATCATACTATCCCCTCAATTCATTCAAAACTTTACCAAGGATTATTATATTGCTATAATACCCTTTCTATGCTCTAAATAAAACGGAATCGGCATGAAGGGAACGCAAAGAAGCCCCTCTGTAATATTCAGAAGAAGGACTTCCTATAATGTTAGAAAGTGGCTCGATATACATAAGGATGATAAAAGAATTTGCACCTTTTGTAGAAATCCTTTACAGTTATAACTCTCCAACCTTCGGCTTTTTAAATCTGGGAAAATATCCCCGTATAAGCTTTTATTTTCCATAGCCAAAGGCAATCTTGGTTTCTCTGAAGAAGGGCTTATTTGAGAGTGGACTTAAAAAATTAAGTTTTCAAAACCTTCCATATCGAAAGGTTCCGCATAATAAGAGCCCTGTACTACTTCGCAATCCACATCCTTTAAAAGTTGTTCTTCTTCTTTATTATCAATTCCTTTTGCACAAGAAGAAATCTCCATACTGCCACAAAATGCTATTAAGTTTTTTAATCCTGCCTTTATCTTTTCTGAGCCCAAGGCTGCTTTTAAATATTCATCAACAATTTTTACCCTATGCAGAGGATACTGATACAATATAGCCATAGAGGATTCTGGCGCAAAGTGGTCCACAGAAATGAGGAACCCTCTTTCATGGAATCGCTCTATAATAGTCACAAGCTCCTCACCGCCTAAGGATAAAGTATCTGCCCGCAATTCCAGCCCTATCAGAGAAGTTGGTACATTATACTGCTGTGTCAGCATAAATACTTTTTCGACAAAATCCTTCTCATATAAGTTATTTCTGGAAATATTTACCCAAAGGGGTACAGGCATTCTTCCACTATCTACCCAGCTTTTTACTTGCCTACAGGCATCTTCCAAAATATATAAATCCAAGTCAAGAAGCTTTCCGCCAACTTCCAATAGGGAAAGAAAATCTACCACACGAATCAGCCCTAATTCAGGATGCTGCCAACGCGCTACTACCTCCGCACCGTTTACTGTAACGCTATTAAGCTCATACTGCGGCTGAAAATAAGACTTAATTTCTTTTTCTTGAAACGCCTGCTCTAATCGTTCCATAAGCATACGCTTGGTTTTTAACTCATCGCTCATCTTTTGATGGAAAAATACAAATTTCTTATCTACGGAATTTTTAGCATCAATCACCGCAAGAGCCGCTATATTGATAATTTCCTCTCCAGACAGCTCCTCTCCCGTAATTTCATAAATACCGCATTTAAACTTGCAATGGAAGGTATATTCTGCAGTTCCATCTTCCACACGCAGTTGTTCCAGTTCATCAATGATACGCAAAACACGATTTAAAATCTGCTCCTGCTCCTCCATAAGAAGCAGTAACCCAAAGGTATTATTTTGCACATAAAAAGCCTTTTCTTTCTCTTGTATTTCCTCAGACAAATGCTGTGCAATCTTTCTTAATGTAACATTTCCAGCCTGACCGCTAAATAGCCCCACCAGTTCTTCAAAGTTTTGAACATGCAACAGAATATAGGCATAGCCCTTTCCGCCTTTGGGTAATCCCTTCAAGTAATGAATTAAAAAAGCACTATTGGGTAAATCCACAATCATGTCATAGTAGGCTGCGTGCTCAATTTCTTTTTGTTTTTTAATACCCATCCATCTCATATAAATGCCTAAAACTACCAACGCAGCAATAAGGAATACACCTGCAAATAATATATTTGTGCTGATTTTATTACTCTGCAACACCAGTCGGCTTTCTGGCATAACAGAAACCAAATACCAATCATTGATAGAAAAGGGTTGATAAAAGAGATATTCCTTCTCTCCTTGCCTGTCATAACTGAGCATACCGTCTTTACGAGCGGCAAATGCCTCCTCCAGTTGTGCACTGTATTCTTGATTGTTCTCAAAATAAGAAAACAAATTGCTACCTTGCCAAAAGCTACCTTCATCTGGTGCTAAAACAATGTTTCCATTTTGAGCAACAATAATCACATCACCTTGTTGTTCCAAAACTTGTGTTTTCAAAAATGCACGATAACTTTGGCTAGCATACACACGAGAAATGCTACCTACTTTTGTTCCATTTTGCAAAATAGGCGCAGTAATCATAAACATCTCTTGCTCTTTTTCATCAACGATGCCATGAATCACCGTACTAACCACTTGAGTCTTACCATCATTCACTTTTTCCAAGCTCTTTATTTCAACAGAATTGATAGGAACTTGATTTGCAGGAAAAATTGTTTTACCAGGCAAAGACAAAACCTGTATTCCTTCTATTTCTTGATTTTGTTTGCTATTTAAAAACTCCATCGCCTTGGTGCCATTTAGATTATCAAGCATAGCCAATGCATCTGCCGCTGCCTGCACTTCCTGCGCTTTGCTCTCTATTTCTGTCTGCAATAAATGGATTGCAATCTTACTTTGATCCTGCTGTAAAAACTGGGCTTCGCTTTTTACAGTAGATAATACTGTATGGCTATACGTCACCATGCTGATAACTAATACCCCTAAAATAGCCAGCATAAGATATTTTAAGATTCCTCCACTGCTTTGCTCAAAATTTTCGTCCATGTGCGTCTCCCCCTTATCTGTCGGCAACCCCCAAGCAGCTTATTCCTTACATTTATTATTCATCCACTACTATCTTGTAGTCTTTTTGATAAACCCTGCATCTTCCTCTGGATTTTATATTATGAAGTACGATACCATCTATATCAATACGTATATTCATATGCAAATCCTTTTGTACTTGTACTTTGCCAATGGTTTGTTTTTCCATTCTCGCAGAAATTAAGTCCATCTGCTCTTTCAGTTTTGCTATGTCTGTAGTTAACTGCTTTTTGGCAAGCATAAGCTTTAAGAGGTTCTTGCGAGAATCCACTTCATTCGATTTTCCGTTTGAAAGATTGGAGATAGTTGTTTCAATCTTTTGTAAAGTTTTTTCCAACTCCTCCATTTTTTCTTCCATTTTTGTTTTTTCTAGCAACAGCTTATATGGACCTATTAATTCAATAACGGTATAAATATTTGCACTGTTACCAATTTCATTGGCAATTAAATCTCCGCCTATTTGGCAGGTACCCCCTACAACACGCCCATTCTTGCCGCTCAAATGCATATTGCCGCCACATTGAATGTTCGAGTTGATGATAGAATCTGCAAAAACGTTATTTTTTACTTTTACCTCTGCATGCTGAATGTAGCCTGCTCTTAAATCCCCGTTGGCAGTAATATGCCCATTTTTTCCATTTACACCTTTACGCAGCACAATATCATGCTCTGCCTCCAGTATAACAGTATCCTCTACATTTCCCATTACAGTAATGCTTCCACCGGCATGCACAGAAAAACCGCTACGTACGTCACCTTTTACATTCACATCTCCAGTAAAAACAATATTACCTGTAGAATAATCCACATTATTTACATTCATAATTTCCTGAACTGAAATTTTACCATTTTGTAATATGGCATTTCCATTGATAGCAGAATAAATTTTAAGGCCGTCCTCCGACAGATATGTGTTATTCCCAGCAGGATCAATCACAGGATTTCCTGCCTTTGCAGGTACTGTTTCGCCGAAAATAGTATAACCATCCTCCCCTTGCGTTGGAGGAATAATATCTGCCAACAAATCATCTTTATGTACTTGATTTTCATGAGCCAGATTTTTAAAATCCACCATGCCATTTTCATCAATCACAAGTCCGCCTTTTTCTGTTTCAAAATGGCAAACAAGTTGGCCATCTTTCCCATTGATGGGCGCTTTCCCCGCTGCAATCAAAAAATAAATATCATACACAGGGAATTTTACCAATCGATTCACATATTTTTCGTGGATTCCCGTTGTAATATTATGCTCATGAATAAGATCCATAATTTCTTCTCGAGTCAAGCCTCTGCCCTCTTTTCCTGGCGCAGATAATTTGATTCTTGCTGTTAACCTATCTTGACTAATATCAATGAAAGCTCTAGCATTTTCCCTTTCCTGCATTTTTTTAATCCTCCGTTAAAATTTTTTCAGAGTTCTATCACGAAAGGTATCCTTATCGTTTATTTAAAGATCATATAGACTGCTCTCATAACTTCTTCCACTCCTGGTTGCTTGTTCTGTTTGTGATAATAAAATAATGTCCCCCTGCGAAACCTGCTTTTTCGCATCTTCTAAACAAGCTTTTTCCATAACGGATAAGTGACCATTAATTTCCCTAAACTATCCCTTCGTAATCAAAATAATAAACACAATTTCTTTCTTGCTAAATATTTATTATAGTTTTTGGTTAAAATTTCTTATAAAATTATATCATTTTACGAAAAATATGTAAACTGAAATATTCTTATTTTTATACACTATCTTCTCTAAAAGGTAATAATTGAGACAATACTCAAAAAAAATGACGAAATTAACTTTAATTCGTTTTGTTTTTTATTTCAAATTTAATATTTTTTTCCCTATTTTCTGCACTATTTTATTTATAGAAGCAATGATGGACAGGATTTATCTGTCATGCTATACTGATTCAGTAATTTCGGCTATGGTCAATTATATAATTTGAGGAGGATATGTATGAACCCAGTATATCAAGGTAAAACAAAGGATGTCTTTTCTCTGGAAAACGGTAATTTTCTTTTAAAATTTAAGGATGATGTCACAGGAGAAAACGGTGTGTTTGACCCAGGTGCCAATACAGTGGGGCTAACCATTGATGGTATCGGCAAGGAAAATTTGAAAACATCTGTTTATTTTTTTGAAATTTTAAAGAAAGCAGGCATTCCTACTCATTACGTTAAGGCAAACATCGAAGACTCCACCATGGAAGTTCTTCCAGCAAAAGTATTTGGCCACGGCTTAGAAGTTGTGTGCAGATATCGTGTTGCCGGTAGCTTTTTGCGTCGTTATGGCCGCTATGTAACAGAAGGACAAGAGTTAGATTCTTTTGTTGAAATTACACTAAAAGATGATAACAGAAACGACCCTCCTATTTCCAAAGAAGGCTTGGCGATGCTGGGTATTATGACAGAAACTCAGTATGATGAAATTTGCAAAACCACAAAGGAAATTTGCGCAGTCATAAAAAAAGTTTTGAAAGAAAAAAATCTGGAACTTTATGACATTAAATTAGAATTTGGTTATCACGGTGGCGGAGTAATCCTCATTGATGAAATTGCATCTGGCAATATGCGTGTTTACCAAAATGGTAAAATTGTTGATCCAATCGAGTTAACAAAACTCATTTTAGCTTAATCTCATACTTTATGGCTAAATATTAAACTTAAAACTAAGCTGGTATCTTGGAATCTTTTGATTTCCATAGTACCAGCTTTTTTAATTTTATATTCCTCGTAAACTCATCTTCCAGTATTCGGTTAAAACTGAATAGCCAACGCTTGATTCTTATTAATATATAAGCTTATGTTTTTTCAATGACGGCTGCAATGTTGCGTGGTTTTTATAAAGCTGAATGGCAGCTACGCCAATGAAAACAATCATTCCTGCTAGGGCTATCACCTGCAAAAGACCATATTGCCCGTCAAATCCTTCTGGCACCTTCAGAAAATGATAGATTCCAAAATAAGCCCATGCAATAGGCAGTGGAAATACAGCATTATATATCTGGAACTGAAGCCCCATAACCAGTAAAACTACGGCTATCAAAACTATAGCTGCCCACATTTCACTAGCCAGACCAAAACCTTGCCAGTTATTTTTGACAAGTGCTACAAAAATATTAACCACAGTTGCAATACATAACCATCCTGCATATAGCCCAAAGCTTAATGGCAGCAGCCATCTCCCACCTTCTTGTATGTGCAAAAGTTGCTTGCAAATAAAAACTAGCGTAATGGTCAGCCCTAAAATAAAGAATGACGACAGCTCTATCTGAATATAACAAAAAGCAATCACCCAAGCCGTATTAAATACGCAAGAAAGAGGAAACAGCATACTGATACGACCTACCGCTTGTTGGTAATAGGAGTCTCTTTTTTTGGTAATCATTAGAATAATAGATACTATCAGTAAAGAATAAATGACACTCCAAATGCGAAAGGTAAAGTGACTTGGCGTTATCAGCGTAGGAAACATATCCGAAACTTGCTTTTGTGAAAGTCCGTTGATTACTCCAAAAGAACCTAGTATATTAATAACAAGTGTCACAGCCAGAAAAAAACCGTTTATCCATGCTTTTTTTGTATTATCCATAGTTATCCACCCTCTTTTGTTTTTTATTTAGAAAGCATATTGTATAAAATAACAGTCATCACTTCAATCAGTATGCCCACATCTTCCTATTATCATTGATACATTTTTTTACAATTAGATAAAAAACTAAAAGAGCGGCTAAACTTGAGAAAACACTCCTCAATTTCACCGCTCTTTTTGTAAACACATTTATTAGCATTTAGCTTATTTAATAAGGATTGAAAAAGCAAATCATACAATTTTGTCTTTAGTCAAAAACCCCTTACAGAGTTGGCTTTACTTGTGATAATGTCTTCCTTTTTAAATGATTCAAAATCTTCGGAATAAAAATTTTTACGGTTACTGAATTTTTAACATAGATTTTTACTGAAACATTGAAGGAGAATTGTATTAACTTTTTTAAAAATAATCCTGTTTCATCCCACGAAAAGTTACTCTGCACTACTGCACCACTATTTGGATTTCACTAGCTGTTACATCTGCATCTACAGCAACAACAGCAACAACGGCAACGTCCTTGACTTTGGCCTTGCGTTTGACCTTGATTGCGGCATCTACAAGCAGCTTCTGTTACGCTATTAGGACATCCTCCGTTTGGGCGATTTCTTTCTTCACTAAAGTCTCTTTCTCTCCAACGGTCATTGCCCCATCCTTGATTCGAGCAGCATCCTCTGTCTTCCGACCTTCCTCCTTCTCTATCAGGACAGCATCTTCCATTCCAAACACTACCCCGAATTCTGCTATCATCTTCTCTATAAGACATCTCTTACCCCCCTTTTTATATCCTTGTACTATTATTGTATGGATTCTTACTAAAAGTGTGACAACCCTCTCATCAAAAATTGAGCTTTTACAACAACTATATTTTTGTTTTTCTTTTGGGGGTTACACCCATGGGGAATTTGTATTGAGTAAATGGATGGTATATGTTAAAATATTATATTAAAGAATGTAATCCTGTAAGATAGTATAAGGCAACATCCTCATGCAGAAAGGAAGCATTACCATGAAAATAGGTTATCTGGGACCGATGGGAACATTTTCTGAACAGGCCGCCCGAGCATACAGTAAATCTGTGCCGGAAGCAGAATTAATTCAATATAGTTCTATTTATCAAGTGATGGAAGCCGTAGAGCAAGGAGATACGCAGGAATGTGTTGTGCCCTTGGAAAATTCTATTGAAGGTACCGTAACCTCTACCATAGATTTTTTGATTTTTCACCCTCAGCTATATATAAAGGCAGAAATCGTGATTCCTATTTGGGAAGATTTTTTGGTTAAGACAAATTATCAAGGCGAACCAATTACCCAAATTTTATCTCACCCTCAGGCATTGGCACAATGCACCGAGTTTATTCGACATAATTTTCCCCATTGTACCCTGCGTCCCACCAACTCCACCGCTGAAGCAGCAGAGATGGTTGCAAAAAGCACAGAGCCTATTGCAGCATTAGCTCCCCGAAGGGCAGCAGAAGTATATGGATTACACTCTCTTTACCATGCCGTTCAAGATGATGATAATAATTCTACCAGATTTGTGGTGGTGACCAAGGAGCGTGTGAGAGAACGAGCGGCAAAATCAAAAAGCAGCATTGTTTTTGCAACACAAAATAAACCTGGAGATTTACATAGGATACTGGATATCCTTTCTATTTGGGAAATTAATATGACAAAGATTGAATCCAGACCCATGAAGCATCAATTAGGAACTTATGTGTTTTTTATAGATTTAGAAGCAAAAAATTTACCAGATTTAAAAGCGGCACTGAAATTGATTGCAAGAAAAACGTCCTTTTTCAAATTTTTAGGTTCGTATCCTGTTTTAAAAGGGGAGGTTGAAAAAAATGGCAAACAATGAGCTTGATATCACCAAAAATATTAAAATGATAGAAGAAATGCAGTGCGAGCTACTCAGCTTAGTATCCCAATTATATTGCTCCATGAGGGATTCCAACGCACAAACAAAAGATAGAGCAGAAATATTAGCTAATATACAAATTATGGTATATCTTTTAGGAAAACGCTTGGGGATTTCTTTTCAGGCACTAGACCAAAAAACAGTAAGCAAGCTAAAGCTAGGTGTTTTAGAGGAGAGCGGCGACGAGTGGAAAAGCGCTCTCTTGGCATTATTGCGGCATATGGATACTGCGGATAAAGGATAACAATCCATCTTGCAAGGAAAGAAAAAGTGAGCCGCATTGGAGGAAAAAAGTATGAAAAATATCAAAGAAAGTCCAAATGAGATAGAAAATGATAAGAGTTTTCTATGGAACAGAAGATGGATTTTTATTTGCGGTATGATACTGGCATTTCTATACATGGCGCTGGCACCATCCAGCAAGCCCATCAATGTGATGATTCTGGTTTTGTTATGCGGTATTTATGGATACAATGAATACAAAATACAACACCTCTTTCTACAAAGGCATCTGAATAAAATCAAACGGATTCTGCCTGAAGATATTCGTATTCCTGCTAATATGCCTCTACCTTATGTCATTCTTGGCAAACAGAAAAATATTATTTTATACAACGAAGCTTTTGCAGCAATATTTCCGCAAAAAAACTTAGAGCAGGCAGACTTTGCCAATTTATTACAGGAGTATAAACCCAATGTTTTTTGGCAAATTGTTGCCATCGGCGACACTGCCTATGAAATTTATTCCCAAAAAAGTGAAGTATGGGATTCTAGCAAAAACGAAACCATAGAGGTTTACTCTTTATGCTTTGTAAGTCAGGCAGAAAAGAAGCTGTTAAAACAATCCATTGAAGAACAAAAAACAGTGGTGGGGCTTTTATTTTTGGATAATTATGAAGAAGTTGTGGATTCTCTGGATGAAAGCCGCCTACCCCTTCTAACCGCCATGATTGATAGAAAGCTTAATTCCTTGGCAGTTAGTGTAGGTGGAATTATCAAAAAATTTGAAAAAGACCGATACATCTTTTTGCTCTCTCGTGGAAAATTGGAAGAACTAAAAGAAAAAAAATTTGAAATTTTAAATGAAATCAGAGAGCTTTCAGTGGGAGACCATATCCCTGTTACCATAAGTATTGGCATCGGTATTGGGGATGAAAGCTTGGAATTGGCACACAAAAATGCCAGAGCCGCTATGGATTTAGCCTTAGGGCGAGGCGGCGACCAAGTGCTGATAAAAACAGGAGAAAAATATCTCTTTTATGGAGGAAAAAGCGGTGAAGTGGGACATAATGCAAGAATCCGTGCCCGTGTAAAGGCAGATGCCTTATGGGAGCTTATTGGAGGTGCCACAGATGTGTTGGTAATGGGGCATAAACAGGCGGATTTTGATAGTCTTGGTGCTGCCATGGGTATTTGCCCTATTACAAGAACCATGGGTAAACCTTGCCATATTGTTTTAAACACAGTTTCTGCAGGAATTGATTCTTTGTATAACAAAATCATACACACCGAAGGGTATGAAAAGCTATTTGTGACAGGCGAAGAAGCCTCTAGCCTTTTGACAGATAAAACCCTTTTGATTATTACAGACACCCACCGGTACAGCATGACAGAACACCCACCTCTCATTGACCGTGCAAAAAAAGTAGTACTTTTTGACCATCATAGAAAAAGCACGGATTTTATTGATAATGCCGTATTAATCTATCATGAGCCTTATGCATCTTCTACCTGTGAATTAATTACAGAGATGATTCAATATTTTGGAGAAAAAATCAAGCTAAAGCCTATTGAAGCCGATGCTCTTTTAGCAGGAATTACAGTAGATACCAAAAATTTCTGCATGAAAACGGGAGCCATTACCTTTGAAGCAGCCGCTTTTTTAAGAAGAAATGGCGGAGATAGCATTCGTGTTAGAAAACTATTCCAAAACGATATTCTTTCTTATAAAATTAGAGCCGCTATTGTGAAAAATGCGGAAATTTTTCAGGATAAATTTGCAATTTCTGTTTGTGAGGAAGAAGGCGAAGATGCACTTTTGGTAACAGCACAGGCGGCAGATGAACTACTGAATATAAAAGGTGTTACCGCTTCTTTTGTA
>JAAYQI010000236.1 GCA_012519385.1 Candidatus Epulonipiscium sp.
AATAGACGTATATTTCGTATTCCACTTAATTTTCTTAAAAATGATAATCACTCCAAGACAAATTTCATTTTAATCTGTATTTTTTATCATACTATGAAAAAGTAAATAATACCATATCATTTTTCTTAAATTCCGTATTTCTCTTTTTAAAAATCATCATTATTACAAAAATCTGAATAATAAAGTACATAATTTTTACAGTTTTTTGCTTGAATTGACGGGACTAAAAATACTACTTATAATTGAACTAATGAAACATACCCACTATCTATTTACAAAAAAGGAGCGCTTATGAATACAGAGGAATTACAAATTGCCCAATTTAAAAATGAATTTGAAACAATAGAAGCCGAAATCAGCAAAGCCATTATCGGACAAAACAACATCATACGCAATGTACTCATTGCTATGGTTGCAGGCGGAAATGTGCTTTTAGAGGGTCTTCCTGGGCTAGGTAAAACGCAGTTGATTAAAACCATTGGCACAGTGATGGATTTGAAATTTTCCAGAATACAGTTTACACCAGATTTGATGCCAGCAGATGTAACGGGAACGAATATTTTAATAAAAAATAAAGAAGGCGAAAGCCAATTCCAATTTCAGAAAGGTTCTATTTTCTCTAATATTGTTTTGGCAGACGAAATCAATCGCGCCACACCAAAGACGCAAAGTGCTCTTTTAGAAGCCATGCAAGAGCGCACTGTAACATCAGGAAATACTACTTATCCCCTGCCTGAGCCGTTTTTCGTGCTTGCCACCCAAAATCCACTGGAGATGGAAGGAACTTATCCCCTGCCTGAGGCACAAATGGACCGATTTTTATTTAAGTTGGAGGTACCTTTTCCAAAAAAAGACGACCTTTTTCAAATTATGACCATGACAACAGGGAATCATTCCCCCAATATCAAAACCATTTGTAATGGTGATTCAGTGTTAAGCCTGCGACGCATCGCCCAAGAGGTACCTATCGCAAAGCCTGTGGCAGATTATATATTAGATTTGGTGCTAAAAAGCCACCCCGACTATGCAGAATCACCCCAAAGTGTAAAAAAATATGTACGCTATGGCTCCAGCCCTCGTGGAGCACAGGCAATACTAGCTACGGCTAAAATCACTGCCCTACTTTCGGGTAGATATAATGTTTCCTATGAAGATGTAAAATCTGTTGCCACATCAGCACTTCGCCATAGAATTTTTTTGAATTTTGAAGGCATTGCTGAAGGACTGACATCAGATGATATCATACAAGAACTGTTAGGCGGAGGAAGCCATGGAACACTTAAATGAGCTTATTTCAAAAGAATATCTTGCAAAGCTAGACCGATTGGTGCTTTCTATCAGAGAAAAATTAAGCCAACAGGGCTATAGCGGTACCAGAAAATCCTTAGCAAAAGGAAATTCTCTTGAATTTTCTGATTTTCGTGAATACACTGCGGGAGATGATTTGCGCAGGGTAGATTGGAATAGCTATAGCCGCCTAGATAGGTTATATCTAAAGCTATTTATGGAGGAAAAGCAAGCCACAGTCTCCCTTTTTCTAGACAATAGCGCCTCTATGGGCATGGAGAAAAAAATGATTTATGCCAAAGCCCTGGCAGCCTCCCTAAGCTATATCACATTGCAAAGCATGGATACATTAAATATTCTTTCGTGGAATCAAGGGCTAAATGCTAAAAAAACCCATGTTCACAATAAAACTCGCTTTTTGGAAATAATTCATTTTTTAGACGGTATACAAGCCTTTGGCGAAACAAATCTTTCTAAAAGTATCCATGAGTTTTGTAAACAACCCTTAGTGCGTGGAGTCTCTATTGTTATCTCCGACTTTTTGTCGGAAGAAAACTGGGAGGAATCCATTAAGCTACTGCAATACCAAAAACAAGATGTGATATTCATCTGGATTCTTTCTGCCGAGGAAAAAGAACCCACCCTTCAAGGTAATATCCGCCTACAAGATGTGGAAACCAACGCTGCCTGGGATATGGAGATTACAAATTCCATTTTGACCGCCTATCAGAAAGAACTTTCCCGCTATGAAGCCTATTTAAAAGAGCTTTGCAAAAAAAAGAATGTTCGCTTTTTTTCTGTTGTAGAGGGAGAACCTTTGTTAAATGTCATTACCAGAATCGTATCTTAAAAATACTAAAATTACAAAAAAGCTGCCTTACCCTAATCAGGAAAGGCAGCTTTTCAAATAAAAAAAGCGGGTGATGAGAATCGAACTCACGTGTTCAGCTTGGAAGGCTGACGTTCTACCATTGAACTACACCCGCAGTTTGAAAATTGGAATCAACCAACGAAAATTATTATGCCATAAGATAGATTTAAAGTCAAGAGTTTTTTTTACATTTTTTTGTTTTTTTCCAATTTTCTTTTTTTATTCAGAATCACTGTTTTTACAGATAATATTTACTAGGGAAGAAACTATTCTCTCCATGATACTCCATAATGGTTCCCTGCATAATACCCGTATCTGTAATTTCCAGTATTCCAAAGGTGGGTGTAAGGCTTTGCCTAGGCCTTGAGATACTGCCAGGGTTCATCAGTAAAACCTGCCCTTTATCCTCATAAAAAGGGGTATGCGTGTGCCCAAATAGCACCGCATCCGCACCTTTTTCCATCGCCCAGTAATGTATAACATTGAGGTTTCCATAAACATTTTGTTTGTTTCCGTGGGTAAGCAAAATTTTCTTCCCACCATAACGCACCATTAGCTCTGTAGGGGTATCTGTTCCATAATCATTATTTCCTCTCACCACATAAAAAGGAATGTTTGAAAATTCGCTTTGGAGTCTCATTGCGTCTTTGTCATGGTCTCCCAAGTGAATGACACACGCCATATACTTTCCTATCCTTTGTATTATATTGCGTGCATTCTCCACATATCCATGGGTATCACTCAAAATCAATAACTTCATTCGTTAACTCCTAATTGCTTTTTTAGCAGTTCTTTCATCTGAGTGAGTGCTTTTCCCCTGTGGCTAATGGCATTTTTGTCCTCTGGTGATAATTCCGCAGTGGTTAAACCAAGCTGTGGTATATAAAATATAGGGTCATACCCAAAACCATTTTCTCCCCTGATTTCTCTTGCAATAATTCCCTCCATGGTTCCCTTTGCGGTAAATACTCTTCCATCAGGAAATGCCGCTGCAATAACACATACAAAGCGTGCTGTACGCTTTTTGTCTGGAACATCCTGTAATAAGGATAAAATATGCTGGTTCTTAACAGAATACGGTGTATCCTCTCCTAGATACCTGGCAGAATATACTCCAGGAGCACCTTCCAGATAATCTACTTCTAAACCTGAATCATCTGCCAATGTAATCTCATGGGTAATATTCATAATTTCTATTGCTTTTTTCTTTGCATTTTCCTCAAAGGTTGTCCCATCCTCTGTCACATCCGCAGTAATTCCTGCTTCTTCCATAGATACTACTGGCACATTTAATTCTGCCAAAAGCGCATTAATTTCTTTTAGTTTTCCTTTATTCTTTGTTGCAAATACGATACGGTCCATATTGACACTCCTTGTATTTCTCAAAAATCCGCCTTATCCTCTAGTTGTATTGTTTCGCCATTTAACTCTACTATTATACCTCTAATTTTCTGTATTGAATAGGCAGTTTTTTTCATTTGTCTAAAAAAAAGGCGTTCTCCTTCTCCAGCCATATAATCATCTTCTGGGCAAGAAAGAGATACGGTCAATATTCCGTTATTGTAAGAGATATTCTCTAGCTTTGCTCCCAAAGGAACGTATGTAACCTTATCCTTCTGTAATGGATGAAATAAAGCATAAAATAACACATATGCCTTTGTACCTGCATCGCTGTTTTGTAAAAAGATAATATCTTCCGCCTTATCTATGGCCTCACCGTTTTCATCCCATTCATAAAATAAAACCTCTCCTGTTTCTTGGGCGTGTGCGATGCGGGGAATGCACAATAAAATTAAAAATACAAGAAAACCAACACGAATCCATCTCATTTTGATTCCTCCTTTCTTTTATTGTATCCTTCTATCACCCCTGCTCTCAATATCATTCGTCACACATATTATTTCATAATGAAACAAAAACAAGGAAAATCTCTTTTCTTCTATAGTAACATAAGAATTTCCGCCATGATTCGTGCAGAAATCAAATATATCATATATAGCCATGTTACTTTGTTATCGGCAATATCCCTCTTTTTTATTTATCTTTCAATTTTTTCTCTAATTTTTTTTAATCAAAAAATACTATTGACTTTTTTATCAAAATGGGATATTATCTATATTGTTCTTTGCATCAAGGCGTGGCTCAGCTTGGTAGAGCGCTACATTAGGGATGTAGAGGTCGCAAGTTCAAATCTTGTCGCCTTGATTACAAAAAAAGTCCGAAAACCTTATATTTAAGAGGTTCGGGCTTTTTTCTTATATGAAAATTCAAATTATTTTTGATATTTCAGCACGATTTTGCACTCTTTTTTGCGATTATGCAAGTCAAAATACAAGTCAACTTGCTTTAGTCTTTCCTTCATGATAAAAGCCCTGCATCTGCGCAAGGCTTCTTTTTTTATCTTTTGGTATTGGGCCCAAATCCCTCTTTTTTGGAATTATGGGTTTGGTTTTGCCCTTGTACTTTTGTGGAATTGGTTTGATTGTTAAACCTATTTTTCTGTCTTTGCTCCTGCTGTCTTTCTTTTTCTGTCATCATTATCACCTCGTATATAGTATTTTCCATAATGAGATGAATATACAAAAAGACACTAACCACAGCCAGTGTCTTTCCGAGTAAAATTAGAAATTTTTATTTTCCATTTTTGTTAATTAACTGATTCAAATCAATCCATTTTCCTTCAAAAATTCTACCGCTACCACTTTTGGGTCTTGTTTCAATACATCCACCTTATAATTAAGGTCACGCATGGCATCATCATTCAATACTCCTGTTAGTTTGTCTATCACCGTCAATAACTCAGGATATTTTTCTGCTGTTTCCTCTCTAATGATTGGCACCGCATGGTATGGCGGGAAAAAGTTCTTATCATCTTCCAATACCACTAGGTCATATTCTCGTAGCATACCATCGGTAGAGAAAGCTTCCGTTACTTGGGTTTCATTATTCTCAATGGCAGAATACCGTAAGACGCCCTCTACTGCTAGTTCTTCTTTAAAGGTTAAATCATATACTTTTTTTAGCCCAGGAAGACCGTCATTTCTATTAAGAATTTCAAAGGTGCCTCCAAATACAAAATCAGATGATACCTTGGCAAGGTCAGAGAAGGTTTTTAAGTTATATTGCTCTGCTGTTTCAGGTCTTACCGCCAAGCAATATGTATTGTTAAAACCTAAAGGCTCTAGCATCTTCAGTTTAAATTGTTCCTTTATCTCCTTTTCGGCAATATCATATACTTCTTCTGCACTTTTTATATCAGAATATCCCAAATAGTTCCCATACACCGTTCCCGTGTAATCAATATATACATCAACATCACAGCTTTTAATAGCGGCAAAAACAACATTTGATGCCATCTCATGTTTATATTCTACCTTTATATCGGTATTTTCCTCAATTAACGTCGTAAGAATATTACCTAAAATATCCTGCTCTGTAAAGTCCTTGGCTCCTACAACAATAGTATCTTTCTTCGCCCCACATCCAGACAAAAAAGACATAGTCAAAATACAAATTAGTGCCGTAATCCATTTTTTCATTCCTGTTTTCTCTCCTTTCAATCCACCTACACCGCCCCATTTATGCTATTTCCCAGTTTGTTTAAAACAAGCTGGAGTAACAATTCTTTCCACAACTGCACCCAAAAAGTCTACTATCAGTGCTAGGATACACGCTGGCACAGCACCCAATAATATTTGATACGAGGTAGCCGTTCTTATCCCAGAATAAATTAAATATCCAAATCCGCCTGCACCAATAAAAGCCGCCAGTGTCACAAGGCCAACTGAGGTTACCGCCGATATACGAATACCCGCCATCATTACAGGCAAAGAAAGGGGTAGCTTCACCCTTGCAAGAATCTGGAAGTTCGTCATACCAATTCCTTTGGATGCTTCAATCACATCTGCATTAACACTAGAAAGGCCTGTTGCCGTATTTTTTACAATAGGTAGCAACGAATACACCACTACCATAAAAACTGCAGGTTTTTCACCAATTCCAAGAAAAGGAACCAAAAATCCCAGTAATGCAATACTAGGTACTGCCTGCATCACATTGGCAAAACCTAAAACAGGCTTTTGCAAGGCCTTAATATAGGTGATTAAAATCCCCAAAGGAACACCTATCAGTATAGCAACGATAATAGAAAACAGTGTGAGTTGTATATGCTCCAGTGTCCGTATCAGCATATCAGCACGGTGGGCAGATGCATAATGGATAAAACCTGTTAAAAATTCCATCTACATCACCTCCGGCGTATCCAGATATTGCTGGCTTAGGGTTGTCAGCAAGCTGCTTTTGGTAATCAGCCCTTGCAAAACATTATTTTCATCCACCACAGGCACAGCAGAAAGGCTATGCATATTAAAAATATCCAGTATCATAACAATATTATCCTCGGGGGATATCTTCTCAATATCACTTTGCATAATTTCAGACACCGCAATATTTTTATCCATCTGTGCTTTTGCTTGTATGGTTTTTGCTCGTATCAGGCCCAGCAAGTGTTTTTCTTTGTCTGTGACCAATAAGCTATCCACCTTTTGAAAACGCATTCTTTCCATAGAACGCAATACCGTTGTATCCGGCGAAACGCACACAGGATTTTTAATCATGATATCCTTTGCTTTAATATACTCTGGGGATGACCAAATGCGGTTTGCCCCCATAAACTCTGAAACAAATTCATTTGCGGGATTTTTCATAATTTCTTCTACTGTGTCGTACTGAACGATTCTCCCCTTATCAATCAAACAAATTCTGTCAGCTATTTTAACGGCCTCATCCATATCATGGGTAACAAATACGATGGTTTTTTTCAGCTTGGATTGTAATTCCACAAGCTCATCCTGTAACTGCACTCTGGTAATTGGGTCCAATGCTGAAAATGGCTCATCCATTAAAATCACATCAGGGTCACAGGCAAAAGCCCTAGCTACTCCAACACGTTGTTGTTGCCCACCCGAAAGTTGGAATGGATACCGCTCCAAATATTGTTCTGGCTTTAGGCCAACCATCTCCATTAGCTCAATGGTTTTATTCAGTATGTCGGCTTTATCCTTCTTTTTTTGAAGCCTAGGAATAATTTCAATGTTTTCCCGCACTGTCATATGAGGGAACAGCCCTGTTTGCTGAATCACATAACCAATGTTACGGCGAAGTTCAATAACATCTTTCTTAAGAATATTTTCTCCATTGATATAAACATTACCAGAGCTTGGCTTTATCAAGCGATTAATAATTTTTAAAAGAGTTGTTTTGCCACAACCGCTTTCCCCAATCAGAACAACCATTTCACCCTTTTGTATTTCAAATGAAATATCCGAAACCACTAGATGCTGGTCATATTTTTTTGTTATTTTATCAAATGTAATCATAGGTCACCCCCTAAAAAGATACAATCTCATAGTATTATCAAGTTGTTACTTCAATAGTATACCATTGCCTATCATCTTCCGTCAAGTCCTTGATATAGACAGATTTGTCAAATAAATGCATAAATAGGCATAATTCTCCCTCTGAAGCTAACTACAAAGTTATAATAAAAAAAAGCGAATCCCAAGAAAAATCCTTGAAACTCGCTAACGTATTACCAAAAATAAATTTTGCTTACTATATAATATCATTCAAATAATAACTTTTTTATGGCCGCATAAGTCTGGTCATTGCCAATCACATAAAAAATATCTCCCTCACGAAATGTAGCATAAGGCCCCGGTGAAACAATCAAGTCATTATTTCGTTTTATGGCTATAATGGTACCCCCTGTATTGTGCCAAAACCGCAGTTCATCAGCACTTTTCCCAATCACAGTGGATTCCTTTGTAATGGTTATTTCAAAAGGCGTAAGAGGACTGCTGTTTTTAAATCGCTCGGCAGTATCTACAATGAATTGAATTTTTTGTATCACATCAGCAATCTCTTGCGTTTGCTTTTGTGCCCAGTGGGCAATATCACTTTGAGCAGAATGGATACTTTCTATTTCATGGTAGCGATTGACAAATTCTCTGGCTTTGCTGACAGAGATCACCTCCACGCCGCTTCCTTTTTCCGTATCCAAAATCCCCATATCTTTTAATATATACACTGCTTTACGTATGGTTTCGGGCGAAACCTTGTACTGAGATGCAAGCACAGAGCGTCCAAATAACTTCTGCCCTTCCACATATTTACCATCTGCAACGCTTTGCGCAATATCAATGGCAATTTTTCTATACATTGAGGTTGCTATCTTATGTTCTTTATTCATATGGATTCCTCTAATCTTTGCTATAAGTAAGTTTACTCTATACAGTATACCAAAAAATCATACTAATTCAACACTTACTTCTTACTTCGGTTTTTCCTTGTTTTCCCGTCCTGCATTTTCGGTATTTTGCCGTAATGCAGGGAGTGCTTTTGTAGCAACTTGTTTTAAAATCTGCTTCTCTATTTCCTGCTGATTTGGATTACTGCAAGCATCATCACAAATTATAATTTTACTAGCCCCTAAATAATATTCCATTGCTACCCCATAAAAATTCCCCCTTTTATTATGAATATGGGGTTCACACTCTGTCCTATTCCACAGTCATTTTTTTGAACTTTTAAAAGATATGTCATTATTCTAAAAGAAAGAAATATCCATACATTGATAGAACCATTTATGAAGGGGAATTATTATGAAAAAATTTTGTATTTATCTAAGGAAATCCCGTGCAGATGCAGAGGCAGAACTACGGGGCGAGGGCGAAACTCTGGCAAGGCACGAGCGGATATTACTAGATTTGGCAAACGCAAAAAAACTTCACATAGCACAAATATATAAAGAAATCGTATCGGGGGAAACCATTGCCGCAAGACCTGTCATGCAGCAACTTCTTGTGGAAGTAGAGGAAGGAATCTGGGATGGGGTTCTTGTTATGGAGGTAGAGCGTCTTGCCAGAGGAGATAGTATCGACCAAGGTATTATTGCGCAAACCTTCAAATACAGCAATACCCAAATCATTACTCCAACAAAGACCTATCATCCAAACAATGAGTTTGATGAAGAATATTTTGAGTTTGGGCTTTTTATGAGCCGCAGAGAATATAAAACCATTAATAGAAGGCTACAAAATGGTCGCCTTGCCTCCGCAAAAGAAGGGAAATATCTAGGCAATATTCCTCCCTATGGCTATCAACGCAAAAAACTGAAACAGGATAAGGGATATACCTTAGAGCCTATCCCAGAAGAAGCAGAAACCGTACGGTATATTTTTGAAACCTATGCCTACGGAGAAAAAAATAGCAATGGCGTATTGACCAGCATAGGCCGATGCTCCATCGCGAAGCGATTAAATACCATGGGAGTTTTATCCCAACGTGGCTGTCAATGGACTGCTTCTGCTTTAAAAGATATCCTCACAAACCCTGTCTATATCGGAAAAATCAGATGGAAGTACCGCCCTAGTGTCAAACAGCCAAAACAAGGAAAATTTACAGTACAAAGACCCATTCAGGAAGATTGTATCATTGTGCAAGGCTTGCATGAACCCATTATTTCTCAAAAACTTTGGGATGATGTTCAAAAAAAACTATCTTCCACGCCACCCACTCCCCTGCCTGCAAATAGAAGCTGTAAAAATCCTTTGGCAGGGCTAATCAAATGTGGGAAATGCGGAAACACTCTGCAACGCAGGCCCTATGCAAAAAAAAATAAATCTACCCTCATCTGCACCACCCAAGGATGCGATATTGTATCCACAGATTTATCTGTCGTGGAAGAAAAACTGCTATTTGCATTAGATGTATGGCTGAGGAAAATAATAATACCATGGGATTCTTGTACCAATGCCGAAACCAACGATACTGAAAAAAACCTTCTCCTTATCACACTTAACAAAACCATAAAAGAGCTGGAAACATTGCAACAACAGCTTCATAATGCTCATGACCTTCTGGAGCAAGGCATTTATACTGCCGAAATTTTTGCAAAACGTACTGCTATACTAAAAGAAAAACTTTCTTTTGCACAAAAGGAAAAGGAAAACCTCCTTCGTCACATTGAAAAAATAAATAACGAAAACCAAATACAGCAAGATTTCATCCCCAAAGCAGAAGGCATTCTGCAAGTGTATTACTCCTTGCCCGATGCTCAGTCAAAAAATGAACTCCTAAAGGAATTAGTAGAAAAGGTTATTTATATAAAAACCGTGAATGGACGCTGGCATAATAGCCCTGATGATTTTGAACTACGGATTTTTCCTAAAATTACAGCGCACAGATAACATATTGCATTTCATGGATAACAGCAATGAGCCAAAGAATTGGCTCATCTTGAAATGATGGGTACCATCGTGCAACAATTAACCAGAGGCTTAACCAAAGACCAAATTATTGCAGCAGGATTGGATTCTTATTATGTAAATCATGGATTGGGTGTATACCCCTCCAACGCCGCAGGAGTTGCTTTTACTGCTAATTATCTGCAATCCAAAGGCGACCCTATTACCGATTTATATGAGGATATGGCAGCAGAGCAAAAAGCTCGTAGCACCTATGAGTATTTGATTGATTTAACAGATGACCCTGATGTACTGGCTCCTCTTCGTTTCTTAAGAGAAAGAGAAGTTGTTCACTTCCAGCGTTTTGGCGAGGCTCTTGATATTGCCAGAGATTATTTAAGTCAAAACCATTACTTCTTTATGAATAATCCCCAATCCATGAGAACAAGATAAATTACCTACTATTTTTTAAAAATAAATCCTCCTCTCCTCACCCCATGAAAAGTCCGACAGTTGTCGGGCTTTTTCATTTTGATTTCTCCACATAACATTTTAAAATATAAAAAACGAGCTCCAAGAAAAACCTTGAAACTCGCTTTTATTGTCACTAAATTTAAAATTCCTTACGTATATCAGAGCCTATACTACCTATGAAAATAGATGATTTTCTCTTTTTATTACATCTTTCTCATGCTTGCGGTAGCTGCTTTAAATTTCTCATGTACGGTAACCAAAGCATTTTCCACTTCTTTTTCATCTACCAGTACGGATATTTTAATCTCAGATGTAGAAATCATACTGATATTTACACCCGCATCATACAATGCCTCAAAAAACAGAGCTGCTACACCAGGATTGGTAGCCATACCAGCACCAACTATAGATAATTTTGCGATTTTATCATCGTGTACCACTTCTTTTACTGTCAACCGTTCTTTGTTTTCTTCCAATACCTTTAATGCCAAATCCAAATCGCTCTTTGCAACGGTAAAAGAGATATCCTTTGTATCATCACGCCCTACGGATTGCAGTATAATATCCACACTAATTTTTTCCTTCGCCATTAAAGAAAATACCTCAAATGCCTTACCTGGTTCATCCTTAATACCAATTAATGAAATTCTGGATACATCTTTATCGGCTGCAACTCCGCTGATGAGCATCTTCTCCACTTTACATTCCTCCTTAACACTTGTACCTTCTGCTCTTGTCATGCTTGAGCGTACCACCATATTTACATTGTATTTTTTTGCCAGCTCTACGGATCTGCTGTGCAGCACCTTTGCCCCCAAAGAAGCAAGCTCCAACATCTCATCATAGCTGATTTCATCCAATTTATAGGCGTCCTTCACAATTCTTGGGTCAGCTGTAAAGATACCCTCCACGTCTGTATAAATCTCACAGCAATCTGCGTGCAAAATGGCAGCCAATGCCACAGCAGAAGTATCAGAACCACCACGGCCTAACGTAGTAATATCATCAAATTTATTTACACCTTGAAAACCTGTGATAATTACAATTTTATTTTGCTCCAACTCATGCTCTATTCTGCCTGTGTTGATGGTTTTGATTCTGGCATTGCTGTAGGTAGTAGTTGTATCGATGCCTACCTGCATTGCATTTAAAGAAATGGCTCTGCCGCCTAAGCTGTCAATGGCCATTGCCATAAGAGCAACCGACTGCTGCTCTCCAGTGGAAAGAAGCATATCCATCTCCCTGCGGGATGCTTTTGGATTAATTTCCATAGCTTTTTCTATTAACTCATCTGTGGTATCTCCTTGTGCAGATAATACCACAACCACTTGGTTTCCCTGCTGCTGTGTTTCTAGAATACGTTTTGCAACATTCATAATACGCTCTTTATTTGCAACCGAGCTACCGCCAAACTTCTGTACAATTAACAATGTCCTTCCCCCTTGCTATTCTGCAATAATCTGTGCACCTGTTATATCAGGTTTTAATAATGTCAACTTCCAACCATTGGGTATGGAGCTTAAATATCGGGTCATTTTTGTTTCAAACTCATCTGCAATATCTTCTTTCAGCACAGCCATTAAGGTAGAGCCTGCCCCGCTTAAATAAGTGGCAAGTGCCCCGCTTTCCTTTGCCGTCTGAAAAATGCCGTCCATATCGGGAATCAATTGTTTTCTGTAGGGCTGATGCATTTTATCTTCCATGGCCATAGCCAAATTTTCATACTTTCTGGTATACATGGATGCCACCAAAAGCCCCGCCCTAGAGGCATTAAAAATAGCGTCTTCTCTGCTAATCTGCTGTGGAAGCACCCCTCTTGATTTTGTGGTAGATACAGGAAAATCAGGTACCATAGCCGCAAAAATCAAATCCTCTGGCATATCTACCTTCACATATCCCATCTTTTCTTGGTTTAACACTCCAACTACCATGCCACCCATAAGTGCAGGGTTAGAGTTATCAGGATGCCCCTCCATTTTTGCCGCAATCTGAGCCAGATGTTCCACAGAGTAGTTTGCACCCGATAAAGCATTCGCTGCCAAAAGGCCTGCCACAATGCAAGCCGCACTGCTTCCCAGTCCTCGCACCATAGGAATAAAATCCTCTTGAATTAAGTGGACTGCAGGCATCTGTTTTCCCAGTTCTGCATAAAAAGCTGCCATTGTTTGATAAATAAGATTATTTTCATCTCGAGAGATTGCAATCCCCTGCTCCCGTTTGATTTCAATCGCCAAACCATTTGGTATTTCTTCCACCCAAAGATGATTATATAACTGCAACGCAACTCCGATACTGTCAAAACCCGGCCCCATATTTGCTGACGTGGCCGGAACCTTAATGTGAAGCATTGGAAACCCCCATTTCAAAAAGTTTATTCAATATGGCCGGCTACGATACAAGCCGCCATTTCTTTTCAACGATACACTTCGGCCTATTATGGTTCTACTCCATATCCCTTTTTATATCATATGTGTTTTTAGAAATAAAGTTTTTGCTTTTTTCAGAAAATATGCCTTTTACCTTCCCTGAAAAAGACATTATTCTCTGGCAATAATTTTGAGAGACTGTATCCCATCTAATGCTTCAATGCGTTTTACTAAGTCCGAAAGTTTGCCCTGCATGGCATTGGTTTCTATCGTAAGCATCACATTGGCAATACCGTTGATGGGAATTGTTTGATTGATGGTAAGAATATTGGCACCCTCTGAGGCAACACCATTTAAAACAGAGGATAAAACCCCTGGGGTGTCATCCAGATTCACAGCGATTGTAACAGTCTTACCTCTTGTATTTTCATACAAAGGAAAAACTGCATCCCGATATTTATAAAAAGCGCTTCTGCTGATTCCGACTTTCTGCACAGCACTTTGCACGGTTTTTTCTTTTCTGCTTTCTAAAAGATTTTTCACCTCCATTACTTTCAAAAATATCTCGGGAAGAACACTTTTATCCACAATAAAAAAATTCTTATCTTCTACCATATTGCCCTCCTGTCTCCTAGGAAGAAACATTTGTTTATGTCTCAAAGAATATAGCACATTATCGGATATATTTCAACCCCAAATGTATCATTTTCTCCGATGGTCTTTCAAACAAATGCATTTTTCCTATTTTATTTTATTTCTTTTGGGGTGCTTCCTAAATTTCAGCCAACTTTCCTAATTGTGTATCGGCACCGCACATATCCTTCTTATAATACCACATACTTTGCTGTTTTTTCACTCTTTTTGTTTAAATTTCCTAAAAAATCTGTTACAATAACAACTGGAATGAAACAACGGGCTTTTCTCGTATAAAATAGGAGTTTAA
>JAAYQI010000237.1 GCA_012519385.1 Candidatus Epulonipiscium sp.
CTTCTTAATTGATAGAGAATTGTATAAAAAAAGAAAAGATTTAATTTTTACAGGGCGTACTCTTTTTGGTGCGGCTCCACCTAAGGGGCAGGAGTTGGATGATCATTATTTTGGAAGCATTAAAGAGCGTGTTGCCTGCTTTATGAGAGAGTTAAATGTTGAATTATGGAAGCTTGGGGTTTCTGCCAAAACACAGCATAACGAGGTGGCGCCAGCACAGCATGAGTTGGCGGCTATTTATGATAACTGCAATATTGCAACAGATCATAATCAGCTCATTATGGAAGCTCTGAAAAGAATTGCAAGTCATCACGGTTTGGCCTGTCTGCTGCATGAAAAGCCTTTTGCAGGAGTAAATGGAAGCGGAAAGCATAATAACTGGTCTATTTCTACAGATGATGGGCAGAATTTACTAGACCCTGGTAAAACACCGCATGAAAATGCACAATTTTTATTATTTTTGGTGGCTGTCCTCCGTGCTGTGGATTTACACGCAGATATTTTGAGATTATCCGCCTCTAATCCAGGAAATGAGCATCGTTTGGGGGCACATGAAGCACCGCCTGCTATTATTTCTATCTTTTTAGGAGATCAGTTGGTGGATATTTTTGAGCAGTTGGAGCATGGAGAGGCAACCAGCAGTATTCAAGGAGGAAGAATGCAGGTAGGTGTAACCACGTTGCCTTATTTAAAAAGGGATGCAACAGACCGCAACAGAACATCACCTTTTGCATTTACGGGCAATAAATTTGAATTTAGAATGGTGCCTTCCTCAGGTTCTATTTCGGGACCGAACTTTGTGTTAAATACTATTGTGGCAGATACTTTGAAGGAATTTGCGGATACATTAGAAAAAGCAGAGAATTTTGAAGAAGCGATGCATGACTTAATTCGCAAAACATATATCGACCATAAGCGAGTGATTTTTGATGGAAACGGATACTCTGAGGAATGGGTAAAAGAAGCAGAAAGAAGAGGTTTGCCAAACATCAATTCTATGGTAGATGCTGTTTCTGCTCTTGTGAAAGAAAAAAATATAGAGGTTTTTGAAAGACATCATGTATTAAGCCGTGCGGAAATGGCTTCTCGTGCTGAAATTAATTATGAAATCTATATCAAGCAGATTAATATTGAAGCAAGAACAATGATTGATATGGCATCCAAGCAGATACGTCCTGTAGTAGTGGAGTATGCAGGAAAGCTTGCAAAATCTGTGGCAGAGATAAAAGCCATCGGAGGAGATGCATCGGTAGAGGAAGAATTATTTGAAGAAGTAAATGAAAATATTAAACGATTCCATGCTGCCCTAAAGGAACTGAAAAAAGTTATGGATATGGCAAAAGAATTGGAAAGCAGTAACCGATTACGTGCGATATATTACAGAGACCATGTTGTTCCAGCGATGAATGCTTTGCGTGAGCCTGCGGATCAGTTGGAGATGTTGGTGGATGAGGATGTCTGGCCATTCCCTACTTATGGAGAATTATTATTTAATATTTAATGGGATTTTTTTACAAAATTAGAGCCTTGTAGTACAAGGTGAAGAATAGCCTTACTATGGAAAACAAGTATTTCCGTGGTAAGGCTATTTTGTTGTACGACAACAAGAGTGAGAAAAAGCAAAAAAATATTTGTATGACAATGAGAGGTGAAAATAGAAAAAAATTAAAATGTTTTCTACAAATTTCCTATGAAATGTAGCAATATATATTGGTTGAGCAACAATTTTTCGAAGAATTAAAGAGTGAACTTTAAAAAATACGTTAAATTGTCGTGAAATTGCGTTGAATTTCTTGCAATCCTTGGTTGGATACGTTATAATGTATACTGTAGGAAGAAAA
>JAAYQI010000238.1 GCA_012519385.1 Candidatus Epulonipiscium sp.
GCAAGGAATCGCACATTTTATTGAGCATAAGCTATTTGAACAGGAATGGGGAGATGCCTTTGGTGCTTTTGTGGAAAACGGCGCTTCGGCAAATGCATTTACTGATTTTCAAAAGACGGCATATTATTTTTCTTGTATGGAAAAGTTTGAAGAAAATTTAGCACTACTCTTACGCTTTGTTCAAAATCCGTATTTTACAAAGGAAGGAACGGAAAGCGAGAAAAAAATTATATCCAGCGAGATTACTATGTATGATGATGAACCAAGCTGGAGTGCATATTTTAATTTGTTAAAGGCATTGTATCACAACCATCCTATTAAGAATCCGATTGCGGGTTCTGTTGAAACAATTCAAGGTATTCAAAAAGGTGACCTTTTGGAGTGCTATGAGGCTTTTTATACACCAGAAAATATGGTTCTAATTTGTGCGGGGGATGTGAATCCTCAAGAAATATTGGAGCAGTCAGGAAGAAATACCAAAAAACAAACAAAAACTCGAGCAGTAACTGTTTATGATGAGGAACCCAATGCCATTGTTCGCCCATATATTGAAAAAAATATGGGGATTACCACACCTATGTTTCAGATTGGCTTTAAAGAAGCACCCCATGAAAAAATGGGACTTGAAAAAGAAACGGCAATGGAATTGGCATTAGACCTACTGGCAGGTGAAAGCTCTGATTTTTTATATAGCAGCTATGAAAAGGATATTTTGGAGGATTCTATTGGATTTCAATATCTATGGGGAGAAGGCTTTGCTTTTTCCGCTTTTTCAGGAACGGCAAGCCAACCGAAAGAAGTAGCGGAGTTATTACTGGAACATATCAAACGAATTAGACAAGAAGGAGTCGCAACGAATGATTTTGAAAGAATCAAAAAGAAGCATATCGGGCAGATGGTTAGGGGAAGTAACTCTGTAAATGCCTTATGCATCAGCCAGCTTGATTTAGGGTTAAAAGATTCTAATTTACACGAAAAGTTTCATGTGCTAAAGAAAACGAAAAAAGAAGATGTGGAGCGTATTTTTCAAGATTGCCTGAAAGAACAGCAGATGGCAGTTTCTGTGGTTAAGTAGAAAGGAGCTTTTTTGTATGGGGAATACACCTGAAATTTGGTTCCCTCATTTGGGAATACAGATACAGCATTTAAGCCGTACAGCATTTACAGTGTTTGGCAAAGAAATTTATTGGTATGGAATTATCATTGGGTGCGGAGTATTGCTTGGTTTATTGTTAGCACTGCATGAGGCAAAAAGAACAGGGCAGAACCCAGAGGATTATTTGGATTTTGCCTTGTATGGTATGATTTTTTCCGTGATTGGGGCAAGGCTTTACTATGTTATTTTTTCTTGGGAAACGTATAAGGGGCAGTTTTGGAAAATATTTGCCATTCGAGAGGGTGGGCTTGCCATTTATGGCGGTATTATTGCTGCCATTATTACTGCAATTATCTATACCAGAAAAAAACATATGAATTTTTGGCTTTTGGCAGATACGGCTGCACCCAGCTTAATTTTAGGCCAGATATTAGGACGTTGGGGAAACTTTTTTAACAGAGAAGCCTTCGGGGGCTATACTGATACCTTGTTTGCCATGAGATATTTAAAAGAGCAGGTGGGTTATATTGCTCCAAGTGTCATGGAGCATTTGGTTGAGGCGAACGGAGCATGGTATGTTCAGGTGCATCCTACTTTTTTGTATGAATCTTTATGGAATCTAGGTGTTTTTGCAATATTAATGCTGATGAAGTATCATAAGAAATTTGATGGACAAATATTCGGATTTTACCTTTTTGGATATGCCGCAGGCAGGGTATGGATAGAAGGGCTTCGGACAGACCAGCTCATGATAGGAAATTTTGCAGTATCTCAACTATTATCCGCTTTGATTATAGTGGCATCTATCGTATTAATGTGGTATCGTAAAAATTCAGAAAAAATGAAAGGTTAATATTAAATAATGCATTAGAAAAGAATCACTCTGTTTTTTAGAAAAATCTGAAAAATAGAGTGTTTTTTTAAAAGGGTATTATTTTGGGAAAAGTCAAATACAATATTCTTAAATGATGAAGATAGTTAGGATATTTATACATAAGGTATGTATATAATTCTTTGCAAATGGAAAAAAATCTGATATAATAGTGAAACAGCGATGGACAAATCAGCAGAAATGTTTATGAATAGAATAAATGTTTTTTATAGGAGGAATGAAAAATGTCCGAAGGAAAATTAAATTTTGGTCAGATACAAATTGCAGACGAAGTAATTGCTGTGATTGCGGCTACGGCAGCTACAGAGGTTGAGGGTGTTTTAAATACATCTACCACTTCCGGCAAGGCTTTTGTGGAATTTTTAGGAATGAAAAGCCAATCCAAAGGTGTAAAAGTAATTGCGGAGGAGGGAGAAGTTTCCCTTGATGTGGATGTTGTGGTAATCTTTGGTACTCAGGTACAGGTTGTTGCAAAGGAAGTTCAGAAAAAAGTTAAAAATGCTGTAGAAACAATGACAGGGTTAAGCGTAACCAATGTAAATGTCAATGTGTGCGGTATTGCAAAAGAAAAGCCTTTGAAACCTACCAAAGTGGAGGCAGAAGAAGAATAATTGTTTTTTTGAAATACCACTCTGCCACGAGTGGTATTTGTTGAATATGGCAAAATAGGTGGAGTATCTACAGGAGGGCAGCATGAGTCGAAGAAGTGCCAGAACAAATGCATTTTATTTATTATTTCAAATGGATTTTAACAGAGAAGACGAATATGAGCAGGTAAAGCAAATATTTTTTGCGGAAAAAGAGGAGCCTGTGACAGAGGAGGACAAGCAGTTTATACTGCAAGAAGTGGAAGGAACCAAAGAAAATATGGCGGAGATTGACCAATTAATTGGGAAATGTGCAAAATCCTGGGATACGGACCGTATGTCTAAGGTGGATTTGGCAATATTACGTTTGGCGGTGTATGAGATAAAATATTCTGAAGCTACACCAGTGGGTGTTGCCATCAATGAAGCGGTAGAATTAGCAAAAAAATTCAGTTCTGATGAAGCCCCTTCTTTTATTAACGGAATTTTAGGAAAAATTGCCAAAGACGAAATGGACTGAGGAAAATGAATTTTGAGCCAAAGGTTTTTTCAGTAGGACAAATCAATCGCTATATTAAAAACACCTTGGAAAATGATGTAGTGTTAAATAGTGTATGGATAAAAGGTGAAATTTCTAACTTTAAAGCTCATTCATCAGGTCACTTTTATTTTACGCTGAAGGATGAGGTAGCGTCCATGCCTTGCGTGATGTTTCGTGATTATGCTGAACTACTTCCTTTTGTCCCAGAAAATGGAATAATGGTTGTGATATGGGGATATATTTCTGTATATGAAAAAACAGGACAATATCAACTTTACGCTGAATTGATGCAGCCTATGGGCATTGGAAGCCTACAGCTTGCTTTTGAACAGATGAAGCAGAATCTGGCGGCAGAAGGCTTATTTGATACAGATTATAAGCGTGATATCTGTAAAACACCACAATGTATTGCAGTGATTACTTCGCCTACAGGTGCAGCGGTAAGAGATATTATTCAAATTATAAAAAGAAGAAATGCTACAGTGAAAATTGTAGTAGTTCCTGCTTTGGTGCAAGGAGAGAAAGCTGCCCAGTCTATTGTAGCTGCACTGCAAACGGTGAATGAATGGGGAAAAGCAGATACCATCATTTTAGGGCGTGGCGGTGGTTCCATGGAGGATTTATGGGCATTTAATGAAGAAGCTGTGGCAAGAGCAATTTTTGCATCGGAAATACCTGTAATATCTGCTGTAGGCCATGAGACGGATTTTACCATTGCTGATTTTGTAGCGGATTTACGAGCACCAACGCCATCTGCCGCGGCAGAATTGGCTGTAAATCAACTGGAAGACGGCATTTTACAAGCTAAGAACTATATGGACAGAATTCAAAATGAAGTGGAATATTTATTAGGGAGAAATAAGGAGAGGCTACAACAGCTACTCTCTCGCCCTGTATTGAAAAGACCGGCAGAGAAGATAAAACTACACAGTATGTATTTGGAAAGCTTAAAAAAGAGGCTGGACCGCCAAGTGTTGGAAGAAATGCGGCAACGCCTTCGACACTATGAAGAATATCGTAGCCGTTTGGAAGCCAGTTCGCCCCTTTCTATACTGAAAAGAGGGTACAGTGTTGTTTATGATACAAAAGGCAAGCCCATCCGCTCTGTGGGTAACGTAGAAAAAGACGATATTCTGATGATTCAAATGCCTGATGGCCGTTTGAAAACCATGGTGATGGAAAAGGAGAACGCAGATTATGGCAAAGAAAAAACTTAAATTTGAGGAAGCATTACAGCGCATGGAAGAAATTGTGGAGATACTGGAAAATGAAGAAGTACCATTGGAGGATTCCATCGCTTTATATAAAGAAGGACTTTCTTTGTCGGCTATTTGTCAGGAGATATTGGCAGTAGCGGAAGGGGAGATTGTGCAGTTGCAAAAAGAGGCGGGGGGCATATTTTCTGAAGTGCCTTTTATTCCAAAGGAGGAGGATTCATGTGAGTATTGAAATGGTTTTGGAAGAAAAAAATAAGTGCATTCAACAATATTTAGAAAAGCTGTTGCCAGAAAATGAAGGCTATCCCATTGAAATATTTGAAGCTATGAGATATAGCTTGTTTGCAGGCGGAAAAAGAATACGGCCGATTTTGCTTTTGGCCGCCTGTGAAGTAGTGGGAGGAGATACGAAACGAGCAATGCCTTTTGCGGCTGCCATTGAAATGATTCACACCTACTCTTTAATTCATGACGATTTACCTGCTATGGACAATGACGATTACCGCCGTGGCAAGCTGACAAATCACAAGGTATTTGGTGAGGATATTGCCATATTAGCGGGAGATGGGTTGCTTCACTATGCAATGGAGATTATGGCAGATGCTTGCTGTAAGGCAGAAAGTATTTTAGAAGTAAAAGCAATGCAGGCTATTGCACACGGAGCGGGAATTTATGGTATGCTCGCAGGGCAGGTAGTGGATGTAATTAGCGAAGGAAAAAAGATTGATGAAAAAACCTTACAATATATTCATGAGCATAAAACTGCGGCTATGTTGCAAGGAGCATTAACAGCAGGAGCAATTTTAGGCGGAGCTGATAAAGATACCATTTCCGAATTTGAAGAAGCAGGCAGAAAGATAGGTCTGGCTTTTCAAATTGCAGATGATATTTTAGATGTGGTAAGCACCCAGGAAGAACTTGGAAAACCAGTTCACAGTGATGAAAGAAATGGTAAAACAACCTATGTTACCTTATTTGGTGTGGAAAAATCAAAAGAAATAATTTCGCAATTATCACAAGAAACAATGAAACTCTGGAACAAGTTTGGAAAAAGAGGAAACTTTTTGATGGAGTTGACAGAGTATTTGATGGATAGAAGACGCTAAAACCATAAAATGAAAAGTAGGTGAGTAAAATGGGTATCGTCGGAATAATTTACAATAAAACCATATGGGTGGCAATACTGTCTTGGGCAATCGCTCAAATACTTAAAATTATTTTGACTTTTTTTCAACAGGATAAGTTGGATTTAAGCCGTATTTATGGTTCCGGCGGAATGCCTAGCTCACACACTTCATTGGTTATGGCGTTAAGCTTTTCTTTAGGAAAAACATATGGATTTGACTCGGCATATTTTGCCATTGCTATTGTGCTGGCTATGGTGGTAATGTATGATGCTGCTGGTGTGCGTAGAGCCGCAGGGAAACAGGCGGAGTTACTGAATTTCCTACTTCACCATCATGAAACTGCACCTAAGGAACAGTTAAAAGAACTTTTAGGGCATACACCCATTGAGGTAATTGCAGGAGCAGTTTTAGGAATTGCTGTGGGGTTGTTATGCTAAAATGAGAATATAATGGATTGATATAAATGGGGAGGCGAAAAACCTTGAATAAAAACCTATTGGATTCTATCCAATCGCCGGAAGACTTAAGATATTTGACAGAGGAAGAATTATATCGCCTTGCCAAAGAAATTCGATGTTTTTTATTAAAAAATATGTCAAAAACAGGGGGACATCTTGCCTCTAATTTGGGTGTGGTGGAGCTTACTCTTGCACTACATTTTTGTTTTCAGTTTGCTGAGGATAAAATTGTATGGGATGTAGGGCATCAGGCCTATATACATAAAATTCTTACAGGAAGAAAAGAAAAATTCCATACTTTGCGCCAATTAGGAGGACTTAGTGGCTTTCCTAAGCCTTGCGAAAGTGAATATGACCATTTTGCGGCGGGGCATAGCTCCACCTCTATCTCGGCGGCACTGGGTATGGCGAAGGCTAGAGATTTAAAGGGGCTTCATAACCATGTTTTAGCTGTGATTGGCGATGGCTCCATTACGGGAGGGCTGGCTTATGAGGGGTTAAATAATGCGGGACGTGAAAATACAAATTTGATTGTAATACTAAATGATAACCAGATGTCTATCTCCAAAAATGTAGGAGGAATGGCAAAACATTTAAGTCATCTTAGAACACAGCCAGCTTATTTAACAGTAAAAGAAAATTTTCAGAATTTATTAAAAAAAGCTCCAGCCATTGGCGGCCCTGCAAATTTTTTATTTGAAAAAATACGGTTTGGCGCGAAATATTTATTACTGCCCGGGGTTCTTTTTGAGGAATTGGGATTTCATTATATTGGCCCTGTAGATGGGCACAATATTGGTGGCTTAATTGAAGTGCTAAATAATGTTAAGAATATGAAAGGACCGATTTTGCTTCATGTTAAGACAACAAAGGGAAAA
The DNA here is from genome assembly GCA_012519385.1 of Candidatus Epulonipiscium sp. Taxonomy (GTDB): domain Bacteria; phylum Bacillota; class Clostridia; order Lachnospirales; family Anaerotignaceae; genus JAAYQI01. The sequence goes on from JAAYQI010000238.1 coordinate 6,797, forward strand.
GGTTATCCTTTTGCGGAGCACCATCCATGGGATTATCATGGGGTAAGTGCCTTTGAGGTAAAAACAGGAAGACCCTTGGCAAAAAATACAAAACCCGATTATTCTCACGTGTTTGGAGAAAAAATGGTGGAATTGGGAGAAAAAAATGAAAAGATTGTTGGAATTACTGCCGCTATGGCTTCGGGAACAGGATTTTCTTCTTTTCAGGCAAGGTACCCGAAACGTTTTTTTGATGTAGCCATTGCAGAGCAGCATGCAGTGACATTTGCGGCGGGTTTGGCTACCCAAGGCATGATACCTGTATTTGCGGTATATTCCACATTTTTGCAACGGGCATATGACCAGATTGTGCATGATGTTTGTCTGCAGAATCTACACGTGATTTTTGCCATTGACCGTGCGGGAATTGTTGGTGCGGATGGGGAGACACATCAGGGTATTTTTGATATCTCCTATTTATCCCATATACCCAATATGACATTGCTATCTCCCAAAAATCGCTTAGAATTAGAGAAAATGCTGGAGTTTGCAGTAGGATTTCAAGGACCCATTGCTATACGGTATCCTCGGGGAGTTGCATCGGAAGATTTTAAAGAATACAAAGAGCCTATTGTCTATGGCAAGGCGGAAGTGATTCGTGATGGAGAGAAAATTGCAATTTTGGCAGAAGGGCATATGCTTAGTGCGGCTATGGATGCGGCAAGGCTTTTGGAGAAGGATGGGAAAAATCCTTTTGTGGTGAACATGAGGTTTTTAAAACCCTTGGATGAAAGTATTTTGCTAAAAGCGGCAGAGCAATGCCAATCTATTTTTACTATTGAGGATAATTTAGTTTCTGGAGGAATGGGCGCAAAGGTACTGGAATTTTATAGCATAATAGGGAAAAAGGCATCTGTGACCTGCTTTGGTTTCCCAGATTGTTATATTGAGCATGGTTCTCAAGAACAGCTTTTCCAAAAATATGGATTGGATGGCTTAAGCATTTATGAAAAGATTCAAGAAAAGATAAGAAATGATGGAGAAAAAGATGGCTGATAAAGAACGATTGGATGTATTACTAGTTGAAAAAAATTTAGTTTCTTCCCGAGAACTGGCAAAGGCTATGATTATGGCTGGCAATGTATATGTAGATGGAAGAAAAGAGGATAAAGCAGGAACCAAGGTACCTGTTGCTGCGGAGATTATCGTAAAGGGAGCACAGCAAAAATATGTGAGCCGAGGTGGCTTGAAATTAGAAAAAGCCATGGAGGAATTTGCAATTTCATTGGATGGAAAAATTTGTTTGGATGTTGGGGCTTCTACAGGAGGGTTTACAGATTGTATGTTGCAAAATGGAGCAGCCAAGGTATATGCCATTGATGTGGGTTATGGGCAGTTTGCGTGGAAATTAAGAACTGACCCTAGGGTTGTTTGCTTAGAAAAAACCAATATACGCTATGTGACCCACCAAGAAGTTCCAGATGAGGCGGATTTTGCATCGATAGATGTCTCTTTTATCTCCTTGACTAAAGTATTGCCAGCAACATTAGGGCTATTAGGGGAAGATGGACAGTTGGTTTGTTTAATCAAGCCTCAATTTGAAGCAGGTCGGGATAAGGTTGGTAAAAAAGGGGTAGTAAAAGATCCTAAGGTTCATAAGGAAGTAATGCTTGCTATCATTGATTATGCTTTTGAGCAAGGTATTTTTGTCAAAAACATTAGTTTTTCTCCTATAAAAGGACCAGAGGGAAATATTGAATATCTGATTTATTTGGATAAAAAAGAAATGGGCTTGACGAAAGAAGAGGCGTATGAATTGGCAGAAAGTATAACAAATCAATCTCACGATGTGCTTTGAGATAAGAAAGTGTGGGTATGGATATGAAAAAGGTAGGTATTTTACCAAACTTAGAAAAAGATACAAATTTAAATGTTACAAAAAGAATTGTATGTTATCTTTTGGAGCAGGGGTGTATGCCTTCCTTAACGGAAGAAGTTGCCTACAGCTGTGGATTGGAGATGTATGCAAGAAAAGAGGAAGAATTGTTCCATTTTTCGGATTTCTTAATCTCTTTGGGTGGAGACGGTACCTTATTAAGTGTTGGCAGGCGTTGTGCAAAGCATAATGTGCCGATTTTGGGAATTAACCTTGGTAATCTAGGTTTTTTGACCGCAGAGGATAAAAACTATGCAGAGCGTGCCATCGACCAGGTGTTGCAAGGAAACTATAAGGTCGAAAAACGAATGATGCTAGAAGCTAGCATTTTTGCAGAACCTCAGCGTTTAGAGGGAATATTGGCATTAAACGATGTTTGCATTACCAGAGGATTTTCTTCTAAAATTTTGGAGTTCAATATGTTTGTAAATGACGAGTATGTAGACACTTTGCGTGCGGATGGAGTTATTATTTGCACACCTACAGGCTCAACAGCATATAATCTTTCCGCAGGCGGGCCTATTTTAAAAGGAGATGCAGATAGCATTGCCATAACCCCCATTTGTCCTCATACGTTAAGTAGCCGCTCTATCATTGTATCGGCGGAGGATATGGTTACAGTAGAGGTATGTACACGCTCGGACGAAGATTTTACCGTAAGTGCAGATGGCCAAAATACCATGACATTAAAGCGTAAAAATGTAGTACAAATAAAAAAATCTGAATTTTATACAACAATTATTAAAACAAAGCATCTTGGTTTTTATGATGTATTACGTCAGAAGTTGACAAGGTAAGGAGAGTGGTTATGTATGAAAATTGCTCGTCATGCAAAAATTTTGGAACTGATAGAACTTTATGACATAGAGACACAGGAAGAACTTGCAAACAAGTTAAGAGAAGCAGGCTTTGTGGTGACGCAGGCGACGGTATCCAGAGATATCCGTGAGATGAAGCTGACAAAAATTGCAACAGAAAAAGGAAAGCAAAAATACTCAGCCATTTCGGGGCTTGATACGGAAGTGGCGGAGAGATTGATTCGTGTATTTAAAGAAGCTGTGGTAAAAATGGATTATGCACAAAATATGATTGTTATTAAGACCCTGGAAGGAATGGGTATGGCTGTGGGTGTCGCTCTGGACAGTATGCAAAACCCTGAAATATTGGGTACCATTGCAGGAGATGACACGGTATTTTGTGTAGTGAAGACACATCACCAAGCAGTATCTATCATTGAAAAGTTATACAGGATTATTCATACACCCTAGGAGGTGATTGTGATGCTGGAAAATCTGCATATTAAAAATGTTGCCTTAATTGAAGAATGTGATATTTCTTTCCAAAAAGGGCTTAATATCCTTTCTGGCGAAACAGGAGCCGGAAAATCTATGATTATAGATTCTTTAAATTTTGTGCTGGGGGAAAGAGTGGGAAAAGATTTTTTACGTAGAGGTGAAAAAAGCGCTCAAGTAGAGGCACTTTTTACCATTCCGCAAAAACTATTTCATGAAAAACTTGCACAAAAAGGGATTCCCACAGAGGAAGACGGTAGCGTTTTACTAAGCAGAACGCTGCAGCAATCAGGCAAGTCTATTTGCAGGGTGAATGGAAGCACTGTAACTATGAGCATTATAAAAGAATTGTCAGAGGAAATGATTGATATTCACGGGCAGCATCAGCATCAATCTCTTTTAAATGCATCTCACCATATTGAGCTTTTGGATAGATTTTGCGGTACGGAACTGGAAGAAAGAAAAAAGACGTTTTTAGAATTATTCCACGAGGCAAAGAGAATTCAAAAATCATTGGATATGCTACTGGGAGATGAGCGGGACAGAAACCATAAGTTGGATTTACTGCAATTTCAGACAGAAGAAATTTATAATGCACAAATTCATTTGGGGGAAGAAGAAGAATTATTGACGCAAAAAAAGCTTCTTTCTAGTGCCAAAAAGCGGATGCAGTTAGCAGGTGAAAGCCTTGATTTACTATATTATGGCTCGGAAGAAAGCGAATCTGCATTAGACAAGCTTTCCCTTGCTTTGGAACGGTGGAAAGAACTGGCAGATGAAGATAGCGATGTTGAGGAATTTTATGAAGAACTAAACTCGGCATACGTTCAAATAGATGATGTAGTACGAAATTTTAAAAGATACAACGAAAATCTGGAGGAAGACCCTGATTTATTAGAGCAAGTGGAAGAAAGATTGCAGTTGATTTACCGATTAAAGCGAAAATACGGAAAAAACGAAGAAGAAATTTTGGCTTATTATGAAAAAGCTAAGCAAGAACTGGATTTTTTGATGCAGAGTGAAGGAAATATATTAAAGCTAGAGCAAGAAAAAAAGAAGGTTCAGTATGCATTGATACAAGAGGCTGCAAAAATCAGTGAATTAAGAACCAAAATGGCTAAGGTCATTGAAAAAGAAGTAGAATTACAACTCCATGACTTGGAAATGAAAAGTGCAAAATTTCGCATTATTGTGGAGGAAAGAAAAGAAATTACCAGCAATGGGCGCGACAAGGTGGAGTTCATGATTTCTGCCAATGCGGGAGAAGAATTGAAGCCTTTGGCCAAAATTGCTTCAGGAGGAGAAATGTCCAGAGTGATGCTGGCTTTAAAAACAATTCTATCAGAGGTGGATACTATAGATACCTTTATATTTGACGAAATTGACTCTGGTGTCAGCGGGAGAACTGCTCAAAAGGTTGCTTCCAAAATGAATGCCATTGGAAAAAATCACCAGATTCTTTGTATTACCCATTTGCCACAAATTGCGGCTATGGCGGACAGGCATTTTTTAATTGAAAAAACCAGTAGCGACGATAAAACCGTAACTTCTGTAGCACTTTTAAATAAGGAAGAAGAAATACATGAAATTGCAAGGCTTATTGGTGGCTCTATCATTACGGAAGCGACTTTGGCGGCGGCAAGAGAGCTAAAAGCGGAAAAACAATAGGTTTTAAAAGCAAAAAGCCAACTATTCTATAGAATTGTGAAAGTGTATGCATAGGGAAGGAGCAAAAAACTATGAAACAAATGGGCAAATGGGTAAGTGCTATTTTTATGACAGCGGTTATGGTTTTTTCACAGTGCCATATTGCAAGTGCCGCAATCCCTAAAAAATATTGGAGTTATCAACAGCCTTTTATCAATGCTGTAAATGCAAAAAATAATCCTGAGATAATCCGCCTTGGTACAGAGATTATGAAGGTGTTTCAAAACCAGCCTCTGGATAAAGATAAGGCAGGGATACTCTACAGCACTTATGACGGTATGTATCCAGCATATGAGCGACAGGGAAATTATGAAATGGCCATAAAATGTTTGAAGGCACAAGTACCATATGGTGAATATTTGGGATTTACGGATGGAGTAAAAATAGCCAAAGCTCGTATAAGAATGATTGACCCTATGACGGAGGTATATGCCTTAACCCAAGATATAAGCTTAACACCATACTACGGGATGAAGCATGAGCCAAGAGCTGGTACGTACTGGGGACGGGTATTCACCAAAGATGGACAAGCTCCTTTTGGTACTGAGACCGCAATATCTTTTTACGTGGAATGCCTACAGGAGAATGTAGAAAGTTATGATTATTTACTAAGACCTTATGCAAATGGAGATAAAATCATACATATTGCTTTAAATATGCCCAATGAAAATGATTCATTGAAGGCTGTATTACAGCCTGAAGCCGATTCATATTTAAGAAACACCTTAGAATATTTAAAATCTTTAAATGCGCCAGTATTGCTTCGCATTGGAGCAGAGATGAATGTATGGCAAAATTTGGCACAGCCTGAAATCTATAAGCAGGCCTATATAAAAATTGCCAATATGGCCAGAACAATAGCACCAAATGTTGGCTTGGTATTTTCGCCGAATGATATTTCAAACTGGAATGCAGATATTAGCAACTATTATCCTGGTGATGCCTATGTTGATTGGGTTGGTGTTTCTTTATATACAGACAAATACCGCAGTGCCCAAAATCCTGTTGCAGGTAAAGATTTTGAAGAAATGTATTATGGCAATGGAGCCTATGCAAATCCCATTACAAAACTGGGAGATATTGTTCAGCGTTATGGAAATAAAAAGCCTATTTTTATAACGGAATGCGGTATTGGTAGTGCCATAGCAAGCAATAATACGAATTTAACTGATTTTGCCCAGAAAAAGATGGATATATTATATCACTATGTTTCTATGGTATATCCACAAGTGAAGGGTATCATTTATTTTGATGTAGACTTAAATAACAATAAATTTAGATACTCTTTAAGTAAGAATCCACAGATAATGGCACAATATACTGCCTTGACGCAGAATAACCCAACATTCTTAACGTCACTGAATCAAACTCCTTCTGTATATGTGAAAGCAGAAAAATTTAAGCAACAAACAAGTGTATTGCAATTAGCATCGTATTGCATATTGCCAGGAGATGTTTCGGTTTCTGTAACATATTATTTAGATGGTAAAACGGTAGGTGGTGGAACTACAATACCTTATAATTGTTCTATTCAAACGGGTGAAATAGCCGTAGGAGCTCATGAGCTGAAGGTAGAATTTAAAGGAGCCAACGGTTATAGCAAGATGAAAACATATTCTTTGGTAAAAGGACAGGACAGCACCATCTATCTTACAGCAAAATAATCTCTTGTTACTATGGAAGGAAGTAGACAAATCACCAACAAGGGTAAAAAACATATATTATAGCATAACAAATATGTGGGTTGGTGAAAACAATGAGGTTATATGCAAGACAAAATGGTGTAGAAACCAGTGCAGATATGATTATGCCGTTACCATTGACAGAAGAGCAGATTAGCAACTTGACAAATGAAAATTACACTACAGAAATCAATAATATGGATGCTATTAGGCTATATCAAAATTTGGGATTGCCAGATGGCTCTAATATTACTGTGATACCTATTATTCCCGGAATCACTAGGATGGCATATATTCGATTTTTGAATGCAAATCCTATGATTGGGCCTGTGGACATTTATGTAAACGGACGAAAAGTCGTTTCTGGATTAAAATATCAAGCTTTTACAGAATACATGAAAGTTTTCCAGGGGTATTACAGAATAGCTGTCTTTAAAGCAGGAACGACTGAAAACCCCATCTCTGTTACTAGATTGAATGTAATCAGAAATCGTATCTACACAGTTGCTATAACAGGAGATGCAGAAAGTGTTGGCTCAGAAGTGATTGTGGACGGAAGACGTACGCTAAATCCTGATTTATCTTATATGAGATTTATTCATTTATCGGATAATGCTCCAAGTGTAGATGTTTACGTAGACGATAGGCTGGTTTTAAGTGATTTAGGTTTTAATGAAGTAAGCCGTTATCTTTCCTTATTACCTGGAGAACACAGTATTGTATTTAAGAAAGCAAATACGGATGATGTGATATTAATAGATCCTGTTGCTACATTAAAGGCAGGAAAAGCATATTCTGTTTATTTTGTAGGAGAAGAAGGAATGGACCCGGGATTACAGGTATTAATTCCTTTGGAGGGAACTACCTATCTTAAATTTTAATTAATAAACATACTGACAATTACGTTTATACCCCCCTCTGTTTTAAGAAAGCAGAGGGGGGTATTAGCATTTCTAGCTAGGCTGTTTCAAGCTTCAAGTTAACCTATCAATAAATTGTTGCAGTTTACGTGCGTGTTTTCCTTCCGTTTCTGCAAAGTCTCTAAAACAACGCTGCAATTTTTCATCTTCCACATATCGAGAGTAATTCATGTAGTCACGGACTCGTTCTTGGGTATCCAGCAATGCTTTTTTTAATAAATCATCTTGTTTCATGTCCATAAAAACACATCCTTTTTATCATGATATTGAGTAAAATAAACCTCTGAAGCAAAGTTGGTTTATGCTTATTAATTTTGCCTCCTTTGTGTTTTTTCAGAGGAAAGAACATACTTTAGTATCCCTCTAATAAAGAAAAAAATACTTACAGTTATGATTATCATTAAAAAGAATGTAGATAAGTTGAATTTACAAGCTATTTGGCAAGCGGTTGGATGCTTTTTTATGCAAAAACGCATGGAACCTATACTATGAATTAGTATTATCTTTTTGATGAAAATACCTTTTGGAAAGAGCTACGGAAACAAATTTGTTGTAGAATTTGTTGCGAAATGGGTATCATTGTAATGAATCCAATATATTTGCTGCAAAAATAATTTTTGCAGACAGGCAATATATTACAAAATATCTCATAGGATAGGAATGTAAATAAAAAAACTATTTTTTAATCAAGGAGGTATTTTGTATGAGTGGATGTGGATTTGGTAACGGTGACAGCATTCTTTGGATCATCCTTTTATTATGCTGCTGTGGAGGAAACAATGGATTTGGAAACGTATTAGGAAGTAGCTTCAATGGTGATGGTGGCTGCTCTTGGTTATGGATTATTTTATTACTTTGCTGCTGTGGCAACAATGGTTGCGGTCAGATTAGCGGAGGATGCGGCTGCTAATTAATGGCAAGTATACATGGATGCCAGTAATGGACTGTGAACAAATCTGGTAAAGTTACAATAATTTTATTGTAATAAATCAATCATAGAGGCTTGATGCCTGCAAGTGCAGGTATCAAGCCTCTATTTCATGAGAAATTAAAATTTTTTGTGGTAAAAGCAATGCCAATTACTCATTGGTCTCATCGATGCATTTTGGGCAGATACCATAAAAAATAATTTGCTCGGACTCAAGCTGAAATTCAGTCAGATGAGTAATTCTTTCTCTGATGTTTGTTAACCCTTCCACCGGCAAATCATACACATTACCACATTGAGTACATACAACATGGGGATGGGAATATGCTACAGCGTCATACCGAGAGCATCCTGCACAAACATTTAATTCCTGAATTAAACCAGTTGATTTAAAGAAATCTAAAGTTTTATAAACAGTAGCTAAACTCATGGTTGGATTTGAAGGCTCCAATGCTTTATAAATCATTTCTGCATTGGGGTGCTCCTTGCTATTCATTAGCATATTATAGATTGCAATACGTTGGGGGGTAACTTTCAAACCTTTAGAACGTAAAATTTGGGCAATATCATTCATAAATAAAACTCCTTTTTTTAAGTGTTATTCCCAATAGTGGAGCAAACATGGAACGGATGAAATAAAAGGAAAAATCCCATAATAATTATTCTCATTTAATAATAAAACAAAACAATAAAAAGGTCAATGGAAATTTAAGGATAATTTAAAATTCAGACAGATTGAATTATAACATATATATTCCTTTTTGCAAAAAAAATAACAATGAGAAATTTTCTTAATATTACTCCTATTTTATTGGAAGTTTTTACTGATGCTGTAATAGAAAAGAGATAACCTGTTTTGGAATGTGTGAAAAATAAATTGGCTAAAAGAAAAGAAATAGCCGATGGAAACAGCTATTTCTTTATCATGCGATTGAAGTTAATTATGATAATAGCGGTAAAATTTAATGTCTTACTAAAAAGTTAAGGTTAAAATATCTTATTCTTTTCCATTCCAGCAATAGGTACAGAGCTTGCATGGAGAAATTCCTACAGACTCAATCATATCATCTAAGCGATGATAGCGCAGGGATGTAAATTTTAATTTTTTCCTGATATCATCTAACATTTCTTTATAGTTTATGCTATTTGGGTCAGCATAATCTGCAAGCAACTCAGGTGTAATTTTTCCTTCTCGGGCTTCGATGATTCTTCTTGTGATTAAATCCATTTCTGAATTAGAGCGAGAAAAATTCAGATATTTACATCCATACAACAGTGGAGGGCAAGCTGGGCGAATATGTACCTCTTTTGCACCACAATGATATAAAAATTCTGTTGTTTCTCGTAGCTGTGTTCCACGCACAATGGAATCATCAATTAATAAAAGCTTATTGTTTCGTATCAAAGTATCTACGGGAATCAATTTCATTCGTGCAATTAAATCACGTTGGCTTTGTTGTTGAGGAATAAAGGAACGTGGCCATGTTGGTGTATATTTGATAAAAGGGCGGGCAAAAGGAATACCAGAACCGTTAGCATAACCAATGGCATGGGCAGTACCGCTATCTGGAATGCCTGCTACAATATCGGGGGTTACGTCATCCCGTTGCGCTAACATTTTGCCACATCTATAACGCATTTGCTCTACATTGACACCTTCGTAAGTGGATGTAGGGTAGCCGTAGTAAATCCACAAAAAAGTACATATTTTCATTTCCTCTTTTGCCTTGCTGACTACTTCATAACCATCCGCTGTGAGAAACACAATTTCAGAAGGTCCCAATTCTTTACAGTCTTCATAGCCAAGGTTGATATAGGCGAAGCTCTCAAATGAAACGCAGTACGCATTCTCTTTTTTACCAATCACTAGAGGTGTTCTGCCTAAACGGTCTCTGGCTGCATATAAGCCTTTTGGGGTCATGACCAATAATGTCATGGAGCCATCAATCATTTCTTGGGCATATTTTATTCCCTCTTCGATAGAATCTCTTTGGTTAATCAACACTGCAACCAATTCTGTTGCATTGACGTTGCCGCCACTCATTTCTAAAAAGTGAATGCATCCATTATCATATGCTTGTTTTACAAGAGCATCCACATTATTGATTTTACCTACGGTAGTAATTGCAAAGCTGCCTAAGTGTGACTGTACTAATAGTGGCTGAGGTTCGTTATCGGAAATACAGCCAATGCCGATATTTCCTTCCAGATTATCTACATCACGCTCAAATTTGGTACGAAAAGGCGAGTTTTCGATATTATGGATGGCTCTATCAAAACCATTTGGGCCATAAACCGCCATGCCTCCTCTGCGGGTACCTAAATGTGAGTGATAATCAATACCAAAAAACAAATCCAGGGCACAGTTTGATTTTGAAACAACTCCAAAAATTCCTCCCATGAAACTATCTCCTTATGTTGATATTTTGAAAATCAATTTAATTATACATGAAATCGTAAAAAAATGAAAAGTTTTTTTTAGCGATACAAAACGAGCCTAACAGATTTGTAGAAGGATATGTGCATAGTTATTCTTTTTATGACGAAAAATGCAAGATTTTTGCTTTTTTATTCCTATGAAGCTACTTTTTAAACAATAAGAAGGGATGATTTTTAATAAAACGAAGGTATGTTCTGTTGTTTTTTTGTTAAATATATATTACAATAGGTGGAAAGTGGAGGAAAGTGGAGCGATAGGGAATAAAACCTTTAGATTTCTTTTGTTTTTAAGAAAGGTGGTGACGACATATGTTCATGGGCGAATATCAGCATACCATAGATAGTAAGGGCAGGCTGATTGTACCAGCTAAATTTAGAGAGTTGCTGGGTGAACAGTTTGTTGTCACAAAAGGTTTAGATAGCTGTTTATTTGCTTATCCCCTCAATGAATGGAAGGCATTTGAAGAAAAACTGAAACAGCTCCCTCTTACCAGTACCGATGCTAGAAAATTTGTCCGTTTCTTTTTTGCAGGTGCTGCGGAATGTGAGCTGGATAATCAGGGCAGGGTGATTCTTCCTCCTAATTTACGAGAGTATGCAGAGTTAAAAAAGGATATTGTATCTATTGGTGTTAATAACCGAGTGGAAATATGGAATAAAGAGAAATGGAAAGAATATAACGAGGAAGAAAATTTTATTAGCCAAGAGTTGGCGATTAAAATGGAAAATATAGGAATTTGAGGTGGCGATATTGGAGTTTCATCATGTTTCGGTACTATTGCAAGAGTGTATAGAAGGTTTAAATATAAAGCCAGATGGGATATATGTGGATGGAACAATGGGTGGCGGAGGTCATTCCTTGGAAATATGCAAAAGATTAACTACCGGAAGATTGATTGCCATTGATCAAGATAAAAATGCTCATATAGCGGCAAGAGAGCGTTTGGCCGATTATTTGGACAAGGTTACATTTGTCTATGATAACTTTTCTAATATCAGACAAATATTACAGGAACTCCATATTAGCCAGATAGACGGTATGTTATTGGATATTGGAGTATCCTCTCATCAGCTGGATGAGGCGGAAAGGGGATTTTCCTATATGCAGGATGCTCCTTTGGATATGCGAATGAATTCGGGACAGAAATTTTCTGCCTACAATGTGGTCAACGAATACAGCGAAGATGAATTAAATCGAGTTATCTTTGACTACGGAGAAGAACGCTGGGCAAGGCGTATTGCTCAGTTTATTGTGAAACAAAGGCAGGACAAGCCTATTGAAACAACGGGAGAACTGGTGGAGATTATTAAAAAAGCCATTCCCAAAGGGGCAAGAAAGGATGGACCTCATCCTGCAAAAAGAACATTTCAAGCCATTCGTATTGAGGTGAATGGAGAACTTGATGTGTTAAAAAAAGCGATTCGTGAAGCGGGAGAGGTTTTAGCACCCCAAGGTCGCCTTTGTATTATTACATTTCATTCCTTGGAAGACCGTATTGTGAAAAATGAATTTCGCTCACTGGAACAACCATGCATATGCCCGCCTGAGTTTCCCGTGTGCGTATGTGGAAAAGAGAAAAAAGGCAGAGTAATTACAAGAAAACCGATTCTTCCAAGTGAGGAAGAATTGGAAGAGAATTATCGCTCCAGAAGTGCCAAGCTTCGTATACTGGAGGGAATCTGAAAAGGAGGGTGAGATTAAATGGCACAAAGAAGAAAAAAAGGTACTTTGTCAGGGCAGTATAGAGGGAGTAATGTTTATTACAATTCTGGAAGTGTTGCGTATCAGACAGCAGTGCCTGCTTATATTCCTGAAGCACCTCTGCCCAGAGTAAAAGCACGTCCGCTTAGTGAAGGGCAGAGAGAAGAACGTCTTTTAAAACGTGCCAATCGCATCTATGCATTAAAAATCTTTTGTGCAGTGGCGATTATTTTTTGCGGATGTATGGCATGGATGGGAATGCACGCAATGTTGGTAAAAGAACGGATTGTATTGCAAGAGTATAAAACGCAACTGGCAGAATTAAAAAATGAAAATAATATGATGATGGCAGAATTATCCGAGCAAATGGATTTAAACAAGGTAAAAGAAATTGCGGAATCCAAATTGGGTATGGCTGCTCCTCAGGAGTATCAAGTGGTTTATATCAATGTGCCAAAGCAAAGCTATACCGTTCAGTATGCGACAAGCCAAAATGTTACAGCAGAGAATACAAGCTTTATACAAAAGATACTGGGACATATAAAAGGAATGGTTCGCATATGAAAAGAAGAAAAGCAGTCGATGTTCGCCCAAAGATTTTATTTATACGTTTTGTTTTTATCATAATATTAGTTGGTTTGGTAGGCAGAATTTTTTTCCTTAAAGTAGCGAAAAGTGCGGAATATGAATCTAAGGCAAAAACACAACAGGTGAGCCGTTATGATATTACCATATCTCCCAATAGGGGTGCTATTTTAGACAGAAACAATCAGGCTCTGGCAGTTAGTACCACGGTTTACAATATGGTATTGGATGCCAGAAATCTTTCTAAGGCAAAAGAAAGTGAGCAGGAAAAAACACTGAAAATAATCACAGAGCATTTTGAAGAATTGGATTATGATACACTAAAACAATATATTACCATTAATCCGCAAACACAAAAGCCGAATCTGGACACCCACTGGAAGTATCTGGTAAAGGGAATAGAGCGTAGTGAAAAAGAAGAATTGGAAGCACAGGGCTTAAAAGGAATTGTTTTTGAGCAATCTACCAAACGTAGCTATCCTTTAAAAACCCTAGCGTGCCATGTATTAGGATTTATCCGTGGTGATACCCAATGGGGTATAGAAAGTATGTATAACTCCTATATGACAGGAATGCCCGGAAGGTCTTTTATGACATATGACGGTGGCAATATGGCAGTACATAAGGACTACAATGCTCAAGATGGAAATACGATTGTGACAACCCTTGACTATACCATACAGCAATATGCTGAGGATGCAGTGGCAGAGGTTGCGGCTCAATGGCCATCAGAAAATGTTGCGGCCATGGTAATGAATCCAAAGACGGGAGAAGTCTATGCTATGGCGGACTCCCATCAGTTTGACTTAAACCATCCTTCGGAGCCGTTGGAACTACAGAACGAGGAATTTAAGAAAGACTGGGAAAAGATAGATGCAGATTCCAAAATGGAATATTTGAATAATACCTGGAAAAACTTCAATATCAGCAGTACTTACGAACCAGGTTCTATTTTTAAGCCCTTGGTGGTAGCCGCAGCACTGGAAGAAAATGTGGTTTCACCTAGCACTTCTTTTTATTGCAGCGGAGTTACCAAAGTGTATGATAGGGATATTCGCTGTCATTTAAGAAGCGGGCATGGAGCGGAAACATTGGAAGATGTTATTGCCAACTCCTGCAACATGGGTATGATTGATATTGCCAATAAAATGGGAAGAAAATTATTCTACCAATATCAAAAAGAATTTGGATTTGGAGAAAAAACAGGAATTGATTTACCAGGAGAGGTAAGTGCCTCTAATTTGATGTATTCAGAAGAGAGAATCGGCCCTGTGGAATTGGCAACAATGTCTTTCGGGCAATCTTTTAACTGTACTTCTATTCAAATATTATCTGCATTTTCGTCTTTGGTAAATGGCGGTAATTTAATGAAGCCATATGTTGTTTCCCAAATACTGGATACAGAAGGAAATGTTATAGTAGAAAATAAGCCGCAAATTATACGGAAAGTAATTTCACAAAAAACATCTGACATAATGAGAGAGCAGATGCAGGCCACAGTGGAACGAGGAACTGGTAAAAAAGCAAAAATTGAGGGGTACGCTATCGGAGGAAAAACAGGTACGGCAGAACAGGGAAATCGTTCCAGTAACTCTCAATGGACATTATCCTATATTGCATATTTTCCAGTGGAAGACCCCCAATATATCGTGCTTACTGTGATTCATAGACCTTCTGATTATGTTGACGGAGTTCAAACGCCAAGCCCTATGACGAAAAAATTAATTGAAAATATCATACAGTATAAAAACTTGGAGCCTTCTTATGTGGTTGAGGAAGAAAAAAGTAAAACAACTGCGGGTAAGGTGAAAATTGATGACTATACAGGAGAAAGCCTTTACAATGTATTGGGAGCGTTAGATAGTAAGGGAATAGGTTATAAAGTTGTGGGCGCAGGAAATACCATTACCAACCAAGCACCCCATGGTGGAGCAGAAATAGAAGTAGGTGGACAAATTATCCTTTATGTGAAAAAGGGTGAGGATGAAGGCGGTTTGGCAGTACCAAATGTGGTCGGCAAGAAGTATGAAGAAGCAGTAACTGCTTTAAATGATATGGGATTTGAAGTGGAGACACAAGGAGATACAGA
>JAAYQI010000239.1 GCA_012519385.1 Candidatus Epulonipiscium sp.
ATATTTACAATAATCTTCGTATCATATTGTCTTAAAAAAGGAATGTCTTCTTTTATAAAATAAGCTGCACCTGGGTTTTGTAGCCCTACAGAATTTAACATTCCACCGTAGGTTTCTGCAATTCTAGGGGAAGGATTTCCTTTCCAAGGATGGCTGGCTACTCCCTTTACCGTCACCGCTCCCAGACGATTTAAATCCACAAATTCGCCAAACTCTCTCCCCGACCCAAAAGTGCCCGAGGCAGTTGTGACAGGGTTTTTCATGGTAACCCCTGCAATGGTAACAGCAGTATTGATTTTATTCATCCCATATCACCTCACTGCTTAAAAATACTGGGCCATCCTTGCATACCTTTAAATTTTCCCAATCTGTGGCACCTTTTTTTTGAATTTTAACAGTACATCCCACACAAGCACCGATACCGCAAGCCATTCTTTCTTCCATGGATACCTGTGCCTCTACAGCTTTTTCTTCTGACCATTGAGAAATTGCTCGAAGTAGTCCCCGTGGCCCACAGGCAAACACTGCATCGGGGTTAGGATTTACTTTTTTGATAACTTCCATCACGTTGCCAGAAAACCCGTAGCTCCCGTCCTCTGTTGCAACAAAAACTTCCGCACCCAAATCCCGAAATTCTTGTTCTAATATGGGTGTTGTTTTTGCTCCGATAAATACCTGCACACTGCCTTTCAGTTGCTTTACCAATTCCAAAAGGGGCGGCACACCAATGCCTCCGCCGATTACCACATTGTTTGTTCCGCTTCCTACTTGAAAGCCATTTCCAAGAGGGCCCAAAATCCGTATCTTTTCTCCTACATTTAATGTAGAAAAATGAACTGTACCCTTACCTACTGCTTGATATAGAAACCGTAACGTGCCTTTTTTCGTATCTTTTTCACAAATACTAATGGGTCTTGGTAAAATCATTTCTCCTTTTCCTGTATATAAGTTTACAAACTGCCCCGAACGTGCTTCTTCTGCAATCGCAGGAGCGTATACCACCATTTCATAAATTATTCCCGAAACAAATTCTCTATTTTGGAGTATGTCTCCCATCATTATGTGTTTCATGACTTCCTCCTATTTTCCTTTACCTGCGTACCCTGTTTAAATCATCTCTCATATGAATTACTGCTTGTCTGGCAGCTTGAGCAAAGTCTTTTTCTGCGAACATATTTTTATATTTTTCGTTTTGGTGTGCCGCAATAATTCCTCTGGAGGAATTTACAATAGCACCCAAGCCTTGTGCATCAAAGCAAACCGCCAAATCCTCCGCGGTACCTCCCTGTGCGCCATACCCTGGTACTAGGAAAAAAGTATGAGGCATTCTAACTCTAAGGGCTTTCGCCTGAGCAGGATGTGTCGCTCCCACCACAGCACCAATGGAGGAATAACCATTTTCTCCCATCAAAGCTTGTCCCCATTGTTCTGTCAAATCTCCCACTTTTTCGTACAGCGTCATTCCGCCTACATCCAAGTCTTGCAGTTGTCCACTATTGGGGTTAGAGGTTTTTACCAAAACAAACAAGCCTTTCTCATATTCCTTGCAATCTCTAATATATGGCTCAATGGAATCCCAGCCAAGATAAGGATTGACCGTAATAAAATCTTGTTGATATATCTGATTTTTTTCTCCATCAATATCTGGCTTCCCAATATGCCCGTTGGAGTAAGCTTCAGCAGTGGTTGCAATATCCCCTCTTTTGATATCCCCTATTACTACCAAGCCTTTTTCCTTGGCATAGGCACAAGTTTTGATAAAGCACTCCATGCCAGCCGCTCCATATTGCTCATACATAGCAATCTGTGGCTTTACAGAAGGAATGATATCGTACACTGCATCAATAATTTCTTTATTATACTGAAAAAATGCTTCCGCCGCTCCTTGAGGTGTTTTTCCAAATTCCTCAAATGCCGCTTTCTTTATAAAATCAGGAATGTAGGATAACCGTGGGTCAAGTCCTACCACCGTGGGATTTTGTGTTTCTTTTATTTTAGCAATCAATCTGTCTATTATCATTTATACCCCTCCGCCAAAACTCCGCCATCTACCACAACTGCACCTTCAACCAAAGTGTACTCTATTTTTCCTCGCACTTCAAATCCATCAAAGGGAGTATTTCTTCCCTTGGAAGCCATTCGAGAAGCATCAAAAGCATAAACTGGCTGAGGATTGATAATGGTAATATCCGCACATTTTCCCACTTCTAAAGAACCTTTATCAATTCCTAATATACGAGCAGGGTTACACGTCATTTTCGCAATCAACTCCATAGGGGTTTGCCAACCACCATCCACCAGTATTTTAAGCCCTAAAGGCAGTGCTGTTTCTAGCCCTACAATGCCAAAGGCGGCCTTTTCATACTCGCAATTTTTTTCATCCACACTATGGGGTGCATGGTCTGTCGCTATGACCTCAATGATATTATCTTTCAGTGCTTGTCTGATTGCCAAAACATCCTCATGAGAACGCAGGGGAGGATTCATTTTTGTATTCCCATCATAATCGGTGATAAAATCATCGCTTAATGTAAAATGATGAGGGGTTACCTCAGCTGTCACCTGTATGCCCTTTTTCTTGGCATCCTCAATGAGTTCCACACTGCCTTTGGTACTCATGTGGCACAGATGCAGCTTACTGCCTGTGCTTTTTGCCAGTATGATATCACGAGAAACAATAACCTCCTCGGAGTCATTGGAGATTCCCTTTAAGCCCAAAAGCTGTGCCGCTGTGCCAGCATTCATAGAGCCTCCCCCCACCAAAGTGCTATCCTCACAGTGGGAAAGGATAGGGATATCAAACATTTTTGCGTATTTCATAGCTGTTTTTAATAAGCCTGCCGTAGGAACACTCTTGCCGTCTTCGCTAATGGCACACGCCCCAGCTTTTGCCATTTTTCCGATATTTGCCAGTTCTTCTCCCTTTTGCCCTTTTGTAATTGCCCCAATGGGAAGCACATGAACCACGCCTTCTCTTTTTGCTTTTAGCTGAAGGTATTCCACCATAATATCACTATCGCAAACAGGCTCTGTATTGGGCATACAACAAATGGTAGTGAA
>JAAYQI010000240.1 GCA_012519385.1 Candidatus Epulonipiscium sp.
GATGAAATATTAGAAGGAATTGAAGAAGTTAAAGCAAGTGGCGGTGAACGGTTTACTATCAAACAGTTAGAAAGAACAAAGAAAGGCTTAGAGCAAAGACTGGAAAAATTACAATCACAGGAACGTAAAGATGACGTTGTAACCTTTGAACAACTGGGAGTTGATAGACTTTATGTAGATGAGGCACATAATTATAAAAACCTATTTCTATATACCAAAATGCGTAATGTAGCAGGACTATCCACCACTGATGCTAAAAAGTCCAGCGATATGTTTATGAAATGTCGTTATATGGATGAACTAACAGGTGGTAAGGGGATTGTATTTGCCACGGGTACCCCTGTGTCAAACTCAATGGCGGAGCTTTATACTATGATGAGGTATCTCCAATACAATACATTGCAAAGAAATGGACTTGTTCACTTTGATTCTTGGGCAAGTACATTTGGAGAAACCGTGACCGCTATTGAGCTTGCTCCCGAAGGAACGGGATACCGGGCAAGGACGAGATTTTCAAAATTCTTTAATCTTCCTGAACTCATGGCAATGTTCAAAGAGGTTGCAGATATTAAAACAGCAGACCAGTTAAACCTACCTACCCCAAAAGCAAACTATCATACCATTGCATTAAAACCTACAGAGATACAGCAGGAAATGGTTAAGGATCTATCTGATAGAGCTGCCGATGTCCATGCAAATAAAGTTGACCCCTCTGTGGATAATATGCTGAAGATAACTTCTGATGGAAGGAAATTAGGACTTGACCAACGAATCGTTAATCCACTACTCCCTGATGATGAAAACAGCAAGGTAAATGCCTGTGTAAATAATATCTACAATATTTGGGATAAAGGTTCAGCAGAAAAATTAACTCAACTTATTTTCTGCGATATTTCTACTCCCAAGGGCAGAACAGCATCCGAGCAAAAAGTTGCAGAAGCAGGAAATAAATCTATTAATGGCACAGAGCTTTACGCTTTAGAGGATACTTTAGCCCAAGAGGAAGCTCCCTATACCACTGCATTCAATGTTTATGATGATATACGAGATAAGTTGATTAAAAAAGGTGTGCCTAATAATGAAGTAGCCTTTATCCATGAAGCAAATACCGAGGTGCGTAAAAAAGAACTATTTGCAAAGGTGCGTAGCGGTGATGTCCGTGTACTTCTTGGCAGTACCGCAAAATGTGGTGCAGGAACGAATATTCAGGACCGCCTTGTAGCGCTTCATGACCTTGACTGCCCTTGGAGACCAGGAGACTTAACACAACGTGCAGGCAGAATTGAAAGACAAGGAAATATGAATGATGAAGTAGATATTTTTCGCTATGTTACTGAGGCAACATTTGATGCTTACTTGTGGCAGACTGTGGAAAATAAGCAAAAATTCATCTCGCAGATAATGACTTCAAAAAGTCCTGTCCGCTCCTGTGAAGATGTTGATGAGGCTGCACTATCTTATGCAGAAATAAAAGCCTTATGTGCAGGCAATCCAAAAATCAAGGAAAAGATGGATTTGGATATTGATGTAGCAAAGCTTAAATTATTAAAAGCAAGTCATCAAAGTAATCAGTATCGATTGGAAGATAATCTGCTAAAATACTTTCCTGAAAATATTGAAAAGAACAAAAACTTTATCAAAGGTTTTGAGCAAGACCTAAAGACCCTTTCCGAAAACACCCCTACTGAAGGTGAATTTTTACCCATGATAATTAAAGAAGATACCCTGATTGATAAGGATAAAGCCGGAACTATTCTTCTTGAAACTTGCAAGGAAGTGAAAGGAAAAGACTCAATTGAAATAGGCAGTTACCGTGGCTTTGCCATGTACTTGTCCTATGATGGTTTCTATAATGAATTTCAGATCACCTTAAAAGGAGCAATGAGCCATATAGCAAAGCTTGGCATGGATGCAAGAGGAAATCTTACCCGTATAGATAATGCCCTTGCAAATATGCCGAATAGATTAAAAGTAGTTACAGAACAGCTTGATAACCTCTATAAACAGCAAGAGGCAGCAAAAGCAGAGATTGGCAAGCCATTCCCCAAAGAGTTGGAGCTAAAGGAGAAAATTTCTCGACTTACTGTTCTTGATGCCGAATTAAATATGGGAGTAGGTGTTTCTGTACCGCAGGAACAAACTAACAGCATGGTTTCAAAAGAAGAACGTCATTCTGTATTAAACAGCCTGAAACAACCCTCACAGATGGGCAAAGATATAAAGGAAAAACAGGGTAAAGACTTGGAGGTGAGATGATGGCAAACCGCAAAAGAAATGTTCAGCTACATTTTATGGTAACGGATCATGAACGCAGTTTAATAGATGAAAAAATGGAACAGCTTGGTACAAAGAATTTAGGAGCCTATCTTCGTAAAATGGCTGTAGATGGCTATGCTATTCATCTTGATTTATCTGACATTAGAGAACTTGTAACACTTCTTCGCCGCACTAGTAACAGCTTAAATCAGCTTACAAAAAGAGTACATGAAACAGGCAATATTTACGGGGAGGATATTGAAGAATTAAGAAAAAGTTATGATAAACTTTGGGAGACGGCAGATGAAATACTCTGCCGCCTTTCATCAATTTAAAATTCATATCATAGACATAAAGAAAAAGATTTGCTATGCTTATCTTAAAAAAAGAGGTAGAGTTTATGCGTATATTGCTGAAAATATTTTTATTCCCTATAACACTTGCATTATCAATCATCTTACTTATATGTCAGTTTGTCTGCATATTTAGCTCCATGCTACTTTCAATTTTGGCATTTTTATTATTTGCACTGGGACTTGCTGCAATGGTGTTCTTAGGTGATACAAAAGAAGGATTAAAAGCAATATTCATTGCCTACCTCATCAGCCCTTACGGAATCCCAATGCTTGCCGCTTGGCTCATTGGCACAATGGGTGGAATAAATGAACGACTTAAAGCTATTTGATTATTAGTGGGGCGTTCTATTAATGACAGATTTCTCTATTTTAGCAACTCTTCATAGGTTGTTTGTAAAGCGTCCTTTATTCCTCTTAGCTGTGAAGCGTAGATATGCTGTATTCCCCTCTCAATCTTCACTAAGGATTCACGAGTAATGGAAACTCCCTGTAAATGCACCATTCCTATAAGTTCAGTCTGACCTATGTTCTTTGCTGTTCTGATTTCACGTATGTTTTTTCCTATGGAAATATGTGTGTCTGATTTTATTTTCTGCTCATCCATCTAAAACCTCCCAAATGTTTAGGACTAATTTTAGTCCTTTTATTCTTTATTTTAGTTGGACTTGTTGTTATAATGGGACTAATATTAGTCCATTTATTAAAAGATAATACACATATAGGAGGAAGTTCAGATGAGTATGAGAAAGGTGTACCGAAAAGTTGCAAGGAAGTATGGTGTTACTGTAGAAGAAGTAAAACGTGAAATGCAATCGGCGATTGATGAAACATATAATAGCCCAAACCATAATGATATAACAAAGGCACATCAGGACAAAGTGCAACGAAATGGAGAAGTACCTACTGTAGATGAATTCATTCGCTATGCGGCGAACAAAGCAAAGAAAAAGTAATAGTTAAATAAAGTATGTAAAAGTGTCTGTAAATAGGCACTTTTACTATTTGTAAAGGAGGTGTTATCCTGGCTACCACACGTTTAATTTCCATGCACCAAAACAAAGGCAAATCCATTGCCGATTGCCTTGCTGACCGCACAGATTATGCAAAAAATCCTGAGAAAACAAACGAGGGTGAATACATTAGCTCTTATGAGTGCGACCCCAAAACCATACAAGGTGAATTTCTCCTTTCAAAGCGGCAGTATTCTGATATTACGGGCAGGCAGCAAGAAAATGATGTGATAGCCTATCAGATACGCCAGTCGTTTAAACCGGATGAGATTTCGCCGGAGCTTGCCAACAAAATCGGTTATGAATTAGGCATGAGTTTTACGAAAGGCAACCACGCATTTATCGTTGCAACTCACATCGACAAAGCCCATATTCACAATCATATTATCTTTAACTCCACTTCCTTGGACTGCACAAAAAAGTTCAGGGATTTTTTAGGCTCTGGAAAAGCAATCCGCAAAATTTCTGATCGTCTTTGCCTTGAAAACAGTCTCTCTATCATCGGAAATCCAAAGCGTGGAAAGAATCATTATGGCAAGTGGTTAGGCGATAAAAAGCCTCTCTCCCACTCCGAAAATCTACGCCAGATTATTGACGAAGTTCTTACAAAAAAGCCTGCGGATTTTACAGTCTTCTTAGAAGAAATGAAGCTGGCAGGCTATGAAATAAAACAAGGAAACCACATATCCTTCAAGGGAGAGAATCAAAAGAAATTCATTCGCCTGCGTTCTCTCGGTAATGGTTATTCCGAAGATGAAATCAAAGCAATAATCAGTGGCGAGAAAGTCCAGATAAACAAGAAAAATCATCACCAAAAACCTCAGTCACGTGTCAATTTGCTTGTTGATATACAGGCAAAATTACAAGCCGGCAAAGGTGCTGGCTATGAGCAGTGGGCTAAAATTTTCAACCTGAAGCAGATGGCACAGACAATAAACTTCTTAACAGAAAACAAGCTTCTTGCCTATGAGGATTTAGAGAAAAAATCACTGACCGCCACCGATAATTTCAATCGTCTTTCTACGGAAATCAAGGCTGCGGAAAAGCGTATGGCAGAGATTGCTATCCTTAAAGCCCATATCATTAATTACGCCAAAACCCGTGATGTTTATACTGCCTATCGCAAAGCAGGATACTCTAAAAAGTTCTATGAAGAACATGCTGCCGACCTTCTTTTACACAAGGCATCAAAGGCGACCTTTGATGAGCTTGGACTTAAAAAGCTGCCAACGGTTAAATCTCTGCAAGCAGAGTATGCTGAGCTGCTTTCCAAAAAGAAACAAGCCTATGGGATCTACCACGCAGCAAAGAAAGAAATGCAGGAGGTACTAACCGCAAAGGCAAATATCGACCGTCTTTTACAGAGTGACCATCCTGTAAAAGAGAATGAAAAAGCTCATAATCAAAGATAGTATTATCGATGATATTTCAGCTCACGCAGTGAGCGTAGCCACACAATTTATTGTGTGTTCAGTGGGGATTGGGGATGCTCCCCAACAAGCAAAATTGTAAGGTGTGTACCACCTTGCCCTGCTTGCCACGATTGTTTCCAGAAAAAACAGGACATTAAGACAGTGCAATTTCTCTTCAACTCCGCCTCCTATTACCCCACTTCATTAAACTGTGGCCATTTATCACATAAGGTTATGATTTTATTTACTAATTTGCTATTAATTCTTGTAAGTTTACGAGGTTTTGTCTATAATAGAATGGGTATTACAATGCTTATAAAGTAAAATCAGCGATAAATGGGGAATGGATATGAAGATCAGTTATAAAAAATTATGGATCGAGCTTATTAATCGGGACATTAAAAAAAGTGATTTGAGAAAACTAACTGGATTATCGGCAGGAACAATCACAAAGCTGAATAAAAACGAACCTGTTTCTGTTGCCGTATTACTATCAATTTGTGAAGTTTTACAGTGTGATATCGGTGATATTTGTTCAGTGGTTTCAGAAGGCAATGTTACAGAAAATAATTGAAATGCATATATGGGAAACATAGCAGCTATAAAGATTTTAAAACAAAGTTCGGTGTAAACGAAAGTATGTAAGATAACCTGCTTGTTTGATCATATAAGGAGCATTCATATATGGGATGTTTGAGCGCAATGAGCTATTTCACTTTTAAACTTCTTACCAATGGCTCTGAACGGAGTTTGCTCAAGGAAAATATATAGCCGAATTACGTCCTGCCATAGAAAACGTCATGTTTTAAAAAATAAAGACACCGTAACTCATAGGGGGGTTATGGTGTTTTTTCGTCTTAAACTCAAAACAAGATTTCTTGTTGTGTTTAATGCATCGAACCATTCTGGCTCGGTGCGTTTTTTTATTCTAAAGATTTATCGGTTTTTCAGATTACAATCCGGGCGTTCTCCGCCGCCTGTCCTTTCAATCAGATTATTAAAAATTGAAAGGATGGTCACATATGAAAACCATAAACCTAAAGGATATTTACCCTTATTACTTCACAGAAGATAAATGGATTGACGTGCCGGACGAGCTGGCACAAATATTCATAGAATATGCCAGAGCTGAGGAAACCTATGAACGAACAAAGCGCCGCTATAATGCTACATACTCCCTTGACCGTGGGGATGGCATTGAGCGGGATATTCTCTTCGTTTCCTTCTCTCCCCATGAGCTTTATGAGCGTAAGCTGACCCAAGAACAGCTCCATGCAGCTATAGCCTCTTTACCCGACAAACAGGCAAAACGAATCTATGCCCATTTCTTCTTAGGTATGAGCAAAAGCGCAATCGCAAGGGCTGAAGGAGTTAGTAAAGTATCAGTTGCTGAATCTATTGAAAGAGGACTATGTTCAATTGAAAAATTTTTGAAAAATTTTCTCTAATCAAGGCTAAAGTGCTATAATAGTATTCATAAAAAGTCCCACGTTTCGTTGGTATTTGTGGATTTTCGTCGATTCTATTATACTAAAAAACAGGACTTTTTTGTATGTTTTAGAGCAGATTCATATTGGTTTTTCAAGGTGCATAGCTATTGTGCGCTACACCAATTTCTGCGACGCTTGGACACGCTCTATTTATAGATCAGGCGGTGTGAAAATTACAGACGCTCTTACGGTTATCCTAAGCCAGCCAAAAGCGGCGGTCGGAACAAGATACATTCCGAACCGCCGCTTTTTTAATGAGCTGGGCTGCTGACTGACAGCCTTATCTAATTACTGATTGCTGTTATTTTGTGATTGTTTCTATAAATCGTTGAAGGATTGCTGCCACCTGTGAACGCTGTGCATTGCCAGTAGGCATTAATTGACTTCCGCTGCCTTGAATTAATCCCTCGGCATTTGCCCATGATATAGCATCTTTTGCCCATGGAGAGATAGACTCTCCATCTGCAAATTTAGAAAGGTCAGCTCTCATAGACACATCATAGCCTTTGTACTGAGCATAATTCATCAGGATTGCAGCCAGCTGTTCACGGGTAATGGAATCCTCTGCCCCGAATATATCGTTGCCATATCCGCTTACGATTCTATTCTCACTTGCCCAAGCTACTGCTTTTGTATAATATTTATCCGACCCTACATCTGTGAAACCGTTGGCTATATCTGCTTTTGGTGAACCTTCAAGTCTGTGTAAAATGGCAACAATCATCCCTCTTATTGTATCAGTATAAGGACTGAAAGTGGTATCTGATGTACCTACCATAAGACCTGCTTTATATATATAGTTCACAGCATCATAGAACCAGTCACTGGATTTAACATCCTCAAAGTTAACAGGATCTTCAACTGAAGGCTTTTCTTCTTGAGGATCTGTTTTGGTAGTGTCTGAAACTATGATAGTTAGAACTGGATCTGTGCCTCCGCTCATATCAAAGGTCAATGAATGCTTGCCTTCTTTAAGTGAATCTAAATAGGAGGCTTTTATGGTAACAGTTTTTCCGCTTATAGTATAATCCTTTCCTTCTCTAAGGGTATAGGAGCCGTTTTTGATACTTCTTAGGTTATAGCTGCCACTTTTTAAAGTAACTTTTAGGTCATCAACTTCATTTTTGTCAAACTCTACTTTAGTATCCGAAAGGGTAGCATTTGTACTTGAACCGCCGCCACCACTGCTATAACTCCAGTTGGCGGTCACGGTTACATTTTTTGCCGGCATGGTGAAGCTGGCGTTTTTGCTGCTGGCATTGGTAATCGTCACATCTGATGATGTCCAGCCAGTAAAAGTGTACCCGCTGCGGCTGCCTGCGTAAATGTTTATAGTAGTGCCTGCAGTATAAGAACCGCTGCCAGTTGCACTAGTACCTCCGCTACTGACTGTTACTGTATAAGTTGCTGTACTTCCTGCTGGTACTGTTACTGTTGCATAGGCCCCTGCTTTATGGGTTGCTGTTTCTTTTACTCTTA
>JAAYQI010000025.1 GCA_012519385.1 Candidatus Epulonipiscium sp.
CCATTATTTTTAGTACATGATAATATTTTTGATGTTGATCAAGATACGTTAGTTCAATGTTTAAATTATGCTTATAAAAAAGAAGAAGAATTTCAAGATTTTCAATATATCCTTACATTAAATAGAGATAAAATTGAAAATGAAGAACGTAAAAATTTAATAAAAATGGATATTGATAAACATAGAGTTGCTATATTTACAAAAGAAAAAAAATTTCTAAAAAAGGATTATCAAGAGAAAAAAATACAACATTGATACTATAATAAAGAGTTTAATTTGATAGTATGTTTATATTATTTTATATGTTATTTTAGTTAAGAGATAAAATCATATTTTTGATTTTTATAGTGATTAAAAAATATATAATGTATAATTTAAAAATACTGATTTTTGTTTATAATTAGCGTAAAGAAAAGAATCTGGAATAGTAAAGTCAACATGGACTAATTCCAGATTTTTTTGTTTCCATTAATTATTTCAATAAATCATGGAACAAAGAACCCCGAATTTTTTGAAAAATAACCCTTATACCAAGGGATAAGTGTTTCCCTATGTCATACTATTTATATCGTCATGATGGGATGAGTAAGTATATATTTTGAGACTGTGAAAAATATTGATAAATTTATTTAAAATTGATGTTCACTATATACGATGATTTTTGAATAAAAATTGTGCCAGTGATGATATACAAACAACCTTCAATTACGATATACGATTTAAGTTAAGTATATTGTAATTGGAGGTATTTTTATGTTAAAAGGGGTAGAGAAATACAATTTCAAAATATTACTCCAAGAGATATCTAGCTATTATTGTCATAATTATTGACTGCTTTTTTAGAGAAAGAATATAAAAAACTGCTTGCCTTAAATTTTCAAGGCAAGCAGGCTTTTTATAATTTTATAATAAGTTCTTTTTTCCCTGAACGATATTTGTAACATCCATTGCAAATTCAATACGAGCTACTCGGTTGTCCCATTGAATCAAGCGATCTTTCACTAAAAAATGCTGATTGGTATGGGGCTGATATTGTTCCCATACATAGGAAGTATTCTGTATCAGATAAAAATTACTGCAAAACTCACAAGGTTTTTCTTTTCCATACAGCACACGGTAGCACTTTTGTCCGTGATAATAGGAATGCGTATTTCCTAAGTAAAATTTCTGACAAGCCTGATTCATATAGAGCAATTCATAGGTTTCTAAATCTGATATATAAACCAAGTCATCTATTTCATCCAATATCCATTCTTTATAATTTTTGTTGGAGGAAATAGGGATGTTCTCATTCCATTCTGGTGTGTAATCTTCATATTGAAATATTGAAAATTGATTTTTTCCACTTTGTTTTGCTGTATAAAGAGCGTTATCTGCCTTTTCAAACAATGTAAAATAATTACTACCATGCTGTGGGTACAAAGCAATACCGATAGAAACAGAGCTTACATACTCTAAGTGGTTTTTTCTACGCTTTATGCACAGAGCATCAGAGAGCTGTCTGGCCTTTTGGAGGACAACTTGGAGTGACAATACATTTTGCATACAAACTGTAAATTCATCCCCGCCAATACGGACTTTCATATCATCCTTATGAAAAGTAGCATTGATTGTTTCAGCAATTTCTTTTAAAACTTGATCGCCATACTGATGCCCGAAGGTATCGTTTATCATTTTAAAATTATCCACGTCTATGATAAAGAGTGCGTGCTGTTCATAAGGCATTTTTTCTAACAGTGCTTCTATGCTGTTTTCGAAGGTGCAACGGTTAAATAATTGAGTAAGGGAGTCACGTTCGGCTTTATTTTGTAATTCTAACTGTGCAATTTTTTCTTCATCAATGTTTTTCATACAGATTAAGCCATGAATATCCTGTGTAGTATCTTCTTGAAATAAATAAATACTCACTAAAAACCATAATAGAGAGCCATCTGCTTGTTTCCACTGATGCTCAAAATGCAACTCATTTTCTCCTCTATCAAATGCACTAAGTAAATTATCTCGTGATAAAGTGGAGTAATACATTTGCATATGTTCTTCAGGAATATGTAGGTTTACTATTTCTACCAGAACTCTGTCATAGTCTCCCGCTGTTTTTTTCAACTCCAAGGAATCAATGATATCTTTCCATTCACCATCACAAAAATCAATATAGTTTTGAGTAATATTTGTATCAAGGTATCCTGTGGTGCTGGCTACAAGAAATTTTTGAAAGTAATCTTTTGTTATTCTAGGCTGAGCAGGAAAAACTTGTTGCTCAGAAATATTTTGATGATAAATAAATACAAATTTATCGCCAGAAACTAAATCTGTCATAAAATAGAAGGTAGTCATTACCCAAACAAAAGAGTCTTTTTTATTTTTTAAGCGATGGCTAAATTGCATCCACTGGTGCCCTTTTTTGTGGTGCTGTAACAAAAAGTCATAGTTTGTATAGGCAAGCATTTCTTCAAAATCTTCCGACCAAATGAAATTTTGAAGCACTGCTTTATAAACTTCGGAATATTTATTTTGTGGCAAGGGTTGTAATGCATTATCGGTGGCATTTATCCAGTACCCATGGCATTGTTCAATGTTATCTCTGCTTAAGTTGATATTACAGTAGCTGAGTACTTCATTGGAAGATAGAGGATGATTTTGCGCAGCAGAGTTCTCTTTTTCATAATCCTGCATGTCTTCCAAAAACACCAAAGCCTTAATGGGAATGCCACGGGAATTATAAATCATGTGGTATTGCACCTGATATGCTCTATAGTTATCTGCAATATCTTTTAATTGCAAAACACAACTACCGCTTTTTTCTTTCCTCTCCATTTTATGAATAAGGTCCCAAAAAACAGGGACGCTATCAGGATGCAAGATCTCGCTTTCAATGAGGGCTTGAGGGATTGCATACTGTTCCTTTGTAATATTTAGATGGAGTAGGCTATGATTTAGAGGATAAATTGTTTTTGTTTTCCAATCTAGCTCCATAATGGAAATATACCCAAATGACAGTGTGGATTTTTGAATACCTGTAGTACTATAATCATCTGTTTGGATTACTTCTTCCAAGGTGCTGGTGATAGAAGAATTTGTGTCAAGAACACATTTTTTAAGCTGCTGATTTCTATAGCAAAAATTGAATCCGATTACAATAATAAACAGTAAAAAATCCAGAGAAAGATTCAATAAAAATAAATTTTGTTCTAAATGATAAACAAAAAGTTTTACCATATAATTTTTCAGGACGAGTGATATGAGTAAGATACCAATATATAAGATATTCTTTTTATAGTTCAAAGAGGGTTTCATGATTATCATTCCTTTAAAAATCGGATTTAAACGATGCTGTAAATAACGGTATTATCGTCTTTTCTATTGCAAGCTTTTTAAAGCACAGGTGTCGGTTGTATATAAGTTAGTACAGGATAATAAATTTACCGAAGTAATAAGTATCTGTATTTTACCATTTTAAACTATAGGCATCAATCTATTTTTCATGAATTGACGAAGTAATTTTATACCCTTCGGCTAATAGAAGGAGAGAATAAGTACAGGATAGGAAAAAATAGCCAGGCCTAAAAAAATATGGTATAATGAGTCAGTCGGAAGGAGAGAAGCTGAATTCTCTCAATCATTTGTTTCAAACTTTGTCCTTTTATCACAAGATATGTACAAGTTTTTAAGCTTTTGTGTGAATGAGGGCTAAAATTTGAAGTTTTTCTTATGTCTATTTTCAGGAATTTTCAATTTTTACAGAAACTAAAGAATATTTGAGGTGACATAAATGGCAGTACCTGAAAAAAAGAAAAAAAGAACCGTTTCATCGAAAACTATTCCAAAACCAAGAACTGCTTCTAAAAGTAGAGGTAATACAATTAAAAATACGCCAATGGTGGATGACTCTATAAAGCAAGAGATTGTTCTGTTATTAATTATTGCAGCATCTATTCTCACTTTAATCGGCTTACTTAGTGATAAAATGGGGATATTTGGCACATTTTTAAGCACTACGCTAAAGGGAATACTAGGAATTGGCGGGGTATTGCTCCCAATTTTTATTGTTATATTTTGCATTTGGAAACTGATACAGGAGGAGTGCAGAGGATTTATCATAAAGGCGGCGGCAAGTGGATTATTGATATTTTGTGTGGCTGTTACAGCACATATTTGGAGTAAAACAGGCAGTGAAGGTGAAATGAAATTTTTTGCCCGAAGTATGCTGTTATTTCAACAAGGTGCATTCACCAATGGCGGACTTTTGGGTGGACTTTTTGGTGATTTATTTTTAAAAGCTTTTGGACGTATAGGAAGTATGTTTATACTTTTTGTGCTGTTATTAATTTCTATCATTATGGGTACAGGAAAGTCCTTTTTCCGCATGATATATCAGCTTTTTTTACGTAGTGAGAGCGAAGATGAGGATTACTATTATGAGGATGATTATGAGGAAGAAGAAGTTGTGCATCAACCAATAAAACAGCCAAAAGAAGAACAACCCTTACCGATTCTTAAGAAAAAATATAAAAAAGGCAATTTTAATATTCAGGTGCATGAAGTACAAGGAGAAAATCAGCAGGAAATCCCTATTGTAGAAGCAACAGTTTTTCGTCCCAAAAGAAGCAGAACCACAGTAAAATCTAGACAGCCCATTTATGATTATGTGAAAGAATCTTCCGAAAATCCCCCTCAAGAGGAGGAAATGCAAAGTGCTGTTTATGAGGAAGCTCCTCCTGTGTTTGAACCAGAAATTCATCCTGATTTTTCGGAGGAGGATGTAGAGGAAATAGTACAACCCCAGCCTCAGACAGATATTTTGCTGGAATTGGAGAAAGAAGCCAACGAAGAAATGGAGGAGGAAAACTATGTTAATGTGGCAGAAGAAGTAGATTCCTTTGAGCCAGCAGAGCCTACATCTAATACGAGTGATGCTTCGCCACAAGAAAATACTGTGCCACAAGAGCAAA
>JAAYQI010000026.1 GCA_012519385.1 Candidatus Epulonipiscium sp.
CCTTGAATAATGGGCACAGGTGCTACCAAATCTCCTATAATAAGTGGGTTTAACTTCATAACAGCAACTCCTTTTAGTATAAAATCAATACATAGTATTATAAACTATGTTATGCAATGCTTGGATAATCAAACTATTTGAAATATAATATAAAACAAAGTATTTGTCAATATATGTGGAATTATTTCAGTATTATTCCTAAAAAATTCAGGCATTTTTTTGAAAACTCTTGAAAAATTTATTGACGTAAAGTTTAAAATAATATATACTTTGAAAATCAAAGTATTATCTCAAAGTATTCTAGGAGGAGCTTATGGAGGAAACACTCACTATCATAAATACTTTGTTGGTAGAAATCTTTAATGACATTTTAACCATTGAAGAGGAATCCCTCCGTAACGGAAGATTCCACAACGTTTCTGTCAAAGAAGTTCATACCATAGAAGCGATTGGTATGTATGGAACAAAAAGTATGAGTGAAGTGGCTAAGGTATTAAATATTACAGTTGGCACATTAACAGTTGCCATTAATAATTTGGTGAAAAAAGGGTATGTCGAGCGTTTTCGCAGCGAAACAGACCGTCGTGTTGTAAAAATCGGCCTTACAAAGCAAGGGCGTTTATTATACAGAGTTCACGCAAATTTTCACAGAAATATGGTGAAAACCACCATAGAAGGGCTTTCTCCAGAGGAGGAAATGGTGCTTTGCAAGTCCTTGGAAAAGCTCAATGCTTATTTGATTCATAAATACAATCTAAGCAAAGGAGAGAAGTAATGATTTATTCTAAAATACTTTTTACCGGCGCTTATGTACCGGAAAACTCAATCAGCAATGATGATTTAACTACAATAGTAGATACCAATGATGAATGGATACGCACCAGAAGCGGCATTGAGCAAAGATATTTTTCCAAGGGAGAAAACACCTCGGATATTGCCGCTAAAGCTGGATTAGATGTATTAAATAAAGGGAATATCAATCCCAAAGATGTTGATTTAATTATTGTGGCAACTGTTTCGGGAGATTATACTACTCCGTCTACCGCTTGCTTGGTGCAGGCTGCTTTGGGTGCGGAAAATGCCGTTGCTTTTGATATTAGTGCTGCTTGCTCGGGATTTATTTTTGCTATGAGTGTTGCCGATAAATACATCAGAAGCGGTGTATACCGCAATGCTTTGGTTATCGGAGCAGAGGTGTTATCCAAATATTTGGATTTTACAGACAGAGGCACCTGTGTATTATTCGGTGATGGGGCGGCAGGAGTATATATGGAAGCATCTGATACACCTGGCATTTTGGCTGAGGATATGGGCAGCGACGGAAGCCGTGGCTTAGCCTTAACTTGCGGTCATCGTAAGGCAGAAAATGGATTTTTTGGCACAAAAAGGGATGAAAACAGCTTTTTGCAGATGGATGGCAGAGCGGTTTTTGATTTTGCTACAAGACAAACTCCTAAATGTATTCGTATACTATTGGAAAAGAGTGGAATCCCCTTAGAAAAAATTCGATATGTGATTCCTCATCAAGCAAATATCCGCATTGTAGAAGTGATTTCCAGAAAATTAAAAATTCCTATGGAAAAGTTTTACATGAATTTACACCAATACGGCAATACTTCTTCTGCAACCATTCCTATTGCCCTCAATGAAATGATGGAAAAAGGAATGTTACAGAAGGATGACATTATTTTAATTGTTGGCTTTGGGGGAGGTTTAACCTGGGGCGGCATGATGATTCAGTTATAAAAATTATTACTTACTTTAAGGAGGAAACAAAAATGGCATTAGACAGAATTCGTGAAATTATTGCAGAGCAGACAGGAAAGGATATCGCTGACATTACATTGGAAACAAGTGTAATGGAAGACTTAGATGCAGATAGCTTAGACTTATTCCAGATTATTAATGATATCGAAGATGAGTTTGATGTAAAAATTGAAAATGCTGAAGCAATCAAAACTGTTGCAGATGTATTAAAAATTGTAGAAGAAAGCGGTAAATAATATACGGCAAAAATACAAGGTGGTTAAGGTATGTATGGAAATATTTGTGAATTACTAAATATTCAATACCCCATTTTTCAAGGTGCAATGGCTTGGATTTCTAACCCTGAATTGGTGAGTGCTGTATCCAATGGCGGTGGCCTTGGAGTTTTGGCAACGGGGCATTTGGATGGAGAAGGATGTCGTAAGGCGATTAGGGAGTTAAAAGAAAGAACAAATCGCCCTTATGCAGTTAATATAATGCTATTGTCCCCTTTTGCCAAAGAAATTGCTCAAGTATTGTGTGAGGAAAAAGTGCCTGTGATTACCACAGGTGCGGGAAGTACCATTACTCATTTGAGAGCTTTTCAGGAAATGGGAGCAAAGGTGATACCTGTGGTTCCTTCTGTAGCCATTGCGAAGCGTTTTGCAAAGGATGGCGTAGATGCTGTAATTGCGGAAGGAACAGAAGCTGGTGGTCATGTAGGAAAAACAACCACTATGGCACTTATGCCTCAAGTTGTGGATGCAGTTTCTATTCCTGTAATTGCGGCTGGAGGCATTGCCGATGGCAGAGGAATGGCGGCGGCAACGATGCTTGGTGCTTCGGGCTTTCAGTTAGGCACACGTTTTTTGGTGGCAAAAGAATGCACCATTCATGAAAACTACAAGCAACGCATCATTAAGGCAAAAGATATAGATACAGTTACCACAGGAAACTCTACTGGGCATCCTGTACGGGTAATCCGTAACAAAATGACTCGTATTTATGAAGAAATGGAAAAAAGAAATGCCACCCCAGAAGAATTAGACACATTGGGACGTGGCGCCCTTCGTAAGGCTGTAATAGATGGTGATATTGATAATGGCTCTGTAATGTCAGGTCAGATTGCAGGTTTGGTTCATAAAGAACAAACAGCAAAGGAAATACTTGAGGAGCTGTATCAAGAATATGTTGCCATTATGAAAGATGCAGCAAATTTAATACGATAACTCTCACAGATGCAGAAAGCCCGTTCTTTCTGCATCGTGAAAAGCAAAGGAGATTGGCATGAAAACAGCATTTTTGTTTAGCGGTCAAGGCGCACAATATGTGGGAATGGGAAAAGAGTTATATGAAAATTTTGCGTGTGCCAGGGAAGTATTTCACGAGGCAGATGAAGCCTTGGGATTTTCTATCCGAGAGATTTGCTTTGAACAGGAAGAGAAGTTAAATCAAACAGAATTTACACAGCCTGCTATTTTAACAATGAGCATGGCGGTATTATCCTGTTTAAAAGAAAAAGGAATTACCTGCGATTATATGGCGGGGTTAAGCTTAGGAGAATACAGTGCCTATACTGCGGCAGGTGTATTTGATTTTGCACAGGCTGTGCAATTAGTACAAAAACGAGGAAGATTTATGACAGAGGCGGTTCCCGCAGAAAAAGGTGCTATGTATGCTGTGATGGGACTGGATAGAGAAACGATTGAGTTGCTTTGCAAGGAAGGAAGCAAGTATGGATTTGTGGCACCGGCAAACTATAACGCTCCTGGTCAAATTGTGATTGCAGGAGAAAAAGAAGCGGTAGAAAAAACAGCAGAAGCTGCTAAAGAAAAGGGTGCAAAAATGGTAGTAAAGCTTAATGTGAGCGGACCTTTTCACACGGCTATGTTAGAGCCTGCTTCTAAGCGTTTGGCACAAGAGCTGAATGTACTTCAATTAAAGGATGCAAAAGTACCTGTGATTACTAATGTAACAGGTAAAGAAGTGGAAAATACTGAGGAAATTATTCCTCTTTTGATAAGACAAGTGATGAGCCCAGTGGAATGGGAAAAAACGCTGCTTACCCTAGAGGAAAAGGGTGTGGACACCTTTATAGAAATAGGCCCAGGTAAGGCATTAAGCGGTTTTGTAAAACGTACGTTAAAAGGTGTGACTATTTTAAATGCAGAGGACATCAAAACATTGGAAAAAACTGTAGAAAAATGGCACCAAAACAATAATGGAGGTATCTAAATGCTGAAAAATCAAACTGTATTGGTTACAGGCGGAGCAAAAGGCATTGGCAGGGCAGTTGCTGTTGCGTTTGCGAAGGAAGGCTGTAATATTGCACTAAATTATAGAAGCAAGGTTTCTGATGACTTGATTGAAGAAATCAAAGGCTATGGTGTGGAGTGTCTTTTGTTACAGGGAGATATCTCAGATTTTGAAACTGCCAAAAAAGTGGTAGATGCCACAAAAGAGCATTTTGGCAGAGTGGATGTTTTAATCAATAACGCTGGAATTACAAAGGATATGCTACTGATGCGAATGACGGAAGAAGAATTTGACAGTGTGATTCGTACCAATTTAAAGGGCACATTTCATATGATTCGCCATGTATCCAATATTATGCTAAAGCAAAGAGCAGGAGCTATTATTAATATGTCTTCTGTAGTGGGGCTTATGGGTAATGTGGGGCAGGCAAATTATGCAGCATCAAAGGCAGGGGTTATCGGATTAACAAAATCCTGTGCTCGTGAACTGGGTGCTAGGGGAATTACTTGCAATGCCATTGCTCCCGGTGCTATCGAAACGGATATGACTGCAGTTTTGAAGGACGAAGTGAAAGAAGGAATGTTAGCTTCTATTCCTCTAAAACGCTTTGGTCAAGCTGAAGAAGTGGCACAGGCAGCAGTCTTTTTAGCAAAAAATCGTTATATTACTGGTCAAGTGCTTAATGTTGACGGTGGTATGGTGATGTACTAAGGAGGGAAACAAATGAATAAAAGATGTGTAATTACCGGTTTAGGTGCCATTACACCCCTTGGAAACGATGTGGAGCAGTATTGGCAAGGATTAAAAAATGGTGTGTGCGGTATTGATTATATTAAAAAATTTGATACTACAGATTTTAAAGTGAAAATAGCAGGGGAAGTCAAGGATTTTGACCCTGAGTTATATGTTCCCAAAAAAGAAACAAAAAGAAATGATATGTATTCTATTTATGGTATTGCTGCTGCAACGCAAGCCTATACTATGAGTGGTCTTGCAGAAGCAGAAGTAGATGCACAGCGTTTTGGTGTAATTGTTGGCTCCGGAATCGGGGGACTTTGGACCATTGAGGAACAAATTACCAAG
>JAAYQI010000241.1 GCA_012519385.1 Candidatus Epulonipiscium sp.
CTGTCCGCCCATTGTTTACTTAACTCTGCAAAGTAAGTATCAATGGTTTCCTTAATATATGGCTCACAATCGGTAAAATCCCAACCGTCGGCATAGGTAATGGTAGTTGCAATGTCAACCACAGTTTCCGTTACCCCTGTAATAGTTACAACATGGTCAATAGGAGCAATCCCTAACCCCTCCCCTTGATTTTGTATAGGGTCTATAGCGGTCTGCACATCATCAAGCAGGCTTTGCGTTGGCTTTTGGTGTTCCGAATTAATAATGACGCATTTTACTGTACCCCCGCCGTTCCATGCCCGATATACTTTGCATCCGCCTACACCTGGTAATGCCGTCACCTTTTCTATGTAATCGGCTCGGTTGCCCCCAAAGGCTTGTTTATCAAAGGTAGCAAGGTATCTCTTTCGGATGCTTGCCGTAGCTTCTGCATCCTCTCCTGGTGTTAATATTCCTGTCAATTCCGCAGTGGATAAGCCTTGTATGTATTCAATAGGGATAAGGGTACCAAGAGTATGGTTTGGCTCACTGCCTGCCGTTTCGCAGACTACTTTATAAGTAAAATCCTGTTGGCTTATTTCCTCTATTACTTTGTAGTTAAACTCATCCAGGCTAAACCTACTCCCTATTGGCACCGCCACATTGAATACCGCCTTACCGATTGCTGACGTTGCTGGATAAGGCAGGATACCTCTTTCTTTCGCTCGCAAAATAAGATATTCTCTACTTGCAGTGTCTGCAAAGGTTTCATTCATTACAATATCAAGGTCAATATACATCTGGCATAGTTCAGCCGCCGCAGGAGCAAGGGCATCATAGATGATACTTCCCTCTCTTTTATCCACGTCATTAGGAACCCTGTCCATCATGCGATTTAATACAGCTTCAAAAGTCATATGCTCAAACATTAATACTCACCTCGCTTTCAAAATTCCCCTCTGTGGATTCTACGGTAAATGTGATATGCAGGGTATCTCTGGCGGTTTTTTCATAAGTAAAATCCTTTACGTTAAGAATTCTGTCATCCTGTAACAACGCTTCCTCTATCCGTCTTTTTACCTCTGCGTAGACATATGTCAACTGTTTGCCGAATAAATCCTTTAATTCAGCCCCATAGTTCCAAGAATAGATTAAGTAGTCATACCTCTCTGTATGCAGTGCCTTATAGACTGCTTGTTTTACGGCTTCTATGCCATCACAATGCCCTGCAATGATTTCTGTACCTCGGTGAAGCTTATAGGTTCTGGAAGGGATATTTTTTCTTTCAATGGTGCTTGTAAGTTCTTCATTTATCTTAGGTATCATACTTCACCACCCCCTACCACATCCAGCACAATATACTTCTGCCCTCCCTGCACTCGTAATAAAATCACATGGTCGTCCATGTTTAATTTGTGGTGGATTGTAAATTTTTTCTTTCCTTTATATTGGTGACTGTGGGTATGCGGTTCTGTGGTTCTTGTGGAACTATCATCAATGTATGAATGGCTATGGGTATGGGTTTCCGTAATATGGTCTACTGTCATATCTGTAGAATAATCTACTACCGCCTTTGTCAGCACAAGAAAGGATTCCGTCAACGGGATTTTCTGGTCGAGTTGTATCTTTAACGGGTCGACAGATACTACTTTCCCAAACATTACCGCCACTGGCTTCGATGCTTCAAATTGCTCTTGGGATGCTTGTTTCACTAGCTGCAATAATTCAGACAAGCCTATCACTTCCTCTCAATTCCAAATCCATAAGGTGCATACCTGCTTTAAAAGTATGGGTAACTTTCTCGCAGATAAAATAATGGTTTACATTAATATCCCCCAAACCCAAGGTCAAGCCGACACTGCACCCCGCCCGCACCTTTACGGAGCCTATGGCGTTTTTAATGCTTAACTGTCTTGTTTTGTGGTTATAAAGTTCCAATAAAGCATTGACTTTTTGCTGTAGACCAATGTCGCTATTGGCCTTTTCGTAATACTGCAATACGCCCCATTTTTCGATATTTCCACTGTCTTTAGAAACAAAGGCATCTCTTATGCCTGTTTCTTTATTATCATAGGCAATTTTGATTTGATTATAGGTTTCACCGTCAATGCTACTGGTATAGTCAAAATCTTCTGCCGATTCATTGTTTAGGATAATATCTAGCTTCATATCCTCTATGTTTTTCAGTGTCAGCTTACCGAAATCATCATAAAGAACATATAATTTCTTGGTGTAGGTAAGTGTGGTATCTAGCAATTCCTGAAACATATCGAATAGGGTTTTATTATCTAGTATTCCTTTTTCAATGACATACTGGGTATCTGCAATATCCCCTGTCTTTAATAGGAAATCCTCGGCTACCATGGAAATAAATTGGCTTGCGGTTTTTCCTTCAAACAGATAGCTGTCCTTATTTTTTAGATACCGTAGCTGGTCATAGGCGGTGACGCTAATGGTTTCGCTTTTATTCCTCTTTTTCTGAAAAACGAAGCCATAAAAAATAGGAACCTCGTTCACATATAATTGAACTGCGTTCCCTTCTTGAAAGTTTATAATATTATCCTTCACCACTTCAAAAGTGAGCTTTCCTGGAGTGCCTGCCCTTTCCGTTGTCCACTTTACTTCACCTACCACTATGGGGATATATTCCGTATCACCATTTATAATTTTAAGATGTACCAAGCTTTATCACCTGCCCAGGATAAATTTTATTCGGATTGCTGATTCCGTTTAATTTTGCGATTTCACTATATTTTGAGCCGTCGCCTAGCTGTGATTTGCAGATTTTCCAGAGGGTATCACCCTTTTTTACAGTATAAGTTGAGGGAGCTTTTTTATCCGTTGGCCTTGTTTTTTCTTCCTTTACCACTACAGTATTTCCTGCAAGCTGTACGACAGTGTTTTTCAGTGTTATCACTTCCTGATATTGCTTCAATTTTACACTGGCCACAAGGTCGAATCCTTCCCCTGCGTCTTCTGTGATAGTGTAATCTTCTAGTGATACTAACTTGCTGTTATTAAATATTGCCTTACCATTAGGCATAGTCCTTAAAACACTGAAAGAAAACGGCTTCTTCTCCATCTTCAAGGTTTCCAATAGTTCCAAATAAAACTCTGGTGGCTGAAAGCCATCAGGATACACCGCAAAAGGATATTTCGTGTGAGGAATCAAAAACTCAAAGTTGAATTCTGTCAAACCTTGGGTACGAAGGAAATTGATTTCACTACCATTAATCAGCTCCATGGTTTTGTTGTTGTTATTAATTTTCATAGTAATTTTTTTTGGAGCAACGGGGAGCAAAATACTCCCCAGCATTACTTTATACAAGCATATGCACCCCCTCAGCCTCGGTGTAAATAGCTTCTCTGAATTTCTCCGTAAACTTATTCATAACACCGTCAATATCCATATCGGATTTGATGGTTGATTCATTCTTGAAGTCTACCTTAATTTCTGCCGTAGTAAATCGGTTAATGGCATCACGCTCGGCAATGTCACGAAGATATCTTAATTCTTCTTGAGAGATTTCCATGGAATCGGCTATTTTTCCAGTATCACCCGTAATGCCCTCTACGTTACTGGCAATACCCTCCATGGCATCGTTATTAAATACACCAGATATTTTATTGGCAAAATTAGAGCCTCTATTGTATCCCTTGTCCCACATATCTCCATAGTTCAATCTATCTACCTTCGCCAAGATATCTCTTTCAAGAGTAACCTTGCCAACTCCAAACTTATCATTTGACCAATTTGTTATTTTACTTCGGAATCC
>JAAYQI010000242.1 GCA_012519385.1 Candidatus Epulonipiscium sp.
AAAAAATGAGGTGAGTGAATGATAAAGGGAAATCAAACGGAAAAAAAGGTGACAGAACTTTTACTTCCTATTTTGGAAAAAGAAAATTTTGAACTGGTAGATGTAGAGTTTGTAAAAGAAGGCCCAAACTGGTATTTGAGAATTTATGTGGATAAAGAGGGCGGAATCTCTATTGATGATTGCGAGACGGTAAGCCGTGCATTGGATAAAAAGATGGATGATGCAAGTTTTATTGAGCAGGCATATATATTAGAGGTAAGCTCTCCAGGGATTGACCGCCCCTTAAAAAAACCAGAGGATTTTGTGAAATATGCAGGCGAAGTTGTGGATGTAAAGCTATATAAGGCACGTGACCGAGAAAAAGAATTTCAAGGAATACTAAAGGGTTTAGTGGATGGCGTCATTACCTTACTAGATGAAGATGGCAAAGAAATGAATTTTGAGCAAAAAGAAGTTGCTAGCATTCGTTTGGCGGTAATTTTTTAATTGAAGTAATGAGAAACTATATTTGGAAGCTGAGCAAAAAGAGGAGGATTTACAAAAATGGATAGGGCAGAATTTATTGAAGCTCTCAATCAGATTGAAAAAGAAAAGGGGATTGACAAAGAAATTATCTTTGAAGCCATTGAAACATCTTTGGTATCTGCCTGCAAGAAAAATTTTGGAACAAGCCAAAATATAAAAGTTGTGATTGACCGTGAAACAGGAAGCGTAGCTTGTTATGCACAAAAAACAGTTGCAGACCCAGTGACAGATAAAATGCTTGAAATTTCTTTGGAAGAAGCACGGGAAATCAATGGGCTTTACAGCGTAGGCGATGTTGTGGATATTGAGGTTACACCTAAGAACTTTGGCAGAATTTCCGCGCAAACTGCAAAGCAGGTGGTGGTTCAAAAATTCCGTGAAGCGGAAAGAGAAATTTTATACAATCAATATATAATGAAAGAAAAAGATATTATGACAGGCATTGTGCAGCGTAGAGAGCGGAAAAATGTCATTGTGCAGTTAGGAAGAATTGATGGAATTTTAGCACCAAATGAGCAAATTCCTAATGAAGAATATCGTTTTATGGATAGAATCAAGGTATACGTTTTGGAAGTAAAACAAACTACAAAAGGGCCTCAAATTTATGTTTCAAGAACACATCCAGAGTTGGTAAAACGTTTATTTGAGCAGGAAGTACCCGAAGTACATGATGGTATTGTTGAAATCAAAAGCATTGCAAGAGAAGCAGGCTCTAGAACAAAAATTGCAGTGTATTCCAAAAAAGAAAATGTGGATGCATTGGGTGCTTGTGTTGGCCAAAATGGATACCGTGTAAATGTAATTGTCAGTGAGTTGGGTGGAGAAAAAATTGATGTCATTCAATGGAGTGAGGACCCCAAAAAGTTTATTGCGGCAGCATTAAGTCCTTCCAGAGTTTTGGCTGTTGCTCTTAATGAAGAGGAGCAAAGTGCAAAAATTGTAGTGCCTGACCATCAGTTGTCTCTCGCCATTGGAAAAGAGGGGCAAAATGCTAGATTATCTGCAAAATTGACAGGTTGGAGAATTGATATTAAAAGCGAAACCCAAGCAAGAGAAACCAATTTTATTTCTGAAGAAGAAATGCTTTGCCAAGAGGAACTAGTGGAGGAGCAGGAAAAAGCACAGGAAACCATTCTTGATTTTGAAGATTAATTTTCGAAAGGAGACAAAGAAATGAAGCAAAGAAAAATCCCCTTAAGAAAATGTACCGGATGTCAGGAGATGAAAAGCAAAAAAGAGTTGATTCGTATTGTCAGAAATGATGAAGGCGAATTTTCTTTAGATAAAACAGGAAAAAAGCCAGGCAGAGGAGCCTATGTTTGCCCTCAAAAGGAGTGTCTGGAAAAAGCTCAGAAATCAAAAGGATTGGAGCGTTCCTTTAAAGCTCCCGTGCCCAAGGATGTTTATGAAGCATTATTGGCTGAGTTGGATGGTGAAGTAAATGCATAATGTATACTCCTTATTGGGGCTTTGCCAGCGGGCAGGAAAACTTGCCTCAGGAGAAGTGGCTTGTGAGCACGCTGTGCGACAAAAAAATGCATATGTGATACTAGTAGCAGAGGATGCATCAGATAATTGCAAAAAAAAATTCTATAATACAGGTGTGTTTTACCAAATTCCCGTTATAGAATTTGGAAGCAAGGAAGCCTTGGGCAGAGCCATAGGAAAAGATTTTCGAGCGGTGCTTGCGGTGACAGATGAAGGCTTTGGTAAAAAGATATGTGAGTTATTGAAATAACGAACATGGTAATAGGAGAAGCAGGAGGTGGCGCAAATTGCCAAAAATTCGTATATATGAGTTAGCAAAAAAATTAAATATACCAAATAAAGAACTGATGGGAAAATTAAAAGAGCTGGGTATTGAAGCCAACAGCCATATGAGTGCCTTGACAGATCAAGACGCTGAAGTTATTATTTCTCTTTTTGGTAGTGAATCTTCAGAAAAAAAGGAAAGTGATGTAGTGGCGCAGGAGGCCAAAGAAAGTGCTCCCGCAGAAGAAGTGCCTCATACTAAAGCCAAGGATGAAAAAGCTAATATAAATCACGATAAAAGCGGAAAAAATAAAGAGGGGCAAAATCATTCTTCCCAAAATCATGGAGGAGGAAAAGGCCCTCATCAAAATCAAAACCAAAACCAAAATCAAAACCATCCTCACGCTAGTAACCGCCCCAACAATGCAAATGCGAACCATTCTGGAAAAAAGGGAAATGAAAACCGAAAATCTGAACCGACGAAAAAAGAAAAACATCTTCCAGAAAAAAATATAGCAACAGCCAGTGCACCAGTGGTAAATTCTCCAAAAGAGGAAGAAGATATTAAGATTCATTATATTGGTGAAACTATTACAGTAAAAGGCCTGGCAGAAATTTTAGGTAAAAGTGGTGCAGAATTAGTAAAATCTCTGATGAAGCAGGGTATTATGGCAGGCATTAATCAATCCTTGGATTTTGATACGGCGGTAAAAATTGCAGAAAGCTATGATGTTATTCTGGAAAGAGAGCCTGAAAAGGATATTATGGAAGAAGCTTTTGGGCATGATGAGGAAGAAAAAGAAGAAAATTTGAAGGAAAGACCTCCTGTAGTTGTTGTTATGGGACACGTTGACCACGGTAAAACTTCTCTTTTGGACTCTATTCGTCATAGTAATGTTACCCATAGCGAGGCTGGTGGAATTACACAGCATATTGGTGCGTATACAGTCCAGATTGATGGAAAGCCTATCACATTTTTGGATACACCAGGGCATGAGGCATTTACCGCTATGCGTATGCGTGGTGCACAGATTACAGATATCGCTGTACTTGTAGTTGCAGCGGATGATGGTGTAATGCCACAAACGGTAGAAGCTATTAACCATGCTAAGGCAGCAGGGGTAGAAATTATTGTTGCAATCAATAAAATGGATAAACCTTCTGCAAATCCTGATAGAGTGAAGCAAGAATTGACAGAGCATGGACTGTTAGCAGAAGATTGGGGCGGAGATACTATTTGTGTTCCTGTTTCTGCTGTGAATAAAGAAGGAATTGACCAGCTTCTGGAAATGATTACCCTTGTAGCGGAAATGAAGGAATTACGTGCAAATCCCAACAGAAAAGCAAGAGGTGCCATTATTGAAGCACAGCTTGATAAAGGCCGTGGCCCAGTTGCAACAGTATTGGTACAAAAAGGTACCCTTCACATAGGAGACCCTATTGTGGCAGGCTGTGCTTACGGAAAAATCCGTGCTATGACAGATGATAAGGGAAGACGTGTAAAAAAAGCAGGTCCTTCTACACCTGTTGAAATATTAGGTCTTTCTGAAGTGCCTACTGCGGGAGATATGTTCTATGTTGCGGATAACGATAAACAAGCAAGACAGGTGGCAGAAAGCGTTATTGCAAAAAACAGAGAAACCATGATTAAAGATACACCACAGAAAGTATCTTTGGATGATTTATTTACACAAATTCAATCTGGAAATGTGAAGGATTTAAATATTGTAGTAAAAGCCGATGTGCAGGGTTCTGTTGAGGCAGTACGCCAGAGCTTGGAAAGACTTTCCAATGAGGAAGTTAGAATTCGTATTATCCACGGCGGCGTAGGTGCTATTACAGAATCTGATGTAATGCTTGCTTCTGCTTCAAATGCGATTATTATCGGTTTTAATGTGCGTCCTGAGCCTGCTGCGAAGTTATTTGCCGATGAGGAGAAGGTGGACGTTCGTCTGTACCGTGTTATCTACAATGCTATTGAGGATATTATGGCTGCCATGAAGGGAATGCTTGACCCTATCTTTGAGGAAAAGGTACTGGGCCATGCAGAAGTTCGTCAGTTATTTAAAGCCTCCGGCGTGGGTACCATTGCAGGAAGTTATATATTAGATGGCAAGTTTATTAGAAACTGCAAGGTAAGAATTACAAGAGATGGAAGCCTTGTGTATGAAGGCGATTTGGAAAGTTTAAAAAGGTTTAAAGATGACGTAAAAGAAGTGGCGGCAGGATATGAATGTGGTTTGGTATTTAAGAAATTTAACGATGTAAAAGAAGGCGACATTGTAGAAGCCTACCACATGGTTGAAGTGCCAAGATAATAAAATTACAGGTGATAGAATTGAAAAATAATCATAGGATTTCCAGAATTAACGATGAAATTTTAAGGGAACTTTCCCAGATACTGCGTGCAGAAGTAAAAGACCCAAGAATTGGTGCTATGACCAGTGTTATTCGTGTGGATACTACACCG
This sequence comes from Candidatus Epulonipiscium sp., assembly GCA_012519385.1. GTDB lineage: Bacteria > Bacillota > Clostridia > Lachnospirales > Anaerotignaceae > JAAYQI01. Next base: position 4,748 of record JAAYQI010000242.1, read on the forward strand.
GATTTGAAATACTGCAAAGCCTATATTTCTGTATTAGGTTCTGATGAAGAAAAAGAAAGTGTGATGAAGGGATTAAAAAATGCCAACGGTTTTATCCGCCATCAGATTGCACAAAGAATCAATTTAAGATTTACACCGGAATTGATTTTTAAATTAGATGAATCTACAGAGTATGCAGTGCGTATGAATCAACTGATTAATGAAATTTCAAAGGATTTGAAAGAAAATAAAAACGGTGATGAGAATGAATAATTCCTTTGAGGAAGTTTTTACGCTATTCCAAGAGCATAATCATATTGCCATAGCAGGGCACCAAAATCCCGATGGAGATGCCATTGGGGCTTGCCTTGCTTTGGCTTTGGCTTTAAAAAAAATGGGAAAAGAAGTTACCGTTCTTTTAGAGCCTTACAAAGAAATGTATGATGTGATTCCTGGAAAAAGCTTTATCCTCCCGCAAGACAAGTATGGTGATATAGATGCAGAAGTTTTTGTTGCATTGGATTGCGGTGATGTAATGCGTATGGGGGATGCGATATCAATTTTTGATAAAACTGCCATACGGGTAAATATTGACCACCATATCAGCAACGAGTTTTATGGAGGGTTTAATATTGTGGATGGTGATGCTTCTTCCACCTGCGAGTTACTATATCGTTTGCTTCGAGATGCTGTGGATTTAGATAGAGATATTGCTACAGCATTATATGCAGGTATATTATACGATACAGGCGGTTTTCGGCATACTTCCACATCTCCCGCCACATTAAATGCGGCTGCGGAGCTAATGACATACGATATCCCTTTCAATCGTATTCATAACGATTTTTTTGAAAGAAAGAGTTATCAAGAAATGAAAATTATAGGAAGGGCATTTCAGAATGCTTCTCCTTTATATAATGGAAAATTTTTATACAGCACCATTACACTTTCGGAAATGCAGGAATTTGGATGTACATTTCAGGATGTAGGGGCCATCATTAGTCAATTAAAAAGTGTAAAAGGCACAGAGTTGGCATGCTTTTTGTATGAAAAAGAGCCTAATGTGGTGAAGGTAAGCCTCAGATGTGAGGATGGCTATGATGTATGCAAATTAGCATCTGTATTTGGCGGCGGAGGCCATCAAAAAGCCGCGGGATGCACAATTTTTGATACCATGGAGAAGGCTTTAGCCATGATACTAAAAGAAGTGGAACAAATCATGGAATAAAAGAGGGGGGAGCCTTTTGGACGGAATACTTAACATTAATAAAGAAAAAGGGTATACCTCTCATGATGTGGTAGCAGTAGTACGACGCACGTTACAGCAGAAAAAGGTGGGGCATACAGGCACACTGGACCCAGATGCAGAAGGGGTTTTACCTATTTGCTTAGGGAAGGCCACTAGGCTTGCGGATGATATTATGGCGGCACATAAGGTATACAGAGCTGTACTTACCCTAGGTGTTACTACCGATACAGAAGATGCCTCTGGTGAAATTCTGGAACAAAAGCCTGTGGACTTTGATGAGGAAGCTATTCAAGAAGCCGTAGATAACTTTGTAGGAGAAATTCAACAGATACCTCCTATGTATTCTGCCATTAAAATACAGGGGAAAAAGCTGTATCAACTGGCACGAGAAGGAAAAGAGATAGAAAGAGCCCCACGAAATGTAACCATTCATGATATTAAAATTCAAAAATTTTTGCCGCCCAATCAATTAGAAATGGACATATATTGTTCAAAAGGAACCTATATCCGTACCCTGTGTGCAGATATTGGCAAAAAGTTAGGTTGCGGAGGGCATATGGCATCCTTAATACGCTTGGCTTCGGGCGGTTTTAAATTGGAAGATGCCATTACCCTTGATGAGCTGAAACGTTTAAAAGAGGAGGACAGGCTTTCGGAGGCCTTGATTCCTATGGATGAAGTTTTAAAAGAATATAATAAAGTAATTGTAAAAGAAGAAGGAACAAAGCTGCTGTATAACGGAGGCAAAATTTACACATACTTTTTTGAGAAAACTGACCGTCCTGTTATGTTAGGTGAAAAAGTTCTGGGTTATGACAGTAAGCTGCAATTTATGGGAATTTACCAAATTGCCACAGAAAAAGAACAGGACAGGTTATATATGAAGCCTTTGAAGATTTTGCGTTGAAATGTGTGATTTGAAGGAGTATATCATGGAACATATAACAGATACACAAATAGAACAGGATAGACCAACGGCTGTTACGATAGGAAATTTCGATGGGCTGCATATGGGACATCGCTCTTTGATTGGCTTAACAAAGGAATTTGCCAAAGAAGAAGGTTTAAAAAGTGTGGTATTTACATTTTCTCCCCATCCCAAGCTGGTGTTTAAAGAGCGAGATGATTTTGCTCTGGTAATGGCACCTTCGGAGAAAAAGTTTTCTATGGAACAGTTAGGAATTGATGTTTATATTGAATATCCTTTTACGCCTGAGTTTGCAGCCCTATCTCCCGAAGAATTTGCCATCAATCTTCTTTTTGAAAAGCTGAAATGCAAGGTTTTGATTGTGGGTGAAAATTATAAATTCGGGCATAAGCAGGCAGGAGATTATCGTCTGTTAAAACAATTAGGAGACGAACGAGATATTAAGGTGATTTTTGTTCCCTCGGTATTATTTGAGGAGGAGAGAGTCAGCAGCTCTCGTATTCGCCAATGTTTGAGGGATAAAAATTTGGAAGCAGCAAACCGTATGCTCACCGTACCTTATTTTATATTAGGTGAGGTAGCACAAGGTAAGAAATTAGGGCGAACCATTGGTTTTCCTACCGTTAATATTGAGGCACATCCTTTAAAGCTATTTCCTCCCAATGGTGTATATGCAACCAAAACACTATATAACGGAAAAATGTATTATGGTGTGACCAACATTGGAAAAAATCCAACGGTAAACGGTACCTTTAAGGTTGTGGAAACGTATTTATTTGATTTCCACCAAACGGTGTATGGAGAAACAATACAGACTTACTTTTTTGAATTTATCCGTAGCGAAAGAAAATTCCCAAGCGTAGAAGCCTTACGTCAGCAGATGGAGTTGGATGCAGATAGTGCAAAAGCATATTTTGCATCACAGAGGTATGATTTTTGGAGAAACAAGTTTTAAATTTTCTTGCCAAAGATAGGTTTTTATGCTAAACTAAAAATGCTGTAAAACCAAGACTCAGTATTTGGAATCTCCGACCTTATACTTAGCCTTTGGGGATATAGAGTGACTATAATTTATTATTTATTTAGAAGGAGGCTTTTATATGCCAGATATGAAAAAACAAGAAATTATTGCAAAATTTGGAAGAACACCATCTGATACAGGTTCTCCTGAAGTTCAGATTGCACTTTTGACTTTCAGAATTTCACACCTTACAGAGCATTTAAAAACACACAAAAAAGATCACCATTCTAGAAGAGGTCTTTTAAAAATGGTTGGTCAAAGAAGAGGTTTATTAAACTATTTGAAAGACAATGATATCGAAAAATATCGTTCTCTGATTGAAGAATTAGGTTTAAGAAAGTAAAGATGGGTGACAATAGAGAGGAGAACTTCCTCTCTATTCTATTATAAAGCAATTTGACAATTTGGTGAGACACTATAGATTTCCAACTTTGTAAATGTGGTTAACGTTTGTAAAGTTGAAGATCTATGGTGTTCAGAAAGAAAAATTAGCTGTCAAATTAAGAAAAGAAGGAGATTGATTATGTACAGAACCTATTCTATGAACTTGGCAGGAAGAACACTGACTGCTGAAATCGGAAGAGTGGCAGAACAGGCAAACGGTGCAGTTTTATTATATTATGGTGACACTGTGGTACTGGTAACAGCAACAGCTTCTGATAAACCAAGGGAAGGCATTGATTTTTTCCCATTAAGTATTGATTATGAAGAAAGATTATATTCTGTTGGAAAAATTCCAGGAGGTTTTATCAAAAGAGAAGGAAGACCCTCTGAGAAGGCAATTTTAACCTCCAGATGCATTGACAGACCATTGCGTCCTTTGTTCCCTAAGGATTATAGAAACGATGTTGCTATTGTTGCTACGGTAATGTCTGTGGATCAGGATTGTTCCCCAGAAGTAGTCGCTATGATAGGTGCTTCTTTGGCACTTAACATTTCTGATATTCCTTTTACAGATGCGGTATCCTCTGTACACATTGGTTATTGTGACGGAGAGCTTATTGTAAATCCGACTTCAGAACAAAAAGAAGTTTCAGAGTTATCCTTAACAGTATCTTCCAAAAAAGATAAGGTTATGATGATTGAAGCTGGTGCAAATGAAATTTCTAATGAGTTGATGATGAAGGCAATTCGTCTTGCTCATGAAGAAAACGGTAAGGTAATTGCGTGGATGGAAGAAATTATTGCAGCGGAAGGAAAAGAAAAGGCTCCCTATACAGAGCACGTTATTCCTGAGACACTGTATCAGGCGGTAGCAGAGTTTATTACCGATGCACGCATGGAAGAAGCCGTTTATGCAGAATTAAAACAAGATAGAGATGCGAAAATCAAACAGATTACAGAAGAAGTTATGGAAGCCTTGACAGAGCGCTTCGTAGAGGAATTAGGCGAAGAGGCTAATGTACCTGGTTTATTGGGAGAGGCAATTTATAAATTTGAAAAAATGACCGTAAGACGGATGATTTTAAGAGAGCATAAACGTCCTGATGGTCGTGGAATAGAAGAAATCCGTCCATTATCTGCTGAAATTGATATTTTGCCACGTACTCATGGCTCTGCACTGTTTTCTCGTGGACAAACACAGTCCCTTACTGTTACCACATTGGGCGCAATGGCAGAAATTCAAAAATTAGATGGTTTGGATGAAAATGAAACACATAAGAGATACATCCACCACTATAATTTCCCAGGATACTCTGTGGGCGAGGCTAAGACTTCCAGAGGCCCAGGTAGACGTGAAATCGGACATGGTGCTTTGGGTGAAAGAGCATTGCTTCCTGTACTTCCTAGCGAGGAAGAATTCCCTTATGCCATCCGTTTGGTATCCGATATTTTAAGCTCTAATGGTTCTACATCTCAGGCGAGTATCTGTGGTTCCACATTGTCATTGATGGCGGCAGGTGTGCCCATCAAACGTCCTGTGGCGGGTATTTCTGTAGGCTTGGTAACAGGAGATACCGATGATGATTTTATTGAAATAACGGATATTCAAGGCTTGGAAGACTTCTTTGGCGATATGGATTTTAAAGTGGCAGGAAGTAGCAAGGGTATTACGGCAATTCAGATGGATATGAAAATTAAGGGCTTAACCTTTGAAATGATTGAGCAGGCTTTGGAACAAACAGCTAGAGCCAGAGCATATATCTTAGACGAGGTTATGGCAAAGGCAATCGCAGAGCCAAGAAAAGAATTGTCTCCTTATGCGCCTAAGATTGCTACTATGACCATTGATGTGGATAAAATTGCTGAGGTAATCGGTGCTAGAGGAAAAGTAATCAAAAAGATTATTGAAGAATCCAACTGCACCATTGATACTGAGGATGACGGTAAAATATTTATCAAAGGAAAAGACCAGAAAGATATCCAAAAAGCATTGGATATGATTTCTGCTATTGTATTAGATCCTGTTCCCGGTACCGTTTATCGTGGAAAAGTAACCCGTATCATGACATTTGGTGCATTTGTTGAAATTGCTCCTGGCAAAGAAGGCTTAGTGCATATTTCTAAAATGGCGGATAAACGCGTGGCTCAAGTTACGGATGTGGTATCTGTTGGAGATGAAGTTACAGTAAAATTAATAGAAGTGGATGCACAGGGCAGATTAAATCTTTCTATGAAAGATGTTTCTCCAGAAGAAGCAAAATAATTCGACAAAATAGATTTGGGTTGCAACGGATAGGAATCATATACATGGAGCCGTTGCAGCCCTATTTTTGATTTTAAAAGTGGTGGAAATTGTTGGAAAGAAGGGTATAAGCATAAAAACCTTTACTCAGAGGTATAAAATCATCTATTATAAGAGATGCTATTTTTAAAACTATCATGGTAGTACAGGAGAGTGGCTATGGTTATCATAAAACATTTACAAAATGGTGTACGGGTCGCATTAGAAGAAATTTCCGATGTTAGAAGCATCTCATTTGGAATATGGGTAAAAAATGGTTCCCGTAATGAGTTGCCTGAAGAAAACGGAATTTCACATTATATAGAACATATGCTTTTTAAAGGAACAGAGCATCGCAGTGGTCGGGATATTGCAGAGGAAATGGACGCAGTAGGCGGACAAATCAATGCTTTTACCACAAAAGAATATACCTGTTATCATACCAGAGTATTGGATAAGCATTTTGACAGTGCACTGGATGTTATGCAGGATATGTTTTTACATTCTCGTTTTTCACCAGAGGATGTGGCAAAAGAACGCAATGTAATTTCTGAGGAGATTTCCATGTATGACGATGCGCCTGAGGAATTGGTGCATGATATGTTGCAAGAAAATATGTGGAAAGGTAGTAGCTTGGGGATGCCCATTTTAGGTACAGTAGATACCATATCTAACATTGACTCTCAAAAGCTGAAAGCTTATTTCAAAAAAAATTATCATGTTGAAAACACAGTGCTATCTGTTGCAGGCAATTTTCGTACGGCAGAGATGATGGAAAAATTAGAAAAAGCATTTGGCGTATGGTATAGCGAGGAACCCTACCTTTGCCACAATACAAAAACAAAAAGTTCTCCTGTATTGGTGACAAAGGAAAAAGAAGTAGGACAGGTTCATCTATGCATTGCCTTTGATGGCTTAGAAAGAGATCATGCCCTAAAATATCCCATGGCTGTATTTAATACCATATTTGGCGGTGGTATGAGTTCTTTGCTATTTCAAAAAATACGAGAAGAACATGGTCTTACTTATACTATTTACAGCTACACTTCCGCTTATATGGATACAGGTTTATTTGCAATTTACGCAAGTATGAATCCAAACCAAACCGAGCAAGTGCTGGATTTGGTATTTAAAGAGATAGAAACTGTAAAAAAAGAAAAGCTATCCAAAAAGAAGATAGATGTAACCAAGGAACAAATTCTAAGCAATTTTATCATTGGTACGGAAAGCACCGTAAACCGCATGAACGCAGCAGGTGCATCTGTTTTACTGCGTAACTCTGTGCAAACTACAGAGGAGATTATAGAAAAGATAGAAGGAATCACACCAGAAGATATTGAAAAGGTGATGGATACCATTTTCCACAAGGAAAAAATGAGTATTTCAGCCGTAGGAAATATTAAAAATATAAATTTTAATCATATCATGGAAAAATGTTCTTTCTAGAAAAAATCTGATTTTGTCTATACTATTCATATCCTTTGGAATATAAGGTTGTGAAGGAGGTATAGAAATGAAGGCTTTGAACTGGATTGGCTTAACGATTGTAATCCTTGGTGCTTTAAACTGGGGATTGATTGGCTTTTTTGGTTTTGACGTGATTACGACAATATTTCACGGTTCCTATTTTTGGATAGCAAGAGTGATATTTGCTTTGGTAGGAGTGGCGGGCTTGTATGCGTTAACGTTTTATGGAAATTTCTTTGAAACGGATGAGCTGAATTATGCAAGATACTCCAGAAGGCACTGATGCTTTTCAAGACGAATGAAAAAAGCATTTCGTAAAGGATGCGTGGAAATACTGTTGGGCGAAATCGTGGGATTTCGCCCTTCTGATAAAAGTATACATAGGATTAAGGGGGATATTATGAAATTTAGTAAAATGCAAGGCTGTGGAAATGATTATATCTATGTGAATTGTTTTGAAGAAAAAGTGGAAAATCCTGAAAGCTTAGCAGTTACCATGAGTGAACGCCATTTTGGTGTAGGTGCCGATGGTTTGGTATTGATTTTGCCAGATGATGAGGCAGATTTCAGAATGCGTATGTTTAATGCCGATGGTTCCGAAGGAGAGATGTGCGGCAATGCCAGCAGATGTATCGGTAAATTTGTGTATGATAAAGGATTGACACAGAAACAAAAGATATCCTTAAATACGAAAGCTGGAATAAAATATTTGGACCTTCATGTGGTAAATGGCAAGGTGGATACCGTTACGGTGGATATGGGAGAGCCTATTTTAGAAGGAAGACGTATTCCAGTATTAAGTGATAACAATCCTGTTATAGGAGAAAAATTAACGGTTTTGGATAAGGATTTTCTTTTCACCTGCGTTTCTATAGGAAATCCTCATGCAGTAACTTTTGTAGAAAGTACCAAGGATTTTGAAGTAGAGCGTTATGGAAAAGCTGCACAAGAGCTGCCATTTTTCCCCAATCAGGCCAATATTGAGTTTGCACAAGTGATAGACAGAAGCCATATCCATATGCGGGTATGGGAGCGTGGGTCTGGAGAAACATTGGCCTGTGGAACGGGAGCCTGTGCTACTGTGGTGGCGGCAGTTTTAAATGGATTGACAGAACGAAGCGTTGCTATCACTTTGCTTGGAGGAACACTGCAAATTGATTGGGATGAAAAAACAAATCATGTGTTTATGACAGGGCCTGCACGGTTCTCCTATGATGGAGTTTGGTTGGCTGAGTAAGTTTTTTGGATTAGAATAATGAGGGAAGGGGAGTGAAGCGATGGCGAGAGAAACACAGCTATATGATATAGAAGAAGTAAAGGAACGTGTAATATTAGTTGCAGTGGAAATGGATGAAAAAAACTCTAAGTCAGCTATGGAGACAGAAGCGTGTCTGGAGGAGCTGGAGGAGCTGGTGAAAACTGCGGGAGGTACGGTAGTAGCACGGGCGGTACAAAAAAGGGAAAGAATACACCCAGGGCATTATATCGGAAAAGGCAAAGCCGAAGAAATTAAAATGATGCTGGCTACTTATGATGCAACAGGCATTGTTTGCGATGATGAGCTTTCTCCTGCACAAATGCGAAACTTAGAGCAGATGCTGGAAACTAAGGTAATGGATAGGACTATGGTAATTTTGGACATTTTTGCTTCTCGTGCTCTTTCCAGAGAAGGAAAATTGCAGGTAGAATTGGCACAGTTAAAATACCGCCTTTCCAGGTTATCAGGAATAGGAGCCTCCATGTCGCGATTGGGAGGTGGCATCGGTACAAGAGGACCAGGAGAAAAGAAACTGGAAACCGACAGAAGATATATCAAAGAAAGAATTGCCGAGCTAAATTCTGCATCGAAAGAAATAGAGGTACACCGTCAACTGTTACGTTCTCAAAGAGAGAAAAAAGGAACCCCTGTGATATCTATGGTGGGCTATACCAACGCAGGAAAATCTACTATTCTTAATGCATTGACAGATGCAGGAGTGTTAGCTGAGGATAAACTCTTTGCTACATTGGACACTACCACCAGAATGGTGTATTTACCAAATGGCTCCGAAATCCTTTTGACAGATACAGTAGGATTTATTCAAAAGCTGCCACATCATTTAATACAGGCTTTTCGGGCAACGCTGGAAGAACTGCAGTTTGCGGATATTTTGCTTCATGTAGTGGATGCTTCCAATCCTCATCGACAAGAGCAGATGGATGTGGTGTATCAAACGTTAAAGGATTTAGGATGCTCTGATACCCCTGTGATTACAGTGTATAACAAAATGGATAGAGAAGTGGAGTTTCCCCTGCCAACAGATAACCTTTCACGAGATAAAGTGAAAATTTCTGCAAAAACAGGTCAAGGAATGCAGGAATTTCTTGAGTGTATTGAAATTTTATTAAAAAGTTTTCGTTCTTCTATGAAAGTGCTAATTCCGTATCACGAAGGTTCTTATTTAAGCTATATTCATGGAAAATGCGAAGTAATTTCAGAAGAGCATACGGAAAAAGGTGTTTTAATAGAAGCGTACATGACGGAGGAAGCGGTAAACCGATTGGAGCGTTTTCGAGAAAAATAAATTTACAAATCTTAAGAATTTTATAGAAAGAGATGGAATTTTATAAAGAAATTTGGAAAAAAATCAATATATTGTGTACTACAGCGAGAATAATAGAAGATAAGGCGAATTGTAATTCTGGCTTCCCTAAAAGAAATGCACTATAATTAATGTGAAAACATGAAAAGGGGAGAACGAAAAATGGAAAAAACATTGATTCGGTCAAAAAATATGGTGGATGATAGTGGAAGCAGATTTACATTATATTACTGGATGCTAAGCAGAGAGATTTTGGATGAAAGAAACAACATAGCCAGAGCATATGGTGTAGAAGTGGAAAAATGCCAAGGTAGTTTGATACTGGAGGCAGAGCGAGTAGAAAATTTATATCAAAAAAAGCAGGAAATTTTAGATTTTATTGGCAGGCTGGCGGATGGAACAGTGACACCTGTTAGCTTATTAAGTTTAGTGGATGATTTCGTTTACGAAATCGAGGAGGCTATCTCTTAATTTTAATAGGGGGGAAAATGAAGAATAGCCATGTGTTTAAGCGTAGTAGGATGAAATAGTATAGTATCTATAAAAACTGAAAAAGGATAAAAACTAAGACACTCTTATTGTTTGAGTGTCTTAGTTTTTTATCTCAATTTATAAAGGCAGGCTATAATTAAAGAATAAAAAAAGAAAAGCCGAGAGAATGAATTCTCGGCTTATTTTCGTTTTGCATTTTTCCTAATATTGGATTTAATTAATTATACCAGACCGCTAGAAACGTTGATTTTACAAGGAATATTAATTTTCTCAAGGAAAAATAAAATAGCTACTGAGGGGACTCGAACCCCTGACCTGCTGATTACGAATCAGCTGCTCTACCAACTGAGCCACAGTAGCAAATACGCGAATTTATAAGTATGCAGAAATAAATGGAACTACCAATGAATAAAATTTTAATATAATTGAATTCATATGTCAATATATAAATTTTATGAGTATGGGGAACCTTTGTAATGCCAATTTTACATAACATATTCCATAAAGAAAAGGACTTTACTGGGCAGGTAAACATTCCGTAAAAAAGAAAGTGAAAAAAGCAATAGGTTTTGATTGAATTTTATATCAGAACATTATACAATAAAACATAGAATTCTGAGGTGAGAAAATGATTCGGTTTGTGGACGGTCATTGTGATACCATTGTAAAGATGGCGGATCATGGTGAAGATTTATGGGAAAACCAGCGGCATATTGATATTAAACGGTTACAAGAGTTTGGAAACCCATTACAGTTTTTTGCAATTTGGCTTGACCCAAGGCATTATCCTATTAGCTTGCATAAAACTATGGAGTACATTGATTTTTACTATCAGCAGTTAAAATTATATGAGGAGTATATCGCTCCTGTGTATAGCTATGAGGATATACAAAAAAATGATGTGTGCGGTAAGATTAGTGCGTTATTATCCCTAGAAGGGGGAGAAGCGTTGGAGGGAAGCTTATCTATACTGCGAATGTATTACCGTTTGGGTGTTCGAGCGATGACATTAACTTGGAATTACCGCAATGCTTTGGCAGATGGCGTTCTGGAAAGTGAAACAGGCGGTGGGCTAACAAAGTTTGGAAAAGAAGTAGTGCAAGAAATGAATAACCTTGGTATGATAGTAGATGTTTCTCATATCTCAGAAAAAGGATTTTGGGATGTGGAAAAAATTGCAGAACAGCCGTACATAGCCAGCCACTCCAATGCAAAAGCAATTTGCCCTGCTGCCAGAAATTTAACAGATGAGCAGATAAAGGTAATTGCCCGCAGGGGTGGAGTAATTGGTATTAATCTATATCCTCCTTTTTTATCTGAGGCGAACCATGCCTCAATGGAAGATGTGTTACAACATATTGACCATATCATAGAATTGGTGGGGGATGATTATATTGGTTTGGGGAGTGACTTTGATGGCATAGAGCACACACCCTTTGATATTTGTCATGTTTCTGACTATAGTGTGTTATTTCAGAAAATAGAGGCAAGGTACAGTAAAGATACTATGGAAAAAATTGGGCACCGAAATTTTTTAAGGGTGCTAAAAAAAATACTAAAATAGAGGTGTTAGAGTGAACCAGAAAAAAGTGATTTTGAATATACTAAGAGTTATAGCATTTGGAGTATTGATATTAGTTTTTTTGAATGGTATGAAATTTCATGAAATACCAGAGCCGGACCTCCAAGAAGTTTTTTTGCAAAAGGTTGAGGAAAGCGGTTTGGAAAAAGGAAAGATAATTTTATATGAAGTTCATGGAAACAGCTGCACATTTATGTTTGAAAATGAGAAAGGAGAAAGGGCATGCGCCACATATAGTAAAAGTTTATATGGTCGACGTTGGATAGAAGAAAAGTTTTTTACATCCAAAATGGGTGTTTTAGGAACTGGAAAAATATCTTATGACGTGAATGATAAGCTGACTGTATGCGAAGTAACCTGTAATTTTAATGAACCTCAGATTATATTTGGAGAGGATAAATCTCTGGTATTATCTGTAAAGGTTTTTGGTGTTTGTGTTATATTGATGGCAGGCTTTGCAGGTAGAATCCTTGCATTACAGATGAGAGCAAAGAAAAATTAAATTAATATAAAAAACAAAAGATAGAAGAAAGATGAGGTGCCCTATGAAATTTTCAGTAAAAGCAGAAGGAATTAAACCGTCTTCTACACTTGCCATTTCGGCAAAAGCAGCACAGTTAAAGGAGCAGGGATTGGATATAGTGACATTTGGTGTGGGTGAGCCGGATTTTGACACGCCTGAACACATTAAGGCTGCCGCAATTCGTGCTATAGAAGAAGGACATACCAGATATACACCATCTTCTGGAACATTAGAGCTTCGTCAGGCAGTTTGTGATAAGCTAAAAAGAGAGAATGACTTGGAATATGCTCCATCTCAAATCATTATCAGCAATGGCGGCAAGCATTCTTTAATGAATGTTTTTATGGCAATATTAAACCAAGGTGATGAAGTAATTATTCCCGCGCCTTATTGGTTAAGTTACTCTGAAATGGTAAAGATTGCAGGCGGAACTCCTGTTTTAGTATATACAAAAAAAGAAAATAACTTTATGCTTTCCAAAGAGGAGCTTGTAGAAGCCTATACGGAAAAAACAAAGGCAATTATCATTACAAGCCCATCCAATCCAACAGGAATGGTAAGTACTAGAGAAGACTTACAGATGTTGGCAGAGTTTGTTGTGGAAAAGGATATCCTTATTATATCTGATGAAATTTATGAAAAATTAATTTATGATGAGGATAAAAAGCACATCAGCATTGCTTCTTTAGGCAAGGAAATTTATGATAGAACCATTGTAGTCAATGGAGTATCCAAAAGCTACGCTATGACAGGTTGGAGAATTGGCTTTACTGCTGCACCGATTGAAATTGCAAAATTGATTTCTTCTTTACAATCTCATATGACCTCTAACCCGAACTCCATTGCACAAAAAGCGACGGTTGCCGCACTGAATGGCCCTCAGGATTGTGTGGAGAAAATGCGTTTGGCATTTAAAGAACGTAGGGATTATATTTTTGAACGGGAAGAAAAAATTCCGTTTTTATCAGCATTAAAACCAGAGGGAGCCTTCTATTTATTTATTGATGTTTCTGGAATCTATGGCAAAAAGGCGGGGGAGATTGAAATACATTCTGCTGCAGATTTTGCTGCTGTTTTAATTGAACAAAAATATGTTGCAGTGGTGCCATGTGCAGACTTTGGTATGCCAGATTATATCAGACTTTCCTATGCTACCTCTATGGAAATGATTAAAAAAGGCATGGATAGAATTGAAGAACTGGTGAATGAAATACAATAAATAGAAATGGAAAATCCCTCTGAAAAATCAGGGGGATTTTTTTGAAAAGGAGGAATATATAAAATGGCTTATGAATTGATAAAAAGTACTCCAGTTTACCAAGGGAAATTAATGAAGGTACAAGAGGACATCATAAAAATGCCCGATGGAAAGGAAGCCGTGAGAGAAACGGTGTTTTGGAAAAATGCCTGTGCGATATTGCCTGTGGATGAAGAGGGCAATATTTTATTTGTAAGGCAGTACCGCCATGCCTTTGGGGAGATGATTTTAGAAATTCCTGCAGGGAAAATAGAAGAAGGGGAAGAACCTCTTAACTGTGCTTTGCGAGAGCTTGCGGAGGAAACGGGATTTGTTGCAGGAAAAATGACTTTTTTGTGCGAGAGTTATACGGCAGTTGCTTACTCTGCTCAAAGGGTATTTCTTTTTGAAGCCCAAGAATTGATGAGAGGGGAGCAAAACCTGGATGAGGATGAATTTATTACACTTGAGAAATATCAGCCAGAAGAAGCTGTAAAAATGATAGCTGAGGGCAAAATAAAAGATGCAAAAACAATCACAGCGATATTGATGTATCAAAATAGACATAAATAAGTTAGACAGGCCATATGTTTTAGAATAGGAATCTAAAACGGGGGATGGCAAATGAAAAAGAGCAGGGTAGTGGAAGTAGACAGAAAAAAATGGAATATGGGAGTGGCTATTTGTATTTCTTTTTTGATTGCGATATTTGTGGGCGCAGTGGTATCCAACGTAATCAGTAGCGAAAAGGTTGCTGTAATGGGGGAGGAACTAAAGACTTTTTTTAGCGGAGTATTTGAAAATGGAGAAGAAATAAGGCCAAGCTTCTCGGCTATATTTATGAAATATGCCAAATATGTGTTTTTGATATGGTTAGGAGGATGGCTTCCTTTTGGCATCATACTTTCAGGAGGAGTTTTGATGTTTCGTGGTGCTTCACTGGGTTTTACTGCCGCAATGCTTATGAAAGAATTTGGTGTGCGAGGGGTAATTGCAACGATATTTACGATATTACCGCAAAATTTATTATTGATACCGACATATCTTTTTATCACATGGGCTGCCATTAGCTTTTCCGTTGATAGGGGAACAAAAAAGATTGGAAAAGCAGGATTAAAAAGAGAAAGAACAAAAAAAAGCACGGAGTATGCAATCTTTTTTTCAGGTGCAGTGGTATGCCTTGCCTTGGTATCCTTATTGGAGGTATCTGTATTGCCCTATTTCATGAAGATAGCTGCGGTGATATTAAAATAATTGGTACCATGTGCATCCTAATTGGAAAATGAGAAAGTGAAAATTCTAAAATGCAAGGTATGCACTTTGGAGTTTTTCGTATATTTAATTTTCACTGAATACAGCAAAAGTACTATCAATTTTGTCAAAGTATAGGTGGGAAGGATGCCAAGGGATAATAGTAGGAAAATTAGTGTTCTATGGTAATAATAAAATAATGGTAATATCACCATAGATACTGCCCAAAAGGGAATTTATGGTACAGTCAACTCCAAACAGCATTGCACGATTTTTGAATTTTCTGACTAGGCATCATACACGAAGGCAGACTGCCAGAATGAAAAAAGGCATATCTAGAAGTCCTGAAAAATCAGGTTCTTGATATGCCTAAAGTTAATTACTAAAGTGTATGCTAGGTTAGATATAAAAAATTTATAATATTACAGCTTATTTACCAACTTGGAAAGGTTGGATTTTTTTCTTGCAGTTGTGTTTTTGTGGTAAACACCTTTGGAATATGCTCTATCAATTGCAGAAATTGCACCTTTTAAAGCTACTGCTGCATCTTCTTTATTTCCTGCAGTTACTGCAGTAACTACTTTTTTGATAGCTGTTTTTGTCTGGGATTTAATCATTTTATTTCTTAATGTCTTTTTGCTGATGACTTTGATTCTTTTTTTTGCGGATTTAATATTTGCCAATGTATGTTCCTCCTAAAATAAAGTTATGCTAATGCCTGTAATTGGATATTGGGGAATATCGCTTTTTATATTTCTATTAACCACTTGAGAATAATTTCTCCGACACGGTTAGAATGCACTTTATCATAAGACATTCCATGGTTAATTTAACACTACATATTGTACCCGAAAGTACAACATAAGTCAATGAATATATAAAAAAAACAAGGTAAAAATAAAAAACAAGCAAAGAAAGAATTTATCTCAATAATATCGAATGATAAAACTAGGAGGATGGCATGAAAACAAAAAAGAAAAGAGATAAAAAAGATATTCCATGGAAATTCAGTGTGAGAACAGACTTAGCCATAGAAGCAAGAGAACTTGCAGGAGCAAAATCGGAGGAAGATGAAATTGAAGGAGTGGAAGTGATAACCAAGGAGCAGGAAAACTTTTCTATTACTCACGTAAAAATACTCAATGAAAAGGGAAGTAAAGCCATGGGAAAACCCATTGGCAATTATATTACTATAGAATCTGAAAAGTTAAAAGAAAATGATATTTTGTGCCATGAAGAAATTATGCAGACGGTGTCCAAATATATTAGTAGTTTAAGCCGTCTAAAAAGAAAGGCGACGATACTGGTGGTAGGCCTTGGAAATTGGAATATCACTCCTGATGCATTGGGGCCGAAGGTGATTTCCAAAATATTGGTAACCAGACACCTGCAAGGGAGTCTTCCGGATGAAATTGATGATTCGGTCAGAAGTGTTGCAGCCATTAGCCCTGGAGTAATGGGAATTACAGGCATCGAAACAGGAGAAATTATAAAAGGTGTTGTGGAAAAGATAAAACCTGATTTGGTAATTGCCATTGATGCTTTGGCCGCCAGAAGATTTAGCAGAATTAATGCCACCATACAAATGTCCGATACGGGAGTAGCTCCTGGCGCAGGAATGGGGAATAAACGCATGGTATTAAATGAAGAAACACTGGGAGTACCTGTACTGGCGATAGGTGTACCTACGGTTGTAGATGCCGCAACACTCGTGAACGACACTATGGACAGAATGCTTGAAGAAATGATTGCCCAAACGCAAGAGGGAAGCGAATTTTACGAAATGTTAAAATCCATGGATACAGATGAAAAATATCAGTTGATTGTTGAAATATTGAACCCATACGTAGGTAATATGTTTGTAACACCTAAGGAAGTGGATGCTGTGGTGGACAGGTTGGCAAATATTATTGCAAACTCTATTAATATTGCGGTGCACCCAGGAATTACTATGGATGATATCAATCGATATGTATTTTAAATAATAAAAGGCAAAAGACCGCTGTTATGGTAGGAAACGGAAAAATCATTAACAGCGGTTACCATTTGTTTCGTCTGTTCAATTTGTTGCATTCAGCCAATTTTCGTATTATAATAAAATGAATTGGAAAAAAGCAGTGCTATAAACAAAAAATATGAAGACTTAGAGATGGATAGGAGAATTTCATGGAAGAAACAGTAATTGTAATCATGATAAAGGAAAAAGAAACTGGTTTTTTGGAAAAAGAGCTAGGATGCTATTCTTTGGAAGGTTATGAAGAACTTGTATATAATACCTATGCAGAAGAATTGGAAGATGGGTCTTACCGTATTTTTATGAAGCTGACCTGTGGCAGAGATGTCAGCGATTGGGAATATGAAGCAATTTATGATTATTATGATACAGAGGCATTGCGCCCTTATGTTTTGGATATAGTACAAGACGAAGAACAATATAACCCCACATGGATTGTTTCTTTTGATTATTCCCATAACATAGAAGAAATGGAAACAAAGATAAATCAAATTCTTTCGGTACATAAAGTAGAGCTGGATTCGGTGTTTGATGCGATAGCGGATAAAAAGGATGATTATATTGAGGGTGAATAAAAAATGCAGGCAAGCTGCCTGGATTGTGATGTGCATTCTTGTAAGTTTTTTAACATCGTGTAATTTTCATGGGGGACAATCTCAAAAAGGCGAAGGGGAGCCAGTAAACAATTCTGATAAAAATCAAGCGGAAGATAGTGATAAACCTGTGGAACAAGGAAAAGAAGACACCTCGGGAAGCGTAATTTTGGATGAAATAGCCAAAGAAGATACGCCAAATGAGCAAGGGGAAACTGCAACTGGTAAGGATTCTAAAAATAAAGATTCCAAAACAAAGCCTACAAACTATGCAAAAAAGGTAAATCCTTTTGCATCTTGGGGTAACAACGAGGCAATGAACCAATATTGGACCAAGTTAAGAAACGTAGCACAATCCGCCAGTGCATACTATATGGGCTATGCAGAGCAGGCAGGGCTTCTTAGCAAAGGCGGCAAAATGTATCACAGCAAATCTGGTGAATATGTTGGTATTCAGTATTTATGTAAAAATGCGGGAATGGATATACAACTGATAGACTTTAGCTGTGATGTTTTATTGATAAAAGGCAGTGATTTGGCGGCTTTTAGCGGTGCAGAAGTTCCTTCGGGAGCAAGGGGCTTTGGTGTATTTACTGCTGCAAGGCAGCCTTCGGGAAGCAAAATTATGATGTCTTCTCCTGAGGGAAGTGTAGGTATGATTTCCGAGGAGGATTACCGTGAGCTATTAAAAGGATATTCTCAGCAGCATGGTAAGGTGAATGAGCTATCCTCTGCCGGTGGAGAGTACCAAAGAATACTGAACTTTCTTCGTGTGTATGATGGCAGATATGACCAATATTTTGTAAGAGGAATTATGGCAGATAGTAAGTATGCGGTAGTTACCTTATCATCCCAAGGGAATCCTTTAAATCTAAAACAGTACATACTTGTAAATAACAATAATTTTTGGGAAGTAGTAG
>JAAYQI010000243.1 GCA_012519385.1 Candidatus Epulonipiscium sp.
GAAATCCCTTTTTTCAGCAGAATCATTTCTGTTGCCGATGTGTATGATGCTCTCACATCTCATCGCCCTTATCGAAGCCCGATTCAGCCCATTAGTGCTACAGAATATATCATGGGCGGGTGTGATACTTATTTTGACAGCCAGATAATTGATGCTTTTTTACACAGAATTGAGCTGTATCGTATTGGCTCTTATGTAAAACTCAGTAATGGCGCTATTGGACAAGTCATTGGGTATGAGCAGCAGCTACGCCCTATATTGAGGCTTTATCCCAGTGAAAAAATTATTGATTTATATCATGATCCAAAGTATTTAAATATTGTAATTCGGGGCACCTGCCATCCTCCCCGAAAACGAGAGAACAAATTCAATCTATAACAAAATAAAAAGAGGACGTCTTAAAGGTTTTTTTCTATTACCTTATGCTCATCCTCTTTTTATGTTCTTACAAAATTTCACATTTTTCTACCAAAATATATAAAAGTCACATCAACTAGCAGTTTGTCCGGTTCTACCCTTGATTCACGACCATATCTTGAGATACTTTCCCTTCATTTTTGTACCGCAATAATGGTTTGTTTTTCATTTAGTGAAAGAGTTTCTACCTATTTAATAGGGGTTTATTTTTTATATTTTTTTACGAGTTTCTTTATTCACCGTACATAAGTGCTCTCCATAGATACACACCCATTTCCATATCTCCCTACTCCCCCCCAATAGCCACCCTCTGAATCATCTCACAGAAAACATTTTACTAAGTTATTGCTTCTCACTCTTTTTAACTAAAAAAACCCCTTTGTTTCTACTTGCACCACCTAACTCAGCAAAAAAACTGGTTAAAAAATTTTTTGTTTTCTTGTCAATGATTATTCCACACTTCCCTTTAACACATTTTGGTAACAAATTTAAGTATTTGTTACTTTAGTACCTATTTTTGTTTCTTTCACCACTACAAAGCACTACCCCATCATGGTAAAAGCCATCCTGCCAAGCCAAACTCCTCCAAGGCTCAATGCTAAATTTGTAGCAATATTCAATAAGCCAATCCCCCAATTTCCTGCCAAAATCATCTGTATCGTTTCATAGCTAAATGTGGAAAATGTCGTTAACCCACCTAAAAACCCAGTGGTTAAAAAAAGCCGTATTTCAGGAGGAACATCTCTCGCAATACAATATGCCATTAAAAAGCCAATTAAAGCTCCTCCTGTCATATTTACAAGCAAGGTTCCCCATGGAAATTGGCTTCCAAATAGCCTTGATGTAGCTAAGGATATCAAATATCGTAATACGCTGCCTAAGCACCCTCCAAGGCCTACAAAAACAATTTGTATCATTTTGCCACCGTCCCTAGTATAAAAATAAAAAAGAAACTCAGCCTGCTATTATAACAGGCTGAGTTATTTCACATCATAAATGTACCCTTGTATTGTAAGAAATCAAAACCTCAAAAGATTCTGCATTTCCTACTTTAAGCGGTAATATTACAAATTATTAGCGGCTAGCTTCGTATTGTCTTAATAATTCAACGAACAATTCAGGAACCTTAGCCATGTTTTCAGGAGACTCTACGAAGGAAATACGGAATTGTGTGCTTCCTGGGTTTTCTTCTCCTGCAGGGATATCATAGAAACCTTTCAAAGGTGCTACTAAAAGGGTTGTTTCAACACCATCAATGTTTACAGAACCTTTTTGTGCACAGTAAAGAACAAAATCAATAGCATCAAAGCCTGGTTTAACAACGTTTCTTACGTCGATTACAGAGTAGATAGAAGCGTCAGGGCTAGATACGATTAATTTAGGCTCTCTTTCTTTTAAGCCGTTGTATACTTTGAAAAGTTGCTCTTTGTAGTATTCACGAAGGCCTTTGCACCACTGAGCAATAGATTCTTTGCTTTCATGAGCCAAAGCACCAAAGATGTACTGACCAATAGCGTTTGCACAAAGGTTTGCAGTATATTCTGCTGTACAACGTGTATAGAAATCTTCGCTGTCTGTGATAACAGCACCAATTCTTAAACCACAAGCGTTCCATACTTTGGAAGATGTGTCAATGCTGATTCTTCTTCCTTCAATACCAGGTACATCTGCATCAGAAAGACCCCAAACGCTTACTAATTCTACGTTTTCATCGTAGTATAATTCACGGTATGCTTCATCACTTACTAACCACAGGTTGTATTTAACACAGATTTTTGCAAGCTCTTTTAATGCAGCATAGTCATAAAGCTGACCTGTAGGGTTGTCATAAGGGATAACCAAAAGCGCACCAGGGTTATGTTCTTTAATTACTTCTTCAATTTTGCTTAATTCAGGAAGGCTGAATTTTCCATCATCGCCTAAGTGACGTTTTACAGTAACTGTTTTACGTCCAAGTCTTTCAGCGAAAGAGATGTAGTTTGTGTAAGCTGGGTCAATCATCATTAAAGGTCTGTCGTTTGCACCTGCATCACCACAAACACCGATTAAAAGTAATTCCATACCTGTGGAACCACCTTCTGTTACCAATACATTTAATTTGCTGGTATCAAAACCTTGGCATTTTAAAATGTTTTTGAAAGCCTCTTGGCATTCAGGAGTACCTGTTGTACCTGTGTATCTAAGAACACCATTTGCAAATGGGCTTTCAGGTGCATCCAAGTTAAACATTCTTTTTTGCATAGCAGGGTTGGTAGGAAGAGAAACGTTACCAATACCTACGTTGATAACTGCCTGTGGTTTCACTTCGCGCTCATCATACTTCATCTGTGCCAAACGTACATCAGATGGAGTTCTTGTTTCAAAATGTCTTGATAAAATTGGTTTGCTCATGAAAAAACCTCCTAAAAAATAGTTTTTACAAAATATGTCGCAATAATGAAGTGTTGGTATATTAATAATTAATCACCTTGTCCTTATTATAATAAACTTTAGTATTTTTGTCTATACATTTGTTCAGAAATTTCCATGTGATTCCTTAAAAAAGCAGTGCGTTTTTCCTTTTTTCACTTCTAAGGCTTGGTTTTATCAGTGTTTTAAATAGGTTATTATTTTTTATCTAATCAATTATTTTTTACTCATATGTGGCTTTTTTTCGTTTTATTCTACCTTTTTCTACATTCTGTGGCATTTCTTTCCTATAAAGGTTTTTTATAGTAATTTCTCTTGCCTGTGCCAAAACTTATGTAATACATCCTAAATTTCCCTTTTTTCTACAAAAAAACCGCCCCTGACAAACTATGCTTGCCAAGGACGGGGTTATTGCAAAATATCTTATCGTGCTATAAACTTGCAAATTTTTCATATTATTATAGTACTTTTAAGTTTTTTAAGGATAAATCCAATACAGGAGCAGAATGGGTCAATGCCCCGCAAGAAACGAAGTCTACCCCCAATGCACCAATGCTTTTCAGACGTTCCTTGCTTACATTGCCTGAGCATTCTGTTTGTGCTCGTCCACCAATCATTTTGATTGCCTGTGCCATGGTATCGTCATCCATGTTGTCCAGCATAATAATATCCGCACCTGCCGCAACGGCTTCTTCCACCATTTCCAGTGTTTCTGCTTCCACCTCAATCTTTCGCACAAAGGGTGCATACTTTTTTGCCATCATAATTGCCTCTTTTACGCCGCCTGCTGCACAAATATGATTATCTTTAATCAGTACACCATCTGAGAGATTATATCGGTGGTTACACCCTCCACCCACTGTTACAGCATATTTTTCAAAAATACGCATATTCGGGGTTGTTTTTCTGGTATCTAAAAGTTTTGTTTTAGTATTTTTAAGTTGTTCCGCCATATCCCTTGTAAGGGTAGCAATTCCGCACATTCTTTGCAGGTAATTTAGTGCAACACGCTCCCCTGATAGAATAGCCTTTACATTTCCAGTCACAGTAGCAATCACACTGCCTTTTTCTATGACATCGCCATCCTGATACACCGTTTCTACAACGGCATCTTCATCCAATAGCTCAAATACCCTCTGAAAAACAGTGATTCCCGCAAGAATACCCCCTTCCTTGCAAATCAGTTGTGCTTGTCCCTTTGGATTGCCTTTTACAATGGCATTGGTTGTAACATCCTCTGCAGTAATGTCCTCCTGCAATGCCTGCAAAAGTAATCGGTCAATCTGTATTTTTGCAGTAACACCATTTATCATAAAAAACTTCATCCTTTCGCTTTATCTCTGTCAAAATAATCTCCCGATACTCCTGCTGCAAGTTCTTTTTGGGAAAAGTAGGAATAGAAATTGCTTGCTCCAAAAAAATTTGGTCCAGTTCCTTAGAAAATGCCAATGCTGCACGCTTGGAAAACACCAGCGCCTCTAATAAAGAATTGCTGGCCAAACGATTTGCCCCATGCACTCCGTTGCAGCTGGTTTCTCCCACTGCATAGAGATTTTTCATAGTTGTTCTGCCATATGTATCTATTTTGATACCTCCCATAAAATAATGCTGTGCAGGAATTACAGGGATAGGCTCTTTTGTCATATCATACCCTTCTTCCAAGCACCTCTCATAAATATTAGGGAATCTTTTTTGTATCTTTCCTTCGGGAAAGTGAGTAACAGAAAGATACACATGAGGAATCCCTTGTTTTTTCATTTCCTCCAAAATTGCAGTGCTTACCACATCTCTAGGAAGTAATTCATTCACAAACCGCTCTCCTTTTTGGTTCAGTAAATAAGCACCTTCTCCCCGCACCGCTTCAGAAATTAAAAAACGTCTGCCAGGCGCCTTGGTATACAAGGAAGTAGGATGAATTTGAATATAATTCATCTGCTGTACTGCTACACCGTGTTTAAGACAAACTGCCACACCATCTCCTGTCAAATGAGGGAAATTTGTAGAGCTGTGGAATAGCCCTCCTATGCCCCCTGTGGCAAGTACAACAGTTTTTGCCAAAAAAGCTAGCACCTCTCCTGTGGTTCTTGTAGCTACAATACCGATACAAGTGTTGTGTTCCGTTAATAAATCAATCATTGTGGTGTATTCCAATATTTGAATATTGGGACGTCTTCTTACCTGCTCCAATAAAGCATTGGTGATGGCTTTCCCCGTAATATCCTTATGATGCAGTATGCGAAAGTGCGAATGTGCCCCTTCTCTGGTATAAGAAAAACCATCTGCACACCTATCAAAATCCACACCGTATTGAATCAGTTCCTCAATAACTTCAGGAGAGGATTGTATCATAACTTCCACAGATTCCTTGTTGTTTTCATACCGCCCAGCCCTCATGGTGTCTTCAAAGTAGGACTCATAGTCCTCTTTGTTTTTCAGTGTAGAGATTCCTCCTTGTGCTAAATAAGAATCACTATTTTCCGCATTGTCTTTGGTTAATAAAGTTACTTGGTATTTAGGCGGGATATGTAAAGCACAAAATAGACCAGCAACCCCCGTGCCAACAATGATAACATCCGTTTCTTTTCTTTGCAGCACCTTGATTCTCCTCCTTATTTTGCAATCTCATGCATCTTTGCCAAGGAATGTCTTGCTTTTTTCATCATTTCCTCATCCAGATGCACTTGATTGTTCCCTGTCTCTAGGGTATTGGCAATATCTTCCAGTGTGATTAATTTCATATCTTGGCAAGTTTGATTTTTCTCAGGAAAAAGGAATGTTTTTTGAGGATTTTTTTGGCGTAACTCATAGCCAATTCCTTCTTCTGTGCAGATAATAAACTCTGTGCCTCTATCTTTTGTAGCAAAGTCGATAATGCCTGAAGTACTTCCTGTATAGTCGGCCAGTGCCACAACATTCGGTGGGCATTCAGGATGCACCAAGATTTTGGCATTGGGATGCTTCTCCTTACAAGCAACGACCGCTTCGGGAGAAATTCTATCATGAATAGGACAGTAGCCGTCATGATAAATAAAATTTTTATCGGGCACTTGAGTAGCAATATAATGTGCCAAGTTTTTGTCGGGAATAAAAAATATACTTTTCTGAGGTAGTGCCGTAACAATTTCTACAGCATTGGAGCTGGTAACACAAACATCCGAATAAGACTTAATTTCCGCCGTGGAATTGATATAACAAACCACCGCCAAATCATCATATGTATTTCGTATTTCTTTTATTTTTTCAATAGAAACCATGTGTGCCATAGGGCAGTCTGCCTTATCGTCCGCCATTAAAATTGTCTTATCTGGGTTTAATATTTTCGCACTTTCCCCCATAAAAGAAACACCGCAAAATAAAATGGTCTGCTGTGGTGCTTCGGTGGCTTTTTTGCTCAGAAAATAGGAATCCCCTACAAAGTCCGAGATAGCTTGTACATCATCAGGAACATAATAATGTGCAAGAATTACTGCATCTTTTTCCTTTTTTAACTGTGTAATTTTTTCAAGTATTGTCTGCATAAAATACCTCCAAAGTATCATTTAACAATACTATGCCACCGAAAAAACAAATTGTCAATACATATATATTTACATATGTATATACACTTAATTCCCATCTTGATATAAATAAAACCTCTAAGCTGCGTAATTTATTTTACATCAGCTTAGAGGTTGAATATTTTATGTACACTGGTATATTTCCAATATTATTTAAGTATAATACTTTTTGCTCAATATCCTGAAAATACAAGCAATATGAGTGTAACCAAAATTGGTGTAACATACCATCTCCCAGCATAATAGATAGCGGCATGCATCCCTCTTCCCTTTGCATGGGCTTATTTTACCATTACATTAACCTGCCCAGGATTTACAATTTGAATTACTCCGCCATAAACACACATTGCCTTAGAAGAATTGCTCAGTGCAGGCTTTCCCGAAACCAATACCGTAGGGCTTCCTGGTGCCCACGGTGCAGGAATTACTGGAGAACAAGGCTGTGGTGTTAAAACTCCCAAAGCTGCGGCGGTTGCTGCCGCCACCGCAGGATTTGCCATAGAGGTGCACATACCAAAAGTGGCTAAATTAGCCGCCTTATTATCCATAATGGATGCCATTGGCAACCCCGAGGCTAATACATTGGTAACAGACGTAACCACCAGTGGGCATGGAGCCACGCCAAAGCTACACTGGCACAAAGCGCCGTTGCATACCGCCAAAGCCATACTGTTTCCTCCTTCTAAAATTTTACAACGATTTCATTCTTCTGGTCTTTCAATATCTCATTGCAGGTGCTCTTGTTTCCGAGAAAAAATAATGCCGTAATACAGTCGTCCTTCATAATAAACTTGGGAAAATAAATCTCAAACCTACCTTCATCGTCTGTTTCCCCTTCAAAAAGCAAATAAGCAAACTGACCCATTTCCATATCCTGCTTAGAGCTCTCTTTTAGTTTATATTTTTTTTCCACATAGTCATACCTTCCCAGTGTGTAAATGCCCAAAGCTTCCTCCAGTGCAAACTTTCTTCCCTCCAAGGAAGTATCCTCATAAATTTGCAGCCGTATGGTATCGGAACCATTCTTCACATCGGAAGTGATTCTCTTTCTGTATTCATCACAGCAAAAAGTATAGTAAAACTCCCTTTTTTCCGCCTTTTTCCTATTCACTTTCAGCACACCGCAGATATGAATGTACTCATCCGTATTTGCAGACAATAAGGAAACTAGCATCACATCATCGGTATAGGTTTCTTCTATCTCAAAGGATATTTTTTTGGTATGATATCCCTCTGCACTAACCGTGGCATAATAAGTTCCTTTTTTTAAATTCAAAGCCACAAAGAACCCATTTCCCTTATTCAGCATGAAATTGTTTGTTTCCGTTATATGTACCTTGGCATTTTCTATTGGTCTTCCACTAAAAATATCAATAATTTTTATAATTTTTGAAGCACATAGTTGAATTTTAATATTTCCACCCTCTATCTTTTTTGCTGTATAGAAATATCTGCAGATACAACACGCCTTATTCTGCGTACTTTTTGAGAATCTATAAACACAGGGCCTACCTTGTAAAAGCTAGCTAACATTGCTTTTTGGGTAAACAGGTTAAAAATTTTTGCTTTTTCTTCAAAAGGCAAAACCAAATTTTGAATATCCAAAACTTCATTTTCTGTTTTTAAAGTTCCCCATAAATCCTCAAAGCTTACTCTTGTATTATCATTTAAAACCTGAATTGCACGTCCCATAATCCTTTGCTCATCAATAGCCCTTGCCGCAACCTCTGATTCGGAGCGTACAAAAAGCATATAATATAAATTAATTGAGGTAGGCGGATTCTTAAAATGCTCCTTATCCAGCATTACTTTTTCCAAATTCTTTACCTCTTGGTTTTCTTCAATATCATATAAATACAAACCAAGAATACTTCCCCCTCTTTCATCAGGAGTACAAAGCCCAATATCCTCTGGTTTTTTAACAGGCTCAGGTATCAAATTGGAACGCAGTAACTCCACCAATGTTTTGCTTGTGTCTGCAATCACTGTATAACTTCCCATTCAAAGTCCACCTTCTCCCATTATTTTTTCCTTACTATTGTATAGTCTCCTTCTGCACTGCTAATTAAATTAAATGCCTTTTCAAAGCAGCTTAAAGGCAAATATACTTTATTCCCATACACAATAGAAGGGGCAGGCTTAACCGTTGTTTTTTTGTCATTAATATAGACCTCTGTTTTATTGGGAATATACTCAATTAAACCTCTGCTTCCTCGAATAACCACAGAATTTGAGGTATGACTTTTTATCACTTGAGCCCCAAGCATTCTGCCTAATTCTTCAGCAGGCACATAAATTTCTTTTCCCGAAACCATCACGGGAGCAGAAAGCTTTACATTGTAGTCTGGAAAAAGCAAATACCAGGGTTGTAAAAATAATTTCCCCGAATTATTTAGTGTCGCTACAGCGTTATTGAGGCTGTTTTTTTCATTCTGTGTATACTTTCCAGCCTGTTCCTGTGCCAATTTTTTCATGGTAGAGGGCAATGATGCCGTGGAATCTGCCTCTTGCTCCTGCTGCTGTCCATCCGTTTGGGATGAATTATCATTTTTTTTATCGTCTTTATTGTCATCCTTCACTGCATCGTCAGTACTGTCAGAAGTATCGGACAAGTCAACTGGGATACTTCCATTTTTTATACCCTCTGCAATACTCTGCATTTTTTCTTCATTTTTTGTTTTTACATCTGTATCTTTTTCAATCTGTCCCTTTAATTGTGACGCCTTGGCCATTTCGCCCTTCTCAACTGCGTCCATATAATTCTCATACATCTTTGCCAATTCCTTTTGGCTGTTTTCCACCTGCTGTTTTAACTGCTGATACTCGTCGTTGGCAGAAAGTTTTATCTCTAGACGTTTTTCCTCAACCTCCGTCTGCTTTGAAGAAATGGCTTTTGACAAAGGGGCTTTTAATTCTGCATTGATGCTATTTACAGCATCTTTAAAAAGAGCCTCTGTACTTGCCAAGACGTCATCCTTTTCTTTTGCTGTTTCCAATCTGTCTATCATTCGTTCATCCATAGAAACTAAATTGGATAAAGCGTTTGCAACATCTTGAGCAATATCCTCACGTATTTTATCAAGTGTCGCCTGTGAAGAATTGTCTGCCTTAGCATTTTTTAGTTCCTCACTGTTGTTAGCATTATGAATGCTTTCCCGGACGCTACTCATAGCCATTTGTTTCGCCTGCTGTAAAATAGCTAACTGCTTTTTCTTTTCCTCTTGGGAGATATTTTCATTCCCACTTTTTAAATTTTTTACTGCCGCAATGTTATCTATCGCCTGCTGCATTGCCGAAGTATCATTGTTCATTGCTGCCTGTTGCATTGCCTTTGCATATTGCTCCTCCAGGGCCTCTAGTGGATTTTGCGTTGTATTACTGTTTTCGTCGCCTTCCTCCTTAGCGGAAGCCCCTATTTCTGCCAATGCACCCTGCATATTGGTAATTGCCGTGGCATAGGTATTAATTAAATCTTGACACTTTTCATAGTCTAGTTTTTTGGTTTCCTCATTCAGCCTGTCAATTTCCAACTGATAGCATAAAGCTTTTCTTTCCTTCTCAGCGTTCATTTTTTGCTCAACTGCCGCCGCAATACTTTCAGCGGAAGCTGTGCCATCTTTTTGCATCGAGGCAATCATATCTTCCATGCTGTTAATGGTTTTGGTGTATTCGTCTATACGGCTATCTGTAATTTTTGCAAGTGCCCGGTCTATACTGCTTAATTTGCTTGCATACAGTTTTTCTTTCTCTTTTTTTTCGTCTTTATCTCCTGTTATGTTCTCCTTCAAGGAATTCTGTATCCCCTTTTGCTGTACCACCTCTTCCATTTCAGGAAATTTGGAAGGGTCGCTGAAGTCAAAAAAGTCCGAAACAGGTACAGTTTCTCCTGTAGTAAGGTCTATGGTTTCGCCCGTTATCTTTGTGTAATGGGTTAGGGGAACGGAATTAATTTGTGCATTGGTCACAATGTTATCCGTTGTTACAGAAATTTGTAAAACGTTGTCACTATCACTGATATCGTACCATGTGCCCTTGTTGATATCTGACTTGAAGTAAATCTTATTCTGACCGCTGTCCGTTGCTGATTGTGTAGCAACGGACAATACTTCTTGGGTGAGTGCATCCAAAACAATGGCATGAGTTCCGATAATAATAGTTTTATCGGGGAACTGGTCTGCTGTTGGTCTTTCTGCACCAAAGGCAATAGTGGTCGAAAAAATCGTACAAACGAACCATAAACACACTAACATTTTTATTTTTTTCACAAATCTTCACCTCCCTACGAAGCATAAATTTCTCCGCTGTCGTTCCCGCTTTGCACTGTTGCAGACTGCACCTCTTTACCATCTTTATAGAACCGAATTAACATTTTTTCCTTATCGCTAAAATATAGAGTTAACGTAGTGATACTACCGTTTTTCGTTGCCTTTCCTAAAGAATTTTCCCCAAGAAAAACTTCATACTCCGTATAATTGACTCTTTCATCTGTATTCACCGAGAAATTATTTCTAAGGGTATCTGCTTGAGAAATATGCCATGTTCCAATATTGTCCTTACTTTTTATTTCTTCTTTCTTCTCTTGTGAATTGGGTTCTGGCTCATTTTCAGAGACCTGTACCATGGTAAGCTCCCCTTCGTACTGTCCGCCGTCAAAAGTTGCCTTGTACTTTAATTCTCCCTCGTGGTAGAATCTTACCTCCATTAAAGTAGATTCTCCATAGGTAAGTGGCAAATGCATCAAGGTATTCCCAATTTTAATCTTATCTCCAACAGGCATATCCTGATAGAAAAGCTGATACTCCTCCACTCCATAATCGGAAGGTACCTTCACGCCAAACTCAAAATTATACTGAGTTAGGCTGTTATTGATATACCATGTAGGTGCTTCCAAGAATGTATCTCCTGCCTTAAGGGTATCACTGCTAAAGCTGCCACCACTTAAAAGATGGGTAATGTATCCGCTTGTTGTAAGGTTAAAGTTGCTTAACGCCTTGGCATATTCCATTTTCATTTCATACAAACCATTTTGCTTTGTATAAAACGCCTGTCTGGAGGATTCCAAATCAGCGAAGGCAACTAACCCCATTTTATTCTGCTTTATCTGTTCTTCATAATCCTTTTTGGCAGTATCTAGGCTTTCCTTTGCGGTACTGTAAGCACTTTCCATTTGCTTTAAATTGCTGTATGCATTATATATGGTATCCTCTAGGGCAGCGATAGCATCTTTTTCCGCCTTTCTTGCCTTATCTCTTTCTGTCAAGGATACAAACAACGCATATTTCTGGTCCTCCATATACCTTGTACCCGAATACTCCCCTTTAAACCATTCTTTTGGAATATAAATTTTGAAAAACAAAAGATTTATGATATAGTTTCCTTGCCAAGGGCTATCAATTCTGGTTAAGGCATGATTATGCATTCGAATAAACTCATCATAATCCATGGTCTTACCCTCGTTATATCTTATGTAAGCCTCAATATCTTGAATGTATTGCCCATATTTAGATTTATAAATTTGCAGTATTTCTTCTGTATCCCTCTCTGCCAACTTTCTTGCCTGTATTGTTTTAAAAAGTTCAAAATCATTTGCCTTGGCATATTCTGTAATGGTTGTCAGCTGGCTTCTTTCCAGATTAATTTCAGGAAAATACTCAGGAAATTGGTATCCATACCTTACCTCTTTGCCTACCAAACTACCTAATTTTTTCAGCTTCACATCTAAATTAGCAGCGGACTTCTGCTGTGCAGTTTCTAAATCTTTCAGTTGGGTTTCCACAAAATCTACGTCAGTTTTTTTCCCTTTACCCATTTTATATTTTGCCTCAACATCAGTTAAAACCTGTTTGGTATCTGCCAAGCGGTCCTCAATATCACCTAAATTGTGCTGTTCTAACAAAACATCATAATATGCCTGCTCTGCATTGGTTTGTGCCTTTAAGGTTTCATAAGGCTCCTGCTTCTTCAGCACTGTAATTTCATTCTGAATTCGAGGTACTTTCATAATCAGTTCTATTTCCTTGGGCATACCATGTCCTGTAGGAAATTCGATATTGATAAGCAGGGAAAATCGAATGGTAGAATCTTTTTTTCGTGTATCCCTAATTCCATCCTTTGCCTGTTGTAACTCTATCTGCTTTTTAATTCTATCAATCTTCACATTCTGCAAATCACTGCTGGTTTCCACCGCCAGTTTTTTTGCTGTTTCTATGTCTAATGTAGAGGCACCGAAAATAGAAACCGTTTGAAACAAAAACATCAGCGTTATAAAAACACAGCAAAATTTTTTAAACCTCATTATATCACCCCAATTTCAAAATACCATATTTCCCCCTCTGGAGAACTTGAATACATTCTAATATAATAATCATCAAAATTGTATTTTGTACAGTAAATCACATCACCCAGACTAAAATTCCTGTTTGTAAATTGGGATAAATACGCTTCTTCTTCCATAACAACAAATTCATAAGAGGTAAAGCTGTCTTTTTCAAATGTCTTTGTTAAATCCTTCAAATTTTCACCGTTTGCAATACCGTTAATGTTTTGTTCTCCAAAAAACTTCATGTTTCTTAACTGAGGAACGCTCTCTCCATCGGCAAAGTCAAATTCAAATACAACAGAAAGCTGTTTATATACCAAAAAGAAGCTGTTTTCAAACAATTTTGTTTCATCTTCTTTGCCAAAAGCAGTACGGATAGCATCCAAATCCGAATTGCACAGTTGCATATAGTCAATTTGTCCTTCAAAGAACTTTCCTGTATATAACTGTATACCGCTGTTGCTGTATAATACACCAGTACCGTCATAGACACCCTTTGAAAAATTTCCTTCATAAACAACTCTACCTGTATTTTCGTCATAACGTTTCCCAGCCTGCTGAAAAACGCCATTTTGAAAATTTCCCTCATAAATAACCCTGCCTGTGGCAAGAGAATATAATACACCAAAGCCGTTCATTTCACCAAAGGCAAAGTTACCGTTGTATCTTATCCTGCCATTTCTATACAACTTACCCTGACCCTCGTAAACATTATTTACAAAAGTGCCATCATAAAGCATCTTCCCGCCTTCATACAGCTTGCCACTACCATTTTTCATTCCACTTCTAAATTCGCCGCTGTAAAGAAGCTTGTTTTCCTTAGAGCTGTCATAAAGAGTAGCAATTCCGTTATACATACCGTCTATGTATTCTCCGCTATATTTTCTTACTCCATTTGCGTAATATTCTGTTCCTTTTTTGTAACTACCCTGTTCAAAGGTACCGCTAAACTGAATATTACCATTTTCATAATACAGTACACCTTCTCCGTCATAAAGGTTGTCCTTAAATTCTCCCTTATACCTCACATGACCATTTTTATATAGTGTTCCAGTGCCATTATATAAATTATTGGAAAGTTCCCCCTTATAAATCAAACTGTCTTGTTCATAAACTTCACCTGTGCCTTCTGCCAAGCCTTCATTCAGTTTTCCTTTATAGAGTAATTCACCATCTTTGGTATAAACCTTTGCCTTACCCGTGGTTTCATGGAATTTGCTACTATTAACCACAACCGAAGCTGGCCACACTCTTCCCTCCAAAAACGGGAACACTACTTTTGAAAAAATAAAACCTGCTAAAACAAGGGTAAATAGCAATTTCGCTAAAAACCGTTTGGAAACATACCATTCATTCATCTTAAAGTAATCCTTTAAGGAAGACGGTTTCCCAAAGATAAAACTCATTGCTTTTTGAAAAGATTTCCTTATTTTTGCATTTATTTTCCTAGTATAGTTTTTTAATTTATTCAGCTTGCCTCTAAGCATATTCTCATAAAGTGTAATGGAGGATTCTACACTTTTCTTAAACATATTCATTATATTCATTATTCAATCCACCTCACCTTAAGATTCATGCTTCCATAAAGTATTACTTATAGCAACACTTAGCAATCCAAATATCCTTCCCAAGAGCTTGGAAGTTCGTCAATGTATTTATCACACAGAAAAATATATGTTTGTGCCAGCTTATCATTTTTATCCATTCGTATCACGTCAATAAAATATTTTCTTGCCTCAGAATGCTGCCCCTCGACATAATATTTAACGCCTGCTTCAAATAAATCCTTTGTCATTTTTTTATTCTGTCGTTCTTCAAAAGGATAAGCGTCTATTACATCATATAAATCCACTAATCTTCCATGGGTTTTTCTATCCTTAATTTTTCCAATATAGCGGCAGTGATATCTGTCTTTATTCACAATTCTGTTATAAGTAGACTGTGTAATCAGCAGTCCAATGTTATTGGAAAAAGCAAGGGATTCCAATAATGGTGTATAATTTAACACCTCGGAAGCCGCCGCTGTATCCAGCCCCAATTTATTGCCAACAACACCGAACATAATCTCCCCGCTTTGAACAACAGTATTTAAACCAACGTTTCTGTTCTTGAGGGTACGAAGTCTTTCCAAAATTTCCAACACAACATTTAAACAGGTATCGGCAGGGCTGTCAAAAACCGCCTTTAACCCTCCCCCATGGTAGTCCTCCACTAAACCGCCCTCACGGCGTATTACCTGTGCTAGTGTAGCATAAATTGTATTTACAAAGTTGAAGTTTTCCTCTGTTGTCATTTCTTCGCTGATACTATAAAAATCCCTAGTGGATATAGATATTACATTCATTTCTTTAATAACATAATCCCCTGGTTTTACGTCCAGTATATTTCCTTTTTGTAAAATATGGAACATTTCCTTTGGAACAAATTTTTCATAGGCAACGCTTAAGCTTTCAATGGAATCGAAATAGCTTTTCATTTTTCTTGTCATTTTGTTAAACGCATTTCCTATATCCTCTAATTCATCCCTGGAATTAATATCTACCACTGTATCCCAGTTAGCATCTGCAATTTCTGCTACACCTTGCTTCAACTTTTTAAGCCCATGCAAAGTTTTTTTCAGCATTAAAACCAAAATAATTAAAATAACAGACATTAGTACAACAATACTAATGGTAAAGTGGTAAAATAGTTTACTTACTTCTGTTTCAAATTCCACAAAATCAATACCAACTTCAACCTTTCCTACCTTGTTACCATTTTTGTCTAATATGTAATTGTTGCAATATCTCCACTGACCACCTTCTTGTTCTATCTGAGAAAAGCTCAGGTTGCCATCGGAAGATTCAGAACTAAAGTCTTTAATTTTTTTTGTATTGGACTCTATGAAATATTCATGAATACCCTTAAAGTGGTTACTTGAACTGCCATCTGCACTATAAATCAAATAAGTGTCTCCGTCCTTAAAAAGATACACGGCATAATAAAAGTCCTTTCGTATTGCATCTGGCATAAAGGAATAAAATTTATCCACACTAATATCCGCACTTTTATCCAGCTTTTCAAAATAAGGGTCATTTAAATCCACAGGAATATCCATATCTTTCAATATTTCCGCATCTAGATTATTACTAATATTGGCACTAAGAGAATACATTTGAAAATCCGCTTCATTAATGATGATTTTCAGATAGCGGTCATGGATATAATTTGCAATGATAAAAGTTCCTAGTGCCAATAATGGCACTGCTGCAAATATTTGCTTTAAAAGTATGCTTTTTGTTTGAAATGCTTTTTTTGCCAAATAATAAATACCATACAATATGCCAAACACAACCGCTGTTAAAATAGCAACTAGCAAAATAAACCGGATTGGCTTTATGCAGCGTTCCCCAATCTTATTTACTTCATTGCCATCTTGAACAATAATAAAATTTTCATTATTCTTATATGTATTAGAATACGAAAGTAGCTTATCCCCAATCATTTTTAAGTTACACAACTCATTGAAGGAATACTCTCCGTAAATGACATCATCCCCTGAAAAAATTCTTTCCAAATCATCTGTTTTCTCATTGTATTTTACAAAACTTGGAGTACAAACATCGTAATAGTAAATATTCCCCTCTGTGTCCGAGCTTAAATTGCCAGGTATTGATTTCTCAATTCCCTTTGTCTCCAGATTAATTTCCTTGTTATATACTTTTGTTCTGTAGTTATAAAGACAGTATAAGCCTCCCTCATCCGTTGTATAATAAATGCTGTTTTTATTTGAATATTTTATCCAACTAAACTTAGGCATCTGTTCAAATTCAAATGCCATTTCCTTAAATTCTTCCGTTGTGGGGTTATATTGCTTTAATGTAAGAGTGTTTGTATTATCATTCGTTATAAAAATATGCAATACATCGTTAACCATTTGTTGGGTGAAAATTATGTCTCCTTGTAATTCATAATCGGTAGAAAGAATCTTTTTCAATTCCTTCCCTCTTTTATTGTAAACCTGTACCCATTCCCTTAGCACTTCACCGTTTCTATTTTTCTCTGATACAATGAAATAGATATTTCCTTCTTCATCGGTATTGATATTGATATAGCTAAGAAAATTGTCCCCTCTTTTATCGGGAAGCTTCTTATGCTGTTGTATTTCTCCGCTCATATTCAGCACATAAAGGTCATAGCCACCCTCAAGATAATAGAAGAGATTATTTTCACCTACTACGCAGGTATCAATGATTTCAATTTTTGAAGTCCTTAGGGACATACCAATGAAATATGCCACAAGAAGGCTAAAACAAAGCATTATAATTGTTTTTTTCCTCAAAATTTCACCCCCTCATTCCTAAATCCCTTCTATTCGTCCTCTTTTATAATGGGTAGCTTAATCTGCTGTCCAACTCGAATGATATTCCCATTGGTGATACCGTTAAACTCCATAACGGTTTTCAGCATATCGTCCGAACCATATTCCTGTCTTACAATTTTTGTTAGGTTCTCGTTATTTGTTACGTAGTGGATTTTGTATTCTGGCTGTGGTTGGCTTTCCTCTTTTGCAGCATTGTTGCTGTCTTCTATCGGCTTTTCTATTTCTTCATCATCTTTTGGACTTTCAGCCGCTTCCTTCACACTTTCCTTTTCATCCTTTTCCTCAGGGCTTGTTTCTGGCAAAATTTCCTCTGTTTCTTCCTCAGAATTGGCAGGAATAAAAACATTATCCTCAGAAATGGGCAGTTCCTTTTTTTCAATAACATCTACTGTCCCTATTTTATCCACTTCATTATATACAGTGGTTTCTTTATTATCCTCAAGAAATCGTTCATATGTTACAATTCCTACTGCAACAGCAACTAAAACCACCATGGCTTTAGAAAAAATTGCTTGTAGCTTTTTTTTCTTTTCCTCTGCAATGGTTTTTAAATCCTTATCTTTATCTATTGATACTAAAACATCCTGCAAATCTTTCAGTACTTCTCCAAAGGAATGATAAATATCCTTTTCACACTTTTCCACTATAATCTTTAATTTGGGATTTTTTTCTATTTCTTCTTCCCTAAAAAGCTGATACATGATTATTTTAAAATAGTTATAAACCGCACTATTTTGGCTTTTATCTGCTTCATCAGCAAAAAAACGATAGTTGAACCCAACTACATTATCATTAAACAAAATATTTTCCCATTGCAAAACATTGGCTTTTAGTACATTGGGAAAGCTTCCGTTTTCCATAAGGGTATGCAGTATTTTTTGTCCTAAAAGAGCCCTAAATTCAAAGGGCAACTTCTGTGAGGTTAATACCTTTTTTAAATTCATACCTTCTGTATAACAAAACACCACATAAAGCTTAGAATCTTCTGTAAAATACTCAACAAAATCTGTTAAACCACAGTCTGGAAACGTGATTACCTGTGAAATATATTGATTAATGATTTCTCTTTGGCAAATTTCGTTAATAAGAACATATTTGTCCCGTTCGCCCTCATTTCTTTGGGCTATATAGCAGTTAATTCTGTTGTCAGAACACAATACCTTTAGCACTGTGTACTTTTGTACAAGCCTTGAATTCTGCACCTTTCTTCCTCCTTCCCATCCACGAAGGCTATCTTTGCTTTACCACAACAAAGGCTGTAGCTTTTTTATTGGGATATTTAACACTTTCTACCGTAATCTCATATACACCCTCTTGGGTAGGGGCTTCATATACTCCATGAATATCTATTTGTCCGCCTTTTTCTTCGGTAACAAACCATCTGCATTCTTGGTTGTCAGTTCCATTTACCTGAGCACTGAATTTAAATTTTTCCCTTGGGGCAATTTTTATAGTATCAGGAACGATGGAAATGGTAACTCCGCTTACTTCAGTTGGATTATTTATTTTGGTACTTTCATTCTTTACTGCCCACCACTGAATACCCACAGAGGTATACTCCGAATCCTCTAGGCACTTTACTACAATGCGGAATGTTCCCTTTTGAGGATAAGATATTACCGCCACGCTGACTTTTGGAAGATAGCTGTCAAACATACTTCCCGAAAGAATACTCATATCTCCAAAAAATGCTTTGTCTTGGTCGTAGATACCATTTCCCTCGGCTTTCTCCTCCACAGCAGTAGAAATAAGCACATTGCCCTGCCCAAGGCCATGGGCAATTTCATCACTGAAATAAACTTTATTTTTACATTTTAAATCTATGTAAATAGTTTCTTTTCCGTTAACCATCTTTTTTTCTTCTTTAGGCAGTTCCTTTGTTTCCTTTTTTAGTGGAACTGCTATGGCTTCTTTTTCTCTTTTTGCAATACTGTTTTTTTCTTCCTCCATCAGCAAATACAGCATGCTGTTACTAAGCACATACTGTTTAAAAGGTAACCTTTCAAAATCAACAATAGAATAATCACTGCCTCTTTTAATAATTCTAAACTTAGCAAGATAAATGCTGTTTTCTGCATTCAAGTTCAGCACATCATCAAAATGTTTCTTTAAATAACGTGAAATAACAGCTTCATTCCGACTGTCTTTGGTTATTTTCATAAACATTTTCTGCTGTTCCTCTACTGCTTCTTTTTCAGAACCAATGGAAATTCTGCTTTCCAAAGGATTCACTGTTAAAATTACATCTGCATCTTCCACATCTTTTGCAACAGCGTGCAATTTAATTTCCGTCTTTTTATAAGCAGTGATATCATCATCACAATAATAAACTCGAAGATTACTGCCATCCACTGCCTTTATGTAATCAGATTCTATAATATAGTCCAGTTCCACCGCCCTTGGCAAATTGGTTTTTTCTACCTGCACCGTTATTTCAAAATCTTGCCCACCCTTTACATAAGCAGGTACTTTTTGCGTAATTTTTAGACCCTTTTTCTCAAATATTACTTTTGTATAATTTTTAAGCCTGTCCATAGAAAAAATTGTATTTTCGTTGACATAGCTTGTTAAATAAATTTTGTACCCTTCTGCAATTCTGTTATAATTATTCCCCTGCTCCTGTGG
The DNA here is from genome assembly GCA_012519385.1 of Candidatus Epulonipiscium sp. Classification (GTDB taxonomy): domain Bacteria; phylum Bacillota; class Clostridia; order Lachnospirales; family Anaerotignaceae; genus JAAYQI01. The sequence continues at coordinate 19,691 of JAAYQI010000243.1, forward strand.
ATTGCCTGCAATGGAGTGCATCAGTTCCTTATTTTCTTCATTATAGTCAATGCAAAGATACACGTTATCGGTATCTTCAATTTCATAAAACCCGTCTATTACATTCAGCTTTTTGGTTACACTTTCCTCCATAACAATTTCCCTGCCCTGATAATCCAATGCCATACCAGCTTCAATGGAAATGGTTTTATCATCTAGAACAATGGTGTTTAAACCGCAAACAACACCAGCACCCTTTGTTAAATAGTTTTGCATTCGTCTTTTATCGTTCACATATTTTTGCTCATCCTCAAAATCACGTACTGTTAAAAGCTTGCCGTAAAAGTAATTATTTCTTTCAAAAGGATAATATTTTTTATTTTTCATGTAAATCCTCCTAATTACAGATTATAGAGTCAAAGGGCATTGCAAAATTATCGTTTATTTCCATTCGAGAGCTTTCACCAAGACAGCTATTTACGCCCAAATACGTATATTCCCCTAAAATCATAGCGGGCTTTAGCACCACCAAATTTGCATTGGTATATGCTGGTTTAAAAGACTCTACTATTTTTTTCACATTTTGAAGGCTTTCGGTATTTTTAATCCAACTGTCTTCCACAAATACAAAGAATGAATAGATATCATCGGAATATAATCTTTTTGCATCATCATCATAGGTTCTTCCTTCGTAAAACTCTAATATTTTATAGGTTTCTAATATTTTAGGTGTATTGCCCAAATATAACGTCAAAACCTGTTCCATACACTCTTTTGTTCCTTTTTTTTGATAGAATGCAAAGCTGTTTTTTACAAAGGCTTTAAACTTTTCTTCCTCCCATATAAGGGGGTATTCTATTCCTACCCATTTCGAAAGCCAAAGCAAAAACTCTCTGTCTGTAAAATCTATATCAAAATATTTAGATACATTATCAATTTCATGCTGTAAATCATAAATTAAAGATTGGTACAGTCCCAAAAACCTACTTAAAAATTGGAAATTTTCCTTATTTTCTCTATAAAATGCTGGCAGATATTCTATAATGGATTCCAACGGAAATTCTATCTCAAGGTCACGAATTTCTGTGCTTTTATTATCAAATGTCACCATTTCAATTTTAAACCACAAATATCTTCCCTTTGCACTATGCAAAAGCATATCTTCCGTGTTTTTTTCTATTTTTATCCATAATTTGTCCAAGTAATAAAGCTTTTCTGTTATGTGAACAGAAAAATCCTCTATAAACTCTTCGAGGTTGATTTTCTCATCTTCTAGGTAAACTTCCTTTTCGTCAGAAGAAAAATAGGATACTGTAATATAGCTTTCACCAGGAGCAGTAAAGTTGATTTTAAGCCTACTCCATACAGTTTCCTTTTCCCCACTATCTAAGGCAGTAGAGATATATACCGCCTTTTGGGCACTTTCTCCTAATTCCTCTGGAATAGCCTTCAGACACCCTTTCTCATAGGTACAGCCATGAAATATGCCAGAATTCCATAGCTCTTCATTATAAACAAATCTTTTTCTGCTCAAAATTCATTCCTTCTCCCTATGAAAGCATTATTTGATTACTTCGTATAAATACTCTTGCATGGGGAGGTATTTGTATATCTCCGAATGCATTTTTTGTAACAATTTCCACTGGAAAATCCAACTGTAAATACTTTATAAACTGGGTGCATTCCAATGATTCTAATAAATTATAAATCGTTCCGTAATATATGGTTACTCCCAGCATATTCTGTTGTAGATTGTCAATATAATCTCTTAAGGTTTTATCCACAAGGTTAGCGGTGTTTTCCCCTTTGGTGTTCACCCTTATTTCACCAAAGATATCAATTGGAATATAAACAGGAACCGTAACATAAAGCCTTGTAGTAATAAGCTTAAATTTACTTACATATCTTCTTACATTTTCTACATAGCCCTCTAGTGTCTCCTTGGTTTTTACCCTACAATAGGGCTCAACCACAAGGGTTATGGCATTTTCAGCCTTTATTTCGGGGTATCCCCTCATGCCTGGTTTGTATAAAGGAATCACTGTAACCTGACCAAGCTTTAACCCTGGTGTTTTTGTAGCAATCTCCTTGTAATCTGTAACATTAACTGCACGCCGTGTTTCGTTGACACTACTACGCAATTTTTTGATTAATTTTTCTGTACTATCTCCTTTACTACCACCTCTTGCACTTCTATAATGAAAAATTTTAATATTGCCAAAGCGTTCCTTTTGCTGAAACTCGTCCAATGTAAAGGCTTTCACCCATCCTTTTTCTGCTTTTGTTACAGCACAAGACGTAATGCAAATATTATCCCTGCCCCAATATGGTACTTTTCCTGTAATGTTATCTCCAAAACCAATGACTCCATTTTGTTCATTGAAAATATAGCATTGCTCGTCCCTTTCACAGCTGTCTAATGTTTCTGCTTTATTCCATATTTGCCAACCCTCTTGGGATTTCACCATAATTTCAAAAGAGTCATATAAAATATTCTGAACCCCTTGAATTTCAAATTCCTGATTTGCCGTAGCATCGCTTGAGCCAATTATTCTCTTGTTATAAAACTCATTACTATAAATAACCAAGCGAAAAACCACATCATCTTTGTGGCAACCTTCAAAATTTTTAAACAACCTTGCCCTCTCCGAGGTTCCCAGTTGAATGGAGCCATCCTCATGTTCCTTTAAAACATACAAAATCCCAATATCCTCTGCCCTATGAAAATAATTTTTATCCTTAATATAAAGCTGATGCTGGTTTTCATAGGCCAATGCCGACCAAAATCTCATTTCATTTTTTTCAAACTCTTGATAGGTAACGTCAATGGTTTCACATAAGCTTTCCTTTTGGGAAAACGTAAGGCTATTCAGCATAATAAAAGAAAGCTTGGGTGGCTGTTCATAGCCATATTTTTTGCTCACTGCCCTTATAAAAAATGCCGTTTTGTCTTTTTCGCCTTCAAACTCATTCATTTCACCTGGAAAGGAAAGGCATATACTTCCTGAAAATAACAATCCATAGGTTTCATCAGAAAGCACTTCCATTTCATACCATCCCAAATTTCCATTTTCTGTTCCGTAATATTCCCACATTATTTCAGAAAGAGGATAAAAACTTTCCCAACCATCTACAGGATTACGCCCTATTTCCTCTCGTAACTGAAAGTAAAGCTGAATAGAATCTTTCGAAAGAGGTTTTTGAAAACCAATATAAAAAACCTTGTTTTCCTCCCTTTCTTCAAAAACCACCATACTCCGGTCTAAGTCATAAGGATTATAGGGATAAAGCTGACGGCCATTGCCTGTAAAACAAATGCTGTTTGCATATATTTTTCTTGTTTGGTCTGTTTCAAAAATCAAATCGTCTAAAATGATTTTTGTGCCCCTTGGAATCACCCTGTCCTCCTCAGGAACTAGGGCTACCTCGGTTACGGCACAACTATTTTTTTGGGGTACAATATTCATAAGTTTCAGAAACTTCATTAAATTTCTTGTACCGATTTTATCAATATCTTTTTGCTGTTCCACCTTAATTGCTGCCAAAAGCTCCACAAAGGTAACGCCTGGGTCATGAACATTCCTGTCCTCCCACCCGCTACCATATTGATTCATGCGGTTCATTATAGTTTCTACAATGCTATTTAGTTCTTGGTCGTTTAAATTTGGCAAAGGCAGCATAGGCATCTCCTTCTATATCATACTAATTTCAATTTCGTGAGTTCCATTTATTGGTACTGCAAAAGGTAATGAAAAAATATCATCATAGTCTATTTCTTTTCTGCTTCCTCTCTTCTTTTCGTAACAGAAAATATAAAGCCGCTGTATTTCTACCATGTTATCTATATTTTTTATGTAGTTATATAACTTCATTTTGTTGGGCAAATTACCCATTTTAAAGCCTTTCCCATCAAAATTGCCTGTAATGGGGTTTAAATATTTTTCTAGCTTGGTTTCCATTTCCTTATAAACCTGCTGATAATGATTGTAACTTTTAACAGAAACCTCAATATGCACACAATACTCTATATACTGTGCTTCTATTATTTGTATCTTGTTGCCTATGGTTAAAACTGCCGGTGCTTTCATGGCAAACTGGGCGTTCACATTCTTTTTAATTTCCTCAAAATAACTGTCTGGACCATTCACAACAAGAGGTAGAATGCCCACAACAATCGTGCCATGAGCGAATTGACCATTTGCGTTTACACCAGTCGCTGTTTTCACATCTACAATATTTCTGTCTGCCTGCTTTGCTATCACAGAAAAATCCTCTTGAGAAACCACCTTGTTTTGGTGCTTTAATATACCCACGCAACGTTTCACTGCTTCATTCAGTTTTTCTCTGTTACAACCCCCGCAAATCGCTTCCAAATTTTTAACACTATCCACAAAAGGTACTGCATCAGAAAAACCTTCTATCTGAAATGGTGCAAAATTTCCCTTAGCGCCAACAGAAACTGTATATTCCACCTTAATGCTCTCCTTATCTCTGGCATAAGGTATTTTTCCATGAATCCCATCTCCAAACTGAATGAAGTTGTTTTCCTCATCCAGCACATATACTGGGTCTTCTGGGCCAAACTCCGCTAAATCTTTCACTCTTTTCCATAGAACCCAGTATTCCGTAAGTAGTCCCTTTTCATCTTCCTCTGTAAAAATATTGCTTTTTTCACCTTGTTTAAAGCTATATCTATCTTCACCAATTAAGGTTTCTGCCTCGTCCACCCATACATTTAAAGAAAGAATATTTGGCGTACTTAAGTGACATTTCTTATTGGGTTCATCCTTTTCCAAATAAAAATATTCGGTGTTCATTTTTTCCTTCTGCTCTATGCCAACGGTGTTAAAGTAAATACCTTTTAGCTTGGGCAGTAACTCTCTGTCTTTATCTCCAACGCTATCATACTTCTTATCTATATTAACCAGACGTATCCAAAAGCTTTCCTTGCCAAATAAGGTTTTGGGACGAAAGTTATCCTTACACAAAAAGGTTACAATGCCGCTTTTTTGGAAACATAACGTCTCATCCTGTATTTTCAGTTCGTTCCACTTTGAAACTCCATTTACGCTACCCCAATATTCCCATTTTAAAGATGGTAGCTTGGATAAACTTATGCCCTGCTTCATAAAATAAAGCTTAATTGGGCCACCCTTCATTGCCTTGGCAAGGGACAAATATACAGCAGGATACTCCTCTTTTCCCATTCCAGACATTTGAATTTCCTGATTATTAAGCCCTTGGAAAAAAGATACCTTCATATCCTTTTGAACAAAAATTCCATCCACACAAACCGAATCATTTTTATAGCTATACTCTGCAAGAACTTCTTTCACAAAAGGGGCCTTATAGCGTCCGCCAACATGAAAGGCATTGTTTACTAATAAAATCCTTGCCCGAATCCACATTCCGTAATCTGCTCCAACAAAGGCAGTATCCATATCCTTAGGGCAGTAAAAACTAAATGTTTTTACCTGATTATCTGTATTCTTGAAAAAATCTTCATAGCGGTTATCCTCAAAAAGCCTTGCCCAGCCGTTTCCATTCCAGTATTCCCAAAGCACCTTTTGAATATGAATATCCTGCTTTTCAGGTTCTTTTACTTCCTCTTCTCGAATTAAAGGCTTCCACTTTATTTCCTTTGGGTCAACAACTTCCTCTGCAAACTCCTCCATCTCTCCAAAAGAAAAGGTAAGATTTACCCATGCCCCCCGCTTGGTGAATGCTTGATTGCAGTTAATATAAAAATCGTCATAAACACTGAATTTTTCTCCAAATGGCGTAAAATTTTTTTTTGCAAGGGAAATGTCATTATGATAAAGGCTATCTGGAGAAATTCCACAAGACGCAGAAGATACATGAAAGCCTGTAAAGGAAATATCTTCATACTCATTGGGAGCTAATATACTACAGCGAAGCCATCGGCTAGCTTCTTCAAAGCATTCTGTAAAAGCAATTTCCTCCTCAATAGAAAGATGAATTTGGTTGCTCACTGCCTTTTTATTATAGATAGGTTTCCAACCATCCTCCGTTAAATATTCCCATACTGCCACTTCCTCATTTGCCAAAAGCTGTGCGGTTCTTTCCTGAGAATAAGGCTTTTGGCTATGCAAAACTGTTAATACAATCATACCTCCAGCTTCTACAAAAAAAACCTCGTCACTACATAGAAAAAAAGCATATTTTTGTAAATTTTCACTGCCATAAAAATCAAACAGCCTAAACCCTTGGAAATACTTTTCATCGGAATAATCATATTCCTTTACAATTTTGTTTAACTGAGTACTTACGCTGTAAATTTCCTTCACATAGTTATCTACAGCCAGTAAATCATCCCTTATTTCAAAAGTAACTCTCTGGTTTTCCGCATCCTGCCCATAAACAGCCGTGCCTTTATGAATTTCAACACCTACATCCGTTCCCTCATTCATTTTGATGGTGACAAAACCCTTAGAGGAAATACATGGAAGAATATCTGCCCCAATTAAGTTCAAAAAGTAAATCAAGTTTTTATAAGGAATTTTATTATAGCGTTGCAATGTTTCTTCAAACATTTGGGCAAACATTTTTGTAAGTATATGCCCAGGGTCCTCGTCTGCATATTCCGTACTCCACTCAGGAACATAGCTTTGGGCAAGCTGAATAATCTGCCTATAAATATCCTCTTTTGTTCTTTTATCTATTATGGGAAATTCCATGTGCTCACCTCTTTTTTGGCACTCATTTTTATAAATCTTGGTTCCTGGTAATAGTTCATCCATATTTTTTAGTGTTCTAGTAAACTGAATACGTAATTAATATTGTCCGCTTCTCTTATTTCAGGAATGATATAGCTTATGGTAATTACCAGTCTGCTGTCATCCCCTACATCATGCAGTATACCAACATCCACATTGTATACACGTTTTTCCCATTTAATAATGCTTCTAAGTACCTCTTCACGTATTGCCTTAACTAGTTCATAGGTAATGGGTTCAAACATAAATCTGTATAAATTACAGCCATAATCCCTGTGCAAGAGCCTTTCTCCTGGCACTGTGCTTAGAAGAATCATGATAGACTGACGAATATCACTTTTTATATCCGTAACCTTTATTTTTCCTGTTTTAGGATCTACCATAACAGGAAAATTCCAGCCCCTTTCCATAAAAACCCCTCCTAGTTTGCCTTAACTACTGCACCCTTTAAGTTTAATGGCCCATCCGATTTAATGTTGATATTGCTTGATGCCTTAATATCCAGCATACTCTTGGCTTCAATAGAAATTTGCTGAGATTTCAGTTTTAAGGATTGACTGCTTTCAATAGAAACACTGTTTCCGCTTCCATCTAATTTCATTGTAGAATTGCCCGAATTGATAACAATTTTTTTCTCTGCCGTAACATTAACAATTCCGTTTTTTGAATCTATTTGCACAAGGTTTTTTCCCGATTTATCTTTAATGTTAATTACTTCCTTTTCATCTTCTAAGGAAATTGTAAGGAGTTTTGGGGTTTTAATCTCAATGGAATCCTTGTCATCTTCGTCTTTAAATATAATCTCGTGTCCGTTTTTGGTTTTAATTTTCCGTATAGTATTTTTCTTATCTTTAATTTCCACAGGCGGCTTATAATTTTGGTTCCAAAGAGAGCCAATTACATAAGGTCTAACAATATCTCCATCGCTGAAAGCAACCAAAACTTCATCCCCTATTTCAGGGAAGAAAAACATACCCCATTGTTTCCCTGTCATTGGGGTAACAATACGTATAAAATCTGTTTCATACTCCGAAGTATCACGGTTCAATAACTTCACCTTGATTCGCCCTAGCTTTTCAGGGTCTTCTATATCTGTAACAATACCAACCGTAACGCCAAAAAATCTGGAGTTTCCCATATTGTTATCATCAAAGCCCATTAATTTTGTTATGCTCATGCTTTGTTCACCTCAAGCTCGCATTCTGTAGTAAACCGATTATTCTTAAACTTGTGTGTCACTTTGGAAACATAGTATTTTTTATCCAGTTCTGCTCCAAAACCAGACACGCTAACCACTTTCCCAGGCATTGCCTCTGGAACTCCAATCACTTTCACCTTTCCCTTGTATAATTGATAGGATAATTCGTTGAGCTTTGCCTGTGCCAGTTGTGTAGCTTTCTCCACAGAATCCACAGAAGGGTCTGTAATTGTTCTAGTAACATATTCTGAAATAACCCTTGCCGCCTTGGCTTCAACTTTTCCGCTATCTACCAAACTGTTGTATTTTTCTACCTTTGCCTCAAAGGGCTTGGTTGGGTCTTTTTCGTTATTTCCTCTTACCGTTACACTGGAAACCTGATTTTTCAGTGTTGTCATTACTTTAAATTCCAACAGGTAATCATTAATATCAAACTCAAAAAGAGGTTCCTTAGAAAGTTTGCTAAAGGGCATAAAAACCAAAACGCCTATTTCTATAAAAAAGCAGTAATCCATTTTTTTTGCAACACGCACTACAAAATGATAGTCACTTTCATTGTGTTGTTCTATGGGCATATTCAATTCTTTATCGGATTTATCTAGCTTACTGCTTTCAATTTTAATTACGGCAGAATATTTTTTTATGATGTTTTCCACCGCTTCGCTGAATTTTTTTATACTTGTTTTGGTTTCAGAGCGAATACTATTCATCATAATTCCCTTGCCATCTAAAGCTTCTATGGTATACAAAATTCCATCATCTTTATCGTAGTCCACATAGATAGAATCAATATAGCCAGAAAAAACCTGTGTAACTCCGCCTGTACGGTAACCAATATGTAGCTCTATCTTATTCCCTATTTTTAACAAACTTTTCAAATCATCCTTTACCTTAAGTTTTTTATTGCTTTCAGGAGAAAAGGCATTTGCAATTTGAAAAACGCAACTGCTTGACTCATAATCTGCCGTTAGTTCCACCTTCAAATCTCCGTGGCAATACTTTTGGTCAATTTCCTTGTCATTTATTTTAATGGCATAGCAAGGTGCAGTAAATCCGCCATATTTTTTTTCTAAATCTTTTATTTTATATTTTGCCAAGTTCTCATCCTCCCTTAAATAGGGCTGTTGGGTAATGCCTTGCTGTCACTTGAAATGCTAGGTGTTTTCGCTTCGCCTTGTGCTGAAGATGCCTCTTTGTCCGAGTAGCTGTTAGATTCTTCAATAGAAAGGGTAACTTCTGCACGTATTACTTCCCCAACCTTATTAAATCTTTTATATTCAATGCTAACATCCCTTACATATCCCTCAAAATCTACACTACCGTAATTGAAACAAACCAAAGGCGGTGTATTAATTCCTTGAAGAACACGGGTAAGGCATAAAAGCTTTTCCAAATATAGCTTTTGCAAGTCCTCTTTACCGTTAAATTTTTGATATACTTTCATCAACCCCATGCCTGCACTCATAAAATCCGTTGCCGAAGAAAGTGCGCTTACAGCTCCTTTCCCTGCGTCCTTAATTTTATCCAGATAATCTCCCAGAAGCATGGTATCATAAAAAAGCTTCACAGAAAGGGTTCTTGGCGGGGCAGGAATAAAAGTGCCAAATGTAGCATTATCTGGCTTTAATCCGCCCATACTTTCGCTTTTAAAGTTAGATTTCGATTTAATGGTATAGCTGTTAGGGTTCATCTGAACCTTAATCACTTCATTATCTTTGTATCCTGTAAAATTTTCGTTATCCACTCCTGCCGCAGCCATCAAATCATCCTGCTGTGAAAGCAAATCGCCCATATCCTCGGAGGACAACCCCAAAGAGGAAAGCATATTTCCCATCATGTCGTCGCTTTCTTTAAATTGGCCACCTTTTTTTATGATAATTTGAGCCTTTACAGGTGCCGCTTCCTCTTGAGAAAGCAAGTCTTTTCCTGCACTTATTAAATCATTCAGCACTGAAATCACAACCTTAGCTATCTGCCTATTCTTCTTCTCTCACTGAGCAAAGCCCGTTCCATTTTTTCATAAACCTTCTCATAAATACTGTCAATATCCCTAGTTTCCTCTAAAACTAAGACTTTTTCATTTTTTTCTATGTTCTCATGGTGCAGTAATTCCAATTTTCGCTTTTCTTCCTCTGCCTGCATTTGTTGCTGTTGGAAAGAAAGCAATTTTTGTGTTATTTTTTCTTCTACCTCAAGTAAAACACTTTTCTTAATTTGCTCTTCTATCTCTTGTTGGGTTTTTACCTCTTCTGTTTTGGTTCTGTGAATAATTCTGTTTTTTTCTTCTGCTTTTTCAAAATATTCCGTACTATTTTCTTCCCATGGTTGCTTCTTATGGACTACTCCAATAGGATAACCGCCAACTTCAGGTAAAATTGCAAACGAAGTAGTTTTTAATACTCTGCCAGAATCGAAGTGAACACCATTGGAAAACTCCGCTTCTTCCCTGTTTTCCGAAGGGCTTCGATTCACTAGTCCGTTCACAAAGTTATTTCCGCTTCCAATACTTAGCTTTTTGCTTTCCACTTTTCCCAGAATTTTATTTTCTTCATTTCTAATGGAAAAAAGCCTGTTTTTCTGATAAATCTGTGTCAAAAGTGGATTTGTAATGGTTTGTGTATGGGTAATTGTATTATAATACTTCCTTTGGGTAATTCCCTTTTCTGCATTGAATATATCTTTATCCCTATTTAATCGGTGGTAAATAGAAACGGAAGGAAAGAACTTTTCTTGGATTTCGCTTTTCTCTGAGTACATGGACGAACTATTTTCATTTGTAACATATAAGTTTTCTGTTATTTTTTGATTGATATTATTGGATTCCTTTTGCAAAAACTGCTGAACCTCTTGAAAATTTCCCTTTCTGATAGACAGCATGGAATGGTATTTTTTATTCATAACAGAGTACCATTCCGTTAATTTTTCTCTGCCGAAAGGACCATAATAAAAGAGAAAACTGCTTGCCTTCGTTGCATATTCTATCGGCTGTAAAAACCTTTCCGCAAAAAGCGAATTTGCTTTTTCTCCATTTTCTTCCCTACTTACAACCGTTCGATTTACATTTAATAATTCAAAATTCTGTTTTGTAAAATCGGTAAATTCAAAGGAATTAGGCTGAAAAATGGTTTGCCTAATGGCAGTTTCATATTTTTTTGTCCACTTTCTTAGAAAATTTAAGTTATTATAAACGGATACTTTGTTGTCTTTCTGCTCCGTTTTATTATGATGTTCCTGTTGTGTTAAAAACTGTATTTTTCTGTTTTCTAAGTTGTACTCATAAAAGTCTTTGTCGTTTTGCTGTATATGATATAAATTGCTATCTAATTGCTTATTTATATAAAAATTATTCTTATAATAGTTGCTTAAAAAACTATTCCTATTTTTAAAAACCCCAGTAATAAACCGTTTTTCATGTCTATCCTCAATGGTTGTTTGATGTAAAACATCGCCCTTTTTCAATTCCTTGCGTTTAAAGAAGTTTTTAACAAAAGAATGATTGGACTTGTGAAAGGTTTTATTTTCAAACACAGGGGTGTTTGCTTCCATTCCTTTGTAAAAAAGTTCTCTGAAAGAAATTTGACTCTCACTCCGTGTTTCTATATGCATAGGCGTTGGATTCATAACATAAAATTCGTTATGAAAGGGTTGCTCACTATAATCATATAGACCATAGGAAATCGCTGTATTTTTAATAAAGAGTTGATTCCTTTTTATTACATTTTCTATCCCGAAGGGTTTAAGAACGCCATCCTTCTTACTTTCCTGTGTCTTTTCATTTTCTTTGTAAGTAAGCCTATGTTCTTGAAAAATATGTTTTGCAACACTAAAATTGAAAAGAGATAGAATATTTTTGCGGTTTCCTTGTTGCAATAGATTTTGGGGGCTGTTTTCTTGTTTTTTCCAAATATTTTTGATGTAGGAATAGGTGGATTTGTTTGTAAATGCCCAACTATTTAAAATAGAATAATGATTTATGTCCTGTGTATTTTTATAGTTCAAAAATGCTGCAACCAAATTGCTGACTGTATTTTCAGCTTGTAGCTTTAGGATATTTTGCTTTTGGTTGTAAAATATTTGATTTTGAATAAAATTGAGATAGTTCTGTTGAGAATTTCTGTAATACTCTTTTTTTTCTTTTAAACTATTTTTGTGGTGTTGCTGTATCTGTAAACTTTCATGGAATACATAATTTTTATCTTCGATAAAAGTTCCTTGAAAGGTATTCGCATCCTGTTGAAAAAAATTCTCCTGAAACGAGGATTTTTTAAAATTCAAATTTAAAATGGGGTACCTATTATACACTCTTTGGGAGGCCCAAAAGTTATTTACCTCTTGGTGCTTTTGATACATGGTGTCATTGTGCAAATACTCATATATAAAGGCCTGTTCCAGTTTCGTATTGTTATAATAATTCCCATATGTCAAGGCTTGTTCTAATTTTGTATGATGAAAATAATTCTCATAAAACAAAGCTTGTTCTAAATTTCTAGGATAAACCCTTGAAATTTTATTGTCTATAATCGTTTTATTTTTCTGCTTCAACCAAATATCCCTGTTGAAAGCATGATTTTTAAAATTGCTCTTAGATAGGAAATTTAAAAAAGAAATTCCAATTTTTGACCTAGTAAAATGATTTCTATTATTTCTATAAAAATTCTGATGTAAACTCGTTGCCTGGGAATAGAGTTCCCTATTAAACTCTGTAAAATTGCTGTTGCTTTGGGTGTAAACTATGTTTTCGTTATGTAGAATGGAATCTTTGGATGCATTGGAAGGTACAACCCTTTCCTGTTCAGCCATTATGGAAAAAGTGTTATTTTCCTCAACAGTCCATTTTCCGCTATTCTTTTTCCCAGTAGGTTGCCCTGCAGACAAATGTTCTATGGCTTCTGGTATCGCAGCAAAAACATTGCTTGAATATTGTAAAAAAACATTTGTACTTTTGTTCCAATGATTGGAGTTATATGCATTGCTTTGGTTAATAAAATGATTCTTCCCTTGTGTAAACTGATGCCTAGGATTAAAAACTTCCGTATGCTCTATTTTATCCAAAGCATAGAAAGCACTTATATTTTTTTTATAAATATTTCTCCAAAAATTACTTATGGAGTTTTTTTTTAACTCGCTTTCAATAGCATTTATTACATTTTCTATGGCATCCTGATTGCTAAAACTATTTTCGGAAGAAAAAGATTGAAACAGCTGTGTAACATTGCTGTAGTTGTAGGTATTGGCAGAAACAGAAATATTATTTTTAATTTGTTTTATAATTTCCTGCTTTACGATGTTTTGTGTCAAGCTTATAGTTCCAGCAGTATTAATACTTCTAAGCTGCCCAAACAAATTCAATAGCGTTTCTAAAAAAACTTCCATTCCGTTGGAATTTTCATTTTTCAGCACCAAAGAGGCTTTATTTTTTTCTAAAAATTCCTCTTGTATTATGTTTTTGGCCATAATTTTCTTGCTAAAATCTTCCTCTACGGTATGTATTTTTTTTGTACCCAAAATAGGCTGCATCTGCTTTGTTAAGCCCATATGCTTTATATTTTTCATATATTCACCTACAGCTCAATTAATTTTTCCAGCTGTTGCTGTTTTTCCTGTTCTATCTTCCGTGCCGCTTCCTCTTTTTTTTGGTTCTCTTCCTGAATTTTCTGATTTACCTTGCTGGCTTGTTCCACTGCTGCATTTTTGCTAGTTCCTTCCTGCTTTAACTTCTTCAATCGTTCCGTATCTTTTTTAATTTGCTCCTGCTCTCTTTCATATTGGGTTCGGGTATCGGTTACAGAGGCATCCTTTTCTGGAGTTTTCTTCTTTCCCTCAGAGAGCTTTTGGGTATAATTTTTAATTTCTTCCGCCTGAGAAGAACTATTATTAAAATCCATTACGCTAAAAAGGCCTTTCAAACCTAATTTTACAGCTGCCGAAACACTTTTTAAAGAAGTATAAGAAATGGACATATTCTGAATCAATACCGCCGACTTTGATGCATCTAAATCTGAGAGTGTTACGTCTTTGACCATCATACGGCTAGTTTGGTATACGCCCTTAATTTCATTATCCTGACCCTTAATAATCAAAATCATAGCTTTTGCATTTGGTATCACATCCAGCACATCCATGGTTCCATAACCTTTTTCTAAATGAAGGGTATTCAGTTCACTATTAGGCTCTTCTACAATATAAGGCTCCAACATACCGCCTTCATTTACAGCCATGGTTTTGTTTGTATACAAAGTAATGCCCGAAATTTTTGAAAAACTGAGAACAGACGTACCCAGTATCACAAAATAATTCATACTGCCAATGGGGTAATCCTGCGAATTGCCGATATTAATCCCCAGTGTAGACAAAAGTGTTTGGGTAAAGCCCATGCAGTTTCCCCCCCTTATCATTTAGTAAACATCAAAAATATTTTTCTTCTTGTTATCTCCATTTACTTTTTCATTGATAGCAGAAATTTCCTTGCACCACCGCAGTCGTTCTTTATGCTCCAAATTCATTACCTCCTCCTGGGACCAATGGAGGTAGTAAGAGATAAATGCCATTTCTTCATAGAGCTTATCAATGGGATAACTTCTTTTTACTCCCCCAAAAAAGGCCAGTTTATTTGGATTTCTTCATTGCAATGAGGGCACACAGTTTTAATTACTGGCGGTTCAATTTGATTTATCTTCTGATATAAATCCTGCAAAAATGCAAGGTCTGCCGTAAATAGTTTTTCAATCACTCTAGTATCAATAGCAGGCAGGCTACCTAACTGCGTAACCACCCTTGAAAGCAAAATAATACTGATATATCCAGGATTTTGCTGTACTCTTATATCCTTCATTGGCAATATTTCGTCTGCCGCAGTTGCCAAACGCATTACCCCTTTTTTGTGAAGGTTGCCTTCTCCATCTACATATCCTTTTGGAAGTTCAAAAGGAAATTCTGTCTGAAATGTACTCATGTTTTCCTCCTGTATACGAATTTGAACAATAAGGGACATCTGTCCCTTTTACAAATATTGCAAAAGGAACCTACATCCCTCACCTAACTTTTTTTAAATTTCTAATCGAATTAACCCTTCATGGGCAAATTCAATACTTTCCATTGCTACCTCCGAGCTATTACCTTTGAGTTCTGGGCCTGTATATTTGCATGGCCATGCCCTAAGAATTTGCCACGCTGCAACTACTGCATCTTCATCATTAAAAAGCTGCACTGTTACAGTTTTTCTTTCCTGTGTAATCTGACCTTTATCAATTTCATCCAGCCATGAAAAAAATTCAACTGCGTCAATTACGCCTCTTTTAAATACGATGTTGCTATATTTTACAAGACCAGGCTGTTTTCTTGGTGTATTGTCTGCTGCATCACCTTCACGATATTCAACGATATCAAAGGTTGCATCAAAACCTGTAACCTCGTTAAAGCCTGCTACCATTACACCACCGATTTCTACCTTAAATCGATAACTCTTATATGGATATGCTTCTAAAGCCATAAATCATTTCCCCCTAACTGTTATTCTCCGCCGCCACTTGTTTTCTGTGTAATTCTAAAGATTACAAACTCTGCAGGTTTTGTAGGTGCTACACCAATTACGCAAATTAAACGTCCTGCGTCAATATCGCCCTGCGTCATTGTATTTGGACCGATATCCACAAAGAAAGCCTCATCTTCTGTGGTTCCTGCCAACGCACCTGTTCTCCACACATCACCAAGGAAAATTTCTATGGTTCTTCTTACCCTAAGCCATAATAACTGGTCATTTGGTTCAAATACCACCCAATTAGTGCTTCTTCTTATAGATTCCTCTATAAAAATAAACAATCTACGCACATTGACATATCTCCACAAGGCGTTGGAGCTTACTGTTCTAGCACCCCAAATACGGATACCTTGTCCTGTAAAGCTACGAATTAAGTTTACACCTTTTGGATTTAAAATATCTTGCTCGCCTGTTGTATAGTTACAATCCAATCCTACGCAAGCACTTACAATTTCATTGGCTGGTGCTTTATGTACACCTCTTGAATTATCTGTTCGTGCATAAATTCCTGCAACTGAACCAGATGGAGGAATCGCTGTTGTATTTTTTGTCAATGGGTCTAAAACTTTTATCCAAGGATGATACATTGCAGCAAACTCACTATCAAAGAAATTTCTGTGAGAAAGAACATCGTCCACCGTCTTTTTCTCTCTTGGAACATCCAAAATTGCAAATCTGTTGGTCATAAGCTCACAATGGGCAACTAATGTTAATTGAACCTGAGGGTCAGTTACACCAGGTACAGCCATAATGCTTACTTCATTATTATCAATAAACGCCTGGATTCCTGTACGCTCTCCTGGGCCATTGTCCTCACCAACAAAATCTGCTGCGGAAAGAGCATCCAGAGTACCGTTTGTTCCTCCAAACAGGCTGATAATAAACTCACCCTCGTCATTTCCAGAAATCAGCTTAAAGGGTGCAATAATTTCATCCGTGGTCTTTGCATCGGCAATGACAATTTCGGATTTTGCCAGCTTTTGATTAATAAAATCAGAAGAATCCATATTAAAGGAGCAAGAATCAAAACGCTCTACCTGATTTTCATATTTTACCTCAATATCAACCTCACAGCTTGAAATTACTTTTGCGGGGATAAGGCCTGTATCTACAACGCTTTCATCAAATACTTCTGCAAAGGTCAG
Source organism: Candidatus Epulonipiscium sp. (assembly GCA_012519385.1). Taxonomy (GTDB): domain Bacteria; phylum Bacillota; class Clostridia; order Lachnospirales; family Anaerotignaceae; genus JAAYQI01. The sequence continues at coordinate 36,287 of JAAYQI010000243.1, forward strand.
CATATTACCATCCACAGAGGTAATTTTATTATATCTTTTTGAACTACGGTCATCAAAAGCAATGATGTCTCCTGCTGAAAATCCGCTTGCATTTTTAACCCTAAATTTTACATCGTTACTCGTTTCAATTCTTTCTAAAATTTGTGTTTTAGCCTTGCTGGAAGGATTAATTGTAATTGTGATTTTGTTGCCCCATGCACCAGGATTTTTTGCATAGATGGTTAGTGGCGCAGAAATGTCATCTTCAACGCTGTGAGCAAATGCTGCATCGGATGGTACCACCCTTTTAATATAGCATCTTGAGCCGCCGTTGGTAAAAAACTGACTTACTGCATAGGACAAATAACGATATTCCCCAAATTCATTTTCTGACAAATTTCCTCCGAAAATTCTTCTGAAATTTGCATAGTTTGTAACAAGAACTGGAACTCCCTCATGAGGTCCTTTTTCTGTTACCCCCACAAAACCTGCCGTACTTGTGCTTACATTTGCCATAGGCACAGAACCTGAATCGAACTCTTCCACATAAACGCCTGGTGATAAATATTCAGCCATATTGTCCCGATAACTCAGAATAAATTACCGGTTCCTCCCCTCTTTTTATAGATTAACTTTGAGTGAACTACATAAGCGCCAAAACAACAACTTTAAAAATTTAGGTCATATAGTTTATTAATTTAAGTTTTTGGTCAACCTCTACCTTTTGCAAATTAAAAATTTGTCGGAATTTACAAAATTTTATAATTTTTGAAAAAAACTTAGTTGGGTTTTTACCAAAAAAATATAAAAAATTCTTGTATTTAAAAACATTTTATGGCAAAATAATAACATTATATGGATAAAATGTAAATACATTTTTTTGTACACAAATATTTTAAGTGGCTATATTTAACCAAATTTTTTTAGGATGTTTTTTATAATAAAATAAACACTTATTTCAACGTAAAAATGCCATTATTTTTTAACTGCAAAGGAGGTTTCTCATATGCCTGAACACGAATTAGAAGTCAATGAAGATTATGATGAAAAGCAAGACGATTCCCTAGACGATGTTGTAGACCAGTCTAAAAAAATCATTCCCAAAACAGATGAAGTGCAGGCAGAAACGCAAGAAACCATAACTACAATAAGCAAATCACCAGAGTTAGAAGTAGTAGAGACTTCTTCTCCTCCAGCCAATAAGCCCATGGAAGAACAACCTTCACAAGAAGAACATGGGGAAGAGGAAAGCTCTGCGGTTCGTTCTCTTGCAGAAAGTTCAGCGGTTCCCCTTGCACCAGAGGTAGCAGACCCAAGAGAAATTGAGGCAAATAAAAAAATAAGTGAACTTAGAGCTTCTCATTTTGCAAATGCAGTTTTTAAACAGCGGACTCTACCCGAAAAACCTCGCCCAGAAACAGACCCTGGGTTCTTTAGTGGATTAAAAAAATTGGGTGGTGATATTGGCAGTGCTGTCGGCAAAAATACTGAAACATTAGGTGCTGCTACTGCTGTTGGTCTAGCAGGTAAAGGCGCATTGGACATCTATTCGTCAGGAAAGGATTTGGCTCACAACAAAAACTCCAACGCCCCTACAGGCAATTCTTTTACCAAGAGCCAAAAAGTGATTTCACTCTTATCCAATTCTCTTTTAATGGCTTTGGCAATAAAAAAAATATTTGATAATTTTAAAAAGGGAAGCTCTAATTTAAAAAATACTTTAGTTTCTTTGCCAAGTGCATTAAAAGCCTTGTGCTTGGTTGTAGAAACATATATTACATTTTTTAAGCAGGACAATAAGCAGTCCAAGGATATAACAAATTTTTTAACGCCGTCTAAAACCTTTTTAACATTAATTGATACATTTTTAGACCATCTAAGCCTAAAATCAAGGCTGGCTAAATTTGAAAAGATAAAGAGTAATGCTATTACTGCTGAAAAGCTAAAGCCAGCTATTGCGGATATAAAAGAAAAAGAAGGGTCTATGATGCCTAAAATGATTCTTTTATTAGGGCAAACAGCATCTCAGCTTACCTATGCCATTGGCTATGCTAAAAACCCTAATAGTAAATTTACAATGTGGTCTAAACTTGCAATGGGTGGTGTTGACGCAGCAAAATACGCTGTTGATTTTAAATACAGCCGACATAGTAAAGAACAGAAGGGTCCGGATGAATCCCATAAAAATTTAAATACTCAAGTATATCAGGACTTTGCTACCCTTGCTTCAGACAGTAATTTATATATTGGTTCAGGTACGGAGACTAATGATAATGATTTAAGTAATATGTCTTTGGAAAAAAAGGAAACTGCCATAAAATCCTACGAAAATGTTATGGATGAATTTGAGGTATTGGGAATTTCCAGCAAAAAGCTTGCTTCTGCTGAAAGTAAAGAGGAACAGCAAACCATTATTTCAGAAGCCATAGGCTACTAAGAAAAATTGGAGATGATAATATGTTATTAGAAGAATTTCTTGAAAAAAATTATCAAGAACTGGATAAGTTAAACCAATGCCTGCGTACACTAAACTTTCAAACCCAATTATATAATGTTTCAGAAAACATACCCATTCCTATTTTGGTAGTTGGGTTAAAAGAGGATTATAAAGGCGATATTTGTGCAGTTAACATTGCCTTTACTCCATTTAACGATGACGACTTGGAATATACCCGTTTTCTGCAGCTTTCCATTGATATGGCAGTTGAGGTGAACCAAAACAATGAAGAAACTTTAATCCGTTTTGCCAACAAGGTAAATAGTATCATCCCTATGGGTAATTTTGTTTTAACAGACAATACCTTATGCTACAGATTTGTTTACCCTATTGCAAATACATTGGAAATTACCCATTCTTCTGTTTTGGAAACAATTTCTTTATACTCTTTATTCTTTTTCCAGTATGATGAAATTTTTGCAAAGCTTGCTTCAGGGATGCTCAGCTACAACGAAGCAGTAACCGCTAGCATTTAAACATGGAATAAAAAACAATAACATAAATTCAGCGGATGGATCTGTATCCTCCGCTGTTTTTAAAATTGAGGTGAATTTTTGTTGCAAGAAAAAACTCTTCCCTTTCCGACTATCGGTCAATATAACCTAGCCATATGTCATTATGTGCAACTACAGGCAGATTGCCTTTTATCAGCACCACAACCAACAAAATATATGGAGGAGGAAAATCCCATTTCTGTTCTGCCCCAATTTCAGCTTCCCAAAGAACAGGCTTCCCTTCTGGAAGAACAGCTGTATACCTTTGCTTTAAAAACCAATAGAACGGCTAAAACAGGAATCTTTTTGCCTCTTTACACCTTAATTCATAACCGAAAACTATCTAGGTTGCAGGTTCATTTTATCATGGTGGCTTTGGCGTGGGAATACAGCCCCTCTTTTTGTGATACCTTACGAAAGCTTGTAAAAAATCCATCCCTTGGCTGTGTTGATATGAATACAGCGTTACTGTTATACCGTACCCATTCTTCACTTTCCATACAAAATTTGTTTGGTAAGGAAATGAAGGAATTTTTCTCTATTTTTTTTCATTCCACTAATACACTTGACCGAAACACAAAAATAAAACTAAATCCTAGGGCACTTTCTTACCTCATTGGTAAAGAATATGCCTTGCCTTATTTTATGCATTACAAAATAGAGGAAGAAAACCTTATTCCTCTGCATTCATCCTTAAAAGAAGATGGGATTTCCATTTACAAAAATTCCTCTGCGGATACGGTTATTCTCTATACAGGAAAAAATGGTGTTGGCAAAAAAACTTTTATAAAAGAAATGGCAGACCACTTGGATAAAGAAGTTCTTTTTGTTGACAGTAATCTCTTTTTTTCCTTTTCCAAAAAAGAATTTGAAGCATACAAAAACACTATTTTGCAAGAAAGCTATTTCAAAAATGCAGATGTCTGCTTTTTTGATTTCCCTGTTTTGCCGCCACAAGAGCAATGGCGTGAAGCTATCCTACTTAACCTTATCCATCAGCTTAAATGCTACGGCATAAAAACCCTGATAACGGCAGATGAATTGGATTACATCAGTATATTGAAGTATATGGATTATATTCACCTTAATATCCCCATGCCTACCATAGAGGAACAAACAAAACTTTGGGAAAGCCATTTAAAAGGATATTCCTTGTGTCATTCCTTTCATTTCACAGAGCTTTCCGCTAAATTTCAATTAACCCCAAAGCAAATAAAAAATGCCGCTTATGAAGCAAAAATCCTTAGTGAAGATTGCACCCTTTCCTCGTCTTTGCTACAAAATTGCTGTTATAATCAAACATTAGTAAATCTTTCTGAAATTGCCCAACGTATAAATCCTGTGTTTACTTGGGAAGATTTAGTTTTGCCGCCATCTCTCAAACAGAGCATTCGGCAAAGCTGCAACCACATAAAATTGAAAAACATCGTTTATAATGAATGGCAGTTTTCACACCGATTCTCCTATGGCACAGGGGTAAATATTCTTTTTGCAGGTGCACCGGGAACTGGAAAAACCATGCTTGCACAGGTAATTGCAAAGGAACTGGAAATGGAATTATATCGGATTGACTTATCTGCCGTTGTATCAAAATACATTGGTGAAACAGAAAAGAACCTACAAAAGGTATTTGACGAAGCAAAAAAAAGCAGTGTCATTCTTTTTTTTGATGAGATGGACTCTTTATTTGGTAAGCGTTCTGAAACACAAGATGCCCATGATAAATATGCAAATATGGAAACAGCATATCTTCTTCAAAAAATTGAAAGTTATAACGGCATTGTGCTGATGGCAACAAATTATTTAACAAATATAGATGATGCCTTTATTAGGAGAATTCACTTTATTTTTTCAATTCCGTTTCCATCAGAAGAAAACCGCCTTTTGCTTTGGAAGCAATCCTTCCCAAAAGAGGCGGATATGGTAAATGACATTGACTTTCCTTTTTTAGCCCATAAATTTGAAATCTCAGGAGCAATTATCAAAAACATTGCCTTATCAGGAGCATTCATGGCGGCATCAGAACATCAGCCAATTTCCATGAACCACCTTATAAAGGCTGCTTACTTGGAACTGTCCAAACAAGGTAAAATTCTGCTGAAAGAAGATTTTGGCCAATATGCCTATATTTTAGAGGGAGTTATTTAAACATGGAACACTTTATAGATAAAATAAAAATAGAAGCCTTGTGGAAAGAAGAATATAAAGACTACAACCAATGTTTGGAGGACTGGGTGCAACTATCCCATTTGCGGTTATGCAACTATATGGAAAAGGGAAACTATGAAAAGATACTTAAAAAAGGGGAGTATCTTGTTTCCAATAAAACCAACCGTACAAAGGATTCTAATTTTTATCCTGCTGTAAAACTAAAGCAGTTATTTTCCCTTTCACGCTTTCAAATGCATTGTATTTTACTTGCATTGCTTTATGAACTAAATCCGAATTTAGAAAAATTATTTGCTGCCTGCGGAAGATGTTCCCTTCTTCCTAATTGCTATGCAGCAGCAGTTTCTTTTTTTAATGCAGAGGATTTCACTTATGAGGAGATTTATAGCCAATTTACTGAGGAATTTTGTCAAACTTTTTTTACTGTAGAAGAATACAAAATTGACACCCTTTGGGATACTCCTCTCATATTAAACCGAGAAATAAAATGCTTTTTACTCTCTTTTCCTTCAACTGATTTTGATATACCATCCTATTGTCATCTGTATCCTAGAGAAACCCTATCAGATGATATGATATGCAAAGAAACGTCTTTAGCTCTTGAAAAAATCTATAGAAAAACGTCTGGACATACCGTAATAAACATTTACGGAAAAAAAAATAGTGGCCGTCTGTTTCACCTTAGACATACAATGAAGAATTTCGGGAAAGATATATTGCTGTTTTATACTTTGCAAGTATTAAATTTAAAGGAGCACCAAAAGACTTCTCTATTCCAGCTATACCGTACGGCAAAACTGGAAAATGCCGTGCCTTGCATTTGCGAATTGGAAAAGGTATTGGAAAGCAAACCAAAGCAGGGAACTATATTTTGTTCTCAACTTTTTTCTTTTCTTACACAGCACTTTCCAGTTATTTTTGTTATTACAGAAAAAAAACTTGCACAAACCGAAAATTTTTCCTGTAACTTGGCTGTGGTGCATTATCAAATTCCTCACCCAAACATGGAAGAACAGCTTTTCTATTGGAAGCATTTTACCAAGGAAAATCCCCTTTTAACAGAAGAAGATTACTACCGTCTGGTAAACCAGTTCGATTTTTCTGGAGGAGATATCAAGGCAGCTATAAAAAAAGCCCATTTATTATCTGCCACCCATACTCAGCCTAGTTCTCCTTTCAGCCTTTTCATAAAGGGTTGTAAAAGTAACTGTACCGCTTTAAAAGAATTGGGGACAAATCGTGTTACTTCGGCCTATGGTTGGGACGATATTATTCTTACAGATTTGCAAAAAACTGCCCTTCTTCATGCCTGCAATTACATTAAGCTAAACCATATTGTTTACGAAAAATGGAATTTCAAAGAGAAAATACCCTATGGAAAAAATTTAAGCATCCTACTGGAAGGCCCTCCTGGTACAGGAAAAACAATGGCCGCACAGGTACTTGCTAATGATTTGGGGTTGGAAATGTACCAGATAGATATTTCTCAAACGGTTTCCAAATACATTGGCGAAACCGAGAAAAAACTGAACGAAATTTTTAATGAAGCTGAAAACTGCAATGCCATTTTATTTATAGATGAAATGGATGCTTTTTTTGGAAAAAGAACTGAAATTAAAGATTCCCATGACAAATATGCAAATATGGAAACTTCTTTTCTTTTGCAAAAAATTGAAAGCTTTAAGGGAATTCTTATTCTTGCCACGAATTATCTTAATAATATTGATGAAGCCTTTATGAGAAGAATTAAGTTTATAATTTCCTTTCCTCTGCCCGACAGTAAAAACAGGTTGAAAATTTGGAAAAATATGTTCCCCTCCTCTGCTCCTTGCAGCAATGATATTGATTTTTCTTTTTTAGCAGAAAATTTTGAACTGTCAGGAGGAAATATTAAAAACGTTGTATTAAAAGCCGCTTTTCTTGCTGCGGCAGAAAAAAAAGAAATCCGTATGGAACATATTCTTATTGGATTGAAGGATGAAATGTCCAAATTGGGTAAGGTACTTTTGGCTTCTGATTTTAGAGAATATGCATATTTGCTTGAAAACCTGATCTATCATCAGAAAAAAAAGAATTAAAGGATAACATTAAAATAACAGGATTGGCAAAATAAAAGGGAAAAGAGATTACAACATAGAAAGTTGTAATCTCTTTATTTTTATCATTTTTTTGGCAATAATGATTGTTTCTCCTGCAATTTTACATTATAATTTAATTAAATTTCATATAAATAAGGAGAAGAAAATGAAGCTAAAAATTCTAAACAAAAAAAGTATTATAAAAACAATTATCATTGCCTTTGCAATCGGGATACATCCTATTAGCATTTTTGCTAA
>JAAYQI010000027.1 GCA_012519385.1 Candidatus Epulonipiscium sp.
AACTTGCGTATCAAAAATAAAACTTCCCTAATACATCTGGAATCTCTAGGGATACTGGGAAAAGAAAATAACAATAGCACATTTTTTCCTACTGCAGGAGGACTTTTACTTTTTGGAAAAAAACCGCAAAACTTTTTTCTTGCATCAGGGATTCAGATAGAAAAGGATAAATCTACTTTGTTATTAGAAGGAAATCTATTCAGTATATTACAGCAAGCTTACCATCATTTGGAGCTGATTCTAACAGAGTTTCATTATCCCTCATCCGCTGTGTTTGAATCTGTGTTTAATGCAGTTGCTCATCGGGATTATTGGGATATGTCACGCCAAGTTACCATTACCATCCACCCCAAAAAGGTAGAGATTACAAACCCTGGTGCTGTTCCTAAAACAAGCGGTGCCATTCATCTGGAGGATGGCTTAGTCCCCCTTCGACGAAATCCTTGGTTATATCAAAAGTTGCTATCTCTTAGCAAAACAGAAGATACTGCTACCCTCCTTACGGGAATCCGTAATATCCAAAATAGTTTTCCTACCTTGGAAAATTCAGTAAAATTTATCAACCTACCTAAGAAAAACCTATTTAAAGTGGTTCTTCCTGGAACAGCCGAGTGGAAAAAAGCAATGGAAACTGCACCCAAGCCCTCATCCACTTTTCATAAAGAAGAATTGTAGTATCAAAAAAGCACAGTGCCTGAATTTTTCAGCCTGTGCTTTTTCAATTTCACTTATTCTTTTTATAGATAAATCGGTTTAATCTACTTGCAGTACCTTTTCTGTAACAATTTGGTAAACATAATCTGCCTGTTGGCAGATTCTATCATATGCATTGGTACCAGTTATAATAGCATCCATATAGGAGGGCTTCTTTTTTAATGCGTCTTCCAATTCTTCCTCAGTGATATATCCTTCTGTTACCGCATCTAAAATACCATCCATAATAAGGATATCACACTCTCCCGTATCCATAATTTTTTTTGTAAAATTAAAAGCATTCCGAATTTCAGCGGCAATTTCCTTTTTTACAATGGGGTCTGCGTCATCAATGTCAGGACGATTTTTTTCAAAACGAAATACTCTAAACTCTGGTTCAAGTTTTTTTAACGGTATGGTTTCCTTGGTATTGTTATAATCCATAAATTGTATCATAACAACGCTCAAATCCTCTCCGACAGCCCGCACTCCTTGCCCCACGGCTAAAGTAGTCTTACCCTTACCTGTGCCATGATAAACAAACACATAACCTTTTCTCACTGCCATTCAACTCCTGCCTAACTCCAGTATTGTATCAATACAATGGTCTTGAAATAGTTCACTTTCTTGCTAAAAAATGCTTCTATTATGCACCTTTAAGTGAAACAAACACTTGTTTTCAAATATTCTAAGGGATATCATACTAAATATCAAAGTGAATGTCAATTCATCTATCGTAGTAAAAATTGTAGTGCTTATGCAGTCATGTGCTGTCGGTATGGTACTACCTATAGTATGCTTTATCCTATGCTGTAATACAGAAAAGTACGAATTTCTCATTTTTTATTCTCATTCCTCATCTTCTGCAAATACAAAATCAATGGTTTTCAATTCTAGGCTCACCTTAGCCACTTGAACACGCACATGGTCCCCAAGGCGATAGCTTCTTGCGGTATGTTTTCCTGATACCTGCATATTTTGTTCATCGAAAATATAGTAATCATCTTCCAAGCCCGATAAAGAAATCATTCCCTCTACCGTATTGGGTAGTTCCACATAAATTCCCCAATTCGTTACGCCAGAAATAATACCGTCATATACTTCTCCGATTTTATCCTGCATAAATTGTACTTTTTTCAAGGTATCGGTATCACGTTCTGCTTCTTCTGCAACACGTTCTCTTAAGGAGCATCTCTTTGCAATCTCTGGCATATTCTTTATCATCTGCTTATGCTTCTTTTCTGTCATTTGTCCATCTAGTATTAATTTTATCATACGGTGTATCTCCAAATCAGGATATCTTCTGATAGGAGAAGTAAAATGACAGTAATATTTTGCTGCCAAACCAAAATGCCCCAAGTTTTCCGCCATATATCGTGCTTGCTTCATGCTACGCAGTACAATACGGGTAATGACACGTTCTTCCTCTGTGCCTTCCACTTGAGATAATACCTGTTGTATCGCCTTAGGGTGAATTTCATTATTATTCCCCTTGAAACGATAGCCAAAACTGCGGATAAACTGTTCTAACTTTTCCATCTTTTCCTCATCAGGCACTTCATGCACACGGTACAAAAAAGGTGCATCTTGCCAAAAAAAGTCCTCCGCTACAGTTTCATTACAAATCAGCATAAATTCTTCAATCATATTGGTGGCAATGCTTCTTTCATACGGCTTAATATCTAAGGGCTTGCCTTCTTCATCCAGTATAATCTTGCACTCTGGTAAGTCAAAGTTAACAGAACCTCGTTTTTTTCTACGCTCTCCAAGTATGATACGTAGTTCATTCATATTTTGAAACATTTCCACAAAGTCTTTATATTCTTCTAGTAAAGAGGGAGTTTTATCTTCCAAAATTTCTCGCACGGCAGTATATGTCATCCGTCTGTCAGAATGAATCACAGACTTCATGATGGAGTGGTTCACCACATTTCCTTTGCGGTCTATTTCCATCATGCAGCTTAATGCCAGCCTGTCCACATTAGGGTTTAAAGAGCAGATACCATTGGAGAGTTTATGAGGAAGCATAGGTATTACTCTATCCACCAAATACACACTAGTTCCTCTTTCCAATGCCTCTTTATCCATAGGAGAATGTTCCTTCACATAGTGAGAAACATCTGCAATATGCACTCCTAAATAATAGTTTCCATTGGGTAGTATTTCTAGCGAAACAGCATCGTCCAAATCCTTGGCATCCTCGCCGTCAATGGTTACCATCTTGGTATTTGTTAGGTCTACTCTTCCTTTACGGTCTTCAGGAGAAATCTCCATACCAATGGATTCTATCTGGTCATAAACCTCCTTAGGAAACTCCACAGGTAGGTTATGTTGGCGTATTACGGAAAGAATATCCACCCCTGGGTCATTGATATGACCTAATATTTCTATGATTTTTCCTTCGGGATTTCTTCTGTCTTCTCCGTAGCGGATAATCTCCACCACAACTTTATGCCCTGTTACTGCCCCTTTTGCATTTTCTCTAGAAATAAAAATATCCTGTGCAATCTTTTTATCATCCGGCAGAACAAAACCAAAGTCCTTCACTCTTTCAAAAGTACCTATAATCTGCTGTAGCCCTCTTTCCAAAACCTTTATCACAGCACCCTCGGCTCTCTTTCCATTTGAAGCAGGATGTATAATACGGCATAGCACCTTATCCCGGTGCATAGCACCATTCACACTATCCGCAGGGATAAATATATCATCTCCTTCTTCTACAGAAACAAAGCCAAACCCCTTGGAATGACTGATAAAACTTCCACTAAACATATTTAATGATTTCGCAGACATTAATTTTCCCTTTTTGGTTTCTACCAGCTTTCCTTCTCGTTGCAGTTGTTGAATAATATCTTCAAGCAGGCTGGCATCTTCTTTGGGTATCTCTAAAACTTGCATCATTTCTTTTCGTTTCATTCCCATGTATTCAGGATGCTCCAAAAAGCCCAATATTTTTTCTTTTCTTTCTATCATGATGTCATTTTCTTCCATCGTGCTCACCCCTTTTTAGGTTATTACCATTATTATATCAAACTTAGATAAAATTATAAACAATCTCTTTCTTTTTTCTATAAAAGATAGATAAATAAAAAAGAGATGCCGAAACATCCCTTGAAATCATTATGCTAATATATTAATTACAAAAGCTAAAATCATAAATAATGCTCCACCAATTTTGGTGTATTTCTCCAAAGAGCCTTCCATAGAATTTCCTTTGTTTTTACTCCAATACGTATCAGCACTGCTCGCTGCACTAATTGCTCCCAAGCCTGCAGAACGTTTGGATTGTAGTAAAATAATAATACATAAAAAAATACTGAGAACCAGTAAAATACCGGTTAAAACCATAGAAATTGTACTCATATCTTTGCACCTCCATTCTTATCATAAAAAATCAGGTACAAAACCGTACCATCACCATTGGTATTTATTTTATCACATTCTCATTGCACAAGCAATATTTAATTTATACTTTCAGCTTTCCCATAAATAAAAAATATGATACAATAAAAATCAAAAAATGGAGGTATTTGTTATGAATCCTTGCATCGGTATTATTATGGGTAGCGACTCTGACCTTCCTATTATGAGTGAAGCTGCAAAAATTTTAGACAAACTAGATATTCCCTATGAGCTTACCATTGTTTCTGCCCACCGCACACCACAGCGGATGTATGAGTATGCGCAATCTGCTGCCGAAAGGGGCTTAAAAGTAATCATTGCTGGAGCGGGAGGTGCTGCACATCTGCCTGGTATGACAGCTTCTTTAACTCCTATTCCTGTTATTGGAGTGCCTATTAAAACCTCTACCCTAAGTGGAATAGATTCCTTGTATTCTATCTGTCAAATGCCTCCTGGAATCCCTGTTGCCACAGTAGCAATCAATGCAGGGCAAAATGCAGGTATTTTGGCTGCTCAAATATTAGGCTCTTTTGACGCATCTATACAACAAAAAGTATTAGATTTCAAAAAAGAATTATTAGATATGGTAGAAACAAAAGCAGCCACCTTAGAAACTGTGGGATATCAAAAATATCTGGAAAAAGAAAAATAAATTCATCAAAAAAGGAATGCACTGATGCGCATTCCTTTTTATGATGATTATTTTTTATAAAAGCTGGTAGCTGTATAGTCTACTTTTCCATCCTCTCTTATACGGCTAAGGAGATGTCCTCCTTTATAAGGAGAAACTACCACCTTAATATTTCCGATATTAGGGTTAGATTGAGATAAAAAGCGTATCTTTAACGTATTATCTTTCATAACAGATTCAATCATAACAGGTATGGATAAGTCATTTTTAAACTTCAAGTCAACACTTCCCCAAGAAACCGTTGCATCCCTACCCAAAGGCATATAGGCTACTGGCAAAGAATGATTTCTTCGCTCTGTAATTGTCATACCTGAATATAAAGCTGCTTGATATAATGTGGAGGATACTTGGCATATTCCTCCGCCAATTCCTGTGGATACCTTGCCGTTGACATAAACTCCTGCTTGCTTGTAATCCTTACCACCGTTACTTTTCTCTAAAATAATTTGATTAAAAGAAAACTTGTCCCCTGGTTGCAAAATATGTCCGTTAATTGCATTAGATGCCAATCGTATATTATAATTACGATTTATTTCATCTTTTCCTTCATATCGGGTAATATAAGAAGCAATATCATAATCAAACTTTTTTTCTTGTACTTTTTCTTCTTGTACTAAATTTTCAGAAGGCTCTGCAGGAATCTCTATGCTTTCCTCCATAGTAACCGTTTCATCAGCAGTACCTTCTTGTACTAAGCTTTCCGACACTCCTTGATTATTCTCTGCCGTCTGCTCTATGGCAATAACCTCTCCATCCTGTGGTGCTTCTGTGGTAACATTTTGCGCCGCAATATTGCCCGCCAACACAGCAGCAATTAAAAAATCAGCAACCATACTTGTCATAGATACAACCCCAATCTATTGTATAATAATATGTAACCTGTCCTTTTTATTATAACTTTTTCCATTTATTTCTGCAATGGTTTTTGTCTTGCAAATTCAGACATTGTACTATTTATTTCTATATACAATAGAAAAAACTCATTGATTGCAAATCAGTAAAACCTCTGCTATGATAAATACTATCATTGGGGAATAAAAAGAGGAGGCCTCTATTATGGAAAAAATATTATGTAGTAAAGAAGATATCAAAGAAATGCTATCCGCTCAGGTGAAAAACCTGTATAGAAAAACTTTACAAGCTGCTTCAAAAGAAGAATTGTATCAAGCTGCCGCTTTTGTAATACGAGAGATTCTTATGGATTATTGGATAGAAACCCATAACACGTATTACGAAAAAGATGTAAAAACCGTATATTATCTTTCCATGGAATTTTTGATGGGACGATTTTTCGGTAATACAGCAATCAATCTTATGCTATATGATGGCATACGGGATGCTTTCCTAGAGTTGGGCATTGATTTTACGGAATTGGAGGAAGCAGAGCGTGACCCTGGCCTTGGAAACGGCGGTCTGGGTAGGCTTGCTGCCTGTTTTTTAGACTCTCTTTCCACATTAAACTATCCTGCCTACGGATGCGGCATTCGGTATCGATATGGCATCTTTGAGCAGAAAATTCAAAACGGCTATCAGGTAGAGCTTCCTGATAACTGGCTGGAGGATGGCGACCCTTGGTCCATCCGCCGCAACGAATATGCCGTTGAGGTAAAATTTGGCGGAAATGTGCGAGCCGTACCAAAAGGAAACGGCGAATACCGCTTTGTGCAAGAAAATTGCCACTGCGTAATTGCAGTGCCTTATGATTATCCTGTGGTAGGCTATGGTAATCAAACAGTCAATACCCTTCGTTTATGGGAAGCAAAACCTATCAAACAGCTAGATTTAAAACTTTTTAATGAAGGTAATTATCAAAAAGCTGTGGAAGAACAAAATTTGGCAGATACCCTCACCAATGTGCTCTACCCTGCCGATGAGCATATTCAAGGCAAGGAATTACGGTTACGCCAGCAATATTTTTTCATCTCAGCTACCGTTCAAACGGTGGTAGAACGCTTTGCCAAACGTCATACGGATTTTAATTTATTACCGGAAAAAGTAGCATTTCAGTTAAATGATACCCACCCCACTGTAGCCATTCCAGAGTTAATGCGTATTTTGGTGGATATTTATGACCTTCCTTGGAATCAGGCTTGGGAGATTACCAAAAAAGTCTGCGCCTACACCAACCATACCATTATGTCGGAAGCATTAGAAAAATGGCCCGTTGAACTTTTCAGCCGTTTGCTTCCACGTATTTATCAAATTATTGAAGAAATCAATAAACGCTATTGTGCAGAACTGATTTCTCGCTATGGTAATGACCCTGCAAAAATCCGCAATATGGCAATTATTGCAGATGGGCAAATCAGAATGGCATATCTTGCAATCGTTGGCAGTCATTCTGTAAACTGTGTGGCGGCTCTGCATACAGAAATATTAAAACAGCAGGAGTTAAAAGATTTTTACAAATTTTACCCTGCAAAATTTAACAATAAAACCAATGGTATTACCCAACGCAGATGGCTTCTTCATGCCAATAAAGACTTGGCTGAGCTTATCACTAAAAAAATTGGTGACGGCTGGATTACAGAGCTTTCCCAGCTGGAAAACCTCCTGCAATACGAAAACGATGATACCTTCTTGCATCAGTTGATGGAAGTAAAGAAAAAAAATAAATTGGCTCTGGTTCAATATATCAAAGAAACCAAAGGAATTGATATTAATCCTGATTCTATCTTTGATATTCAAATCAAAAGGCTTCATGAATATAAACGCCAACTTCTAAATATCCTGCATATCATTGGGTTGTATAATCAACTTAAAGTAAACCCTGGTATGGATATGGTTCCAAGAACTTTTATTTTTGGAGCAAAAGCTGCCGCAGGGTATCACAGAGCGAAGCTGATTATCAAGCTGATTCATTCCGTGGCCGATGTTATCAATCATGATACCTCCATCCAAGGAAAGATAAAAGTAATATTTATGGAAAACTATCAAGTATCCCTTGCAGAAAAATTAATTCCTGCAGCAGATGTCAGCGAACAAATTTCTACCGCAGGAAAAGAAGCCTCGGGAACAGGTAACATGAAATTTATGCTAAACGGTGCCATAACCATAGGCACTATGGATGGTGCAAATGTAGAAATTTTTGAAGAAGTAGGAAAGGATAATATCTTTATCTTTGGTATGTCCGCCCAAGAAGTTGCAAAAAAATATGCAGAAAATACCTATGACCCTTGGGGTATATACAACATGAATCAAGAAGTTCGTATGGTTTTAACGGAACTGATTGATGGCACCTTTGACTGCAATACAGACTTATTCCGAGAGCTTTATGAATCCTTATTAAATGGCTACTGCGGCAGAGCAGATGAATATTTTATACTGGCGGACTACGAGGATTATGCTCGGGCACAAAAAGAAATCGATGTAGCATATCGGGATACCCGCCGCTGGGCGCAAATGTCTTTACGTAATATTGCAAAAAGTGGAAAATTCTCCAGCGACAGAACTATATCGCAGTATGCAGAAGAAATTTGGGGCTTAACTCCTGTGAAAATCAATCTCAAACCATAAAACACATGGTCTAAAGCACCAATCCATCCTCCAAAATTTTGTAGCATTGTGACAGGAACTTCGTCAGTTTTTTCTCATATCTTATAGTATAATTCGTGCTACGGAGGCTTGTCCTATGTACCGCTATGGAATAGATTTTGATCATGAAAGGGGCATGGAAGAGATTCTCATAGATTTTTTACAAAAAAAAGCCCCCTCGGATAAGAATAAGCCAGTTGAAAAAGAAGAACAATCAGTAGAATCCGATGAAAGTAATATATAATTTACCGTAAATAAAGTAAAAATTAGTTTTTTTAGTGAGCATCTAATGGTTACAACTACAGTCACAAGTAAATTGCTTTCACCAAGAAAAATGTAAGTTTCATAGCTTATGGAGTTTGTTTATAACATAATAAAAAATCAGGAGTTATCTAAGATAGCCCCTGATTTTTTTGATTGTATTTTATAAAAGCATATATAGCATCGCTATTGTTACACCAATACCAAAAAATAACAAACTTTTTGCCAAACCTTCTCTAAAGCCACTTCTAGCACCTGCATCATGGGAATACAGGGAGAAATATGCATCCTCTGGCGGAATAACTTTTCCATCGTCGTTGTTGAAAATATATGTTTTCAGCAACACAATAATGCCTTCTACTATAGAACCGACACTGCGGGCAACCAAAGCCCCTAAAAACGGCAATATGGTTAAAAATACAGGACGATATACTTTATTTTCCAGATTCAGCTCATTTGGCCAGCGGTTAAGGTAAGTATAACTTCCATCCGCCTCTTTTTTCATTAAGCACTTGCGAATGAAGAATAAATATACCACTGCACCAGTACAGATAGAGATAATTGCTCCTTGCAAATTTACCCATGAAAAATAATGTACCACGTGCTCGGGAGCTTCTGCAAAGAAGAACCCTCTGCTGATTTCAGCAATAGTATCTTGAATTTGGTGAGGTAATATTCCACAAAGCAAGCATATTGCGGCACTGATTGTCAATACTGTGGCAGAAGCAGAATTCATATATTTTCCTTTATATTTTGCACTCTCGCCATCCTCAACAAATACAGCCACAAAAAGCTTTGTCATATAAGCTACTGTTAAACCGCCAGCGAATAAAAACAGTACCTCAACCGTTCTGAAAAATGTCGCTGACTTCCCTGCTTCTTGCAAAATATGAATATATTCTACAATGCTTTCATGCAGCAATGTCTTACTGATATATCCATTCCATAAAGGAACTCCCATGATTCCTAAAATACCCATTAAGAAAATTCCCTTTAATAATGGTTTATCTTTTCCAAAGCCCTTTATTTTGTTTAGATTCATCTCTCTCGTATTCATATAAATCACTCCCGCACCCATAAAAAGTGCAAGTTTGATGAAGGAATGGTTCACAAAATGAAGAATGCTTCCGTTTACCGCTAAAGCATTATGATGCCCCAGTATGCCCTGCATACCAGCACCCACCATAATAAAACCAATTTGGGATAAGGATGAGCAAGCTAATATTCTCTTTAAATCCACTGAAAATACTGCCAAAATAGCACCTAAAAGCATGGTAATAACACCAAATATCAGTATCATCATACCCCAGTTTGCATCATGGAAAAATACTGCTCCACTAAGAGCAAATACTCCATATAAACCCGTTTTCGTCAGCACACAAGCAAGCAACGCGCTGGCAGGTGCAGGTGCAACACGGTAAGCCTCAGGCAACCAGATATGTAGTGGCACAACACTTGCTTTTGCCGCAAAGCCAACCAATGTTAACCCGCCGGCAATATAAAATTCTCTTTTGTTTTCTGCATGATATACTGCTTCTTTTAGTAAATCAATTTGCAGGGTACCTGCTATGCGGTATAGCATAAATAATCCCATCAATGTAACCAAACCGCCTGTTACCGCAACTGCTAAGTATGTTCCAGCAGCTCTTATGGTATCCTTGCTTTCATCATGAATTACCAGTACAAAAGAGGTAAATGTCATAATTTCAAAAAATACAAACGTTGTATAAAAATCTGCTGATAAAAATATTCCTAGCGTAGCACCCAAGGTAAGCAACATAAACAGATAATATCTATTTCTGTTTCTATAATTTTTTGCAAAATATTCATCAGAGAATATCGTTGTAAAAAACCATACAAGAGCAGTAATCACTGCTAAAACCATGCGAAAGCCATTACCAGAAAACTGAAGTCCCAGTCCGCAAAAATTCGGTATCATAAAATACGCTTCTTTTCCATAAAGCATAATGCAACCTAATAGAACAATTGCAGTTACTGCACTGGCAAAAAGATTTCTCGCCTTTTTATTGTTTCTTCCAAGCCAATAACCGACAATTCCCCCTACCATTGGGAAAAAAACCAGAAATGGCAACATCAAATTCATATCCATATTCTTTTTCTCCTCCCTTACAGTAAGCCGTTTGCAATCATTTGAAGCGTATTCACCAACGGAGCAGGGAAAATAGCCACAACAACCGATGCAATCGTTAATAATATCAATGGTATGGTCATGTATTTATTAGGCTCCTTAACGCCATCCCAATAACCTGCGGGGTATTCCTGTTGTTTGGGGAAATACGCAGCCACCACGATTGATATGAGATATACCGCTGTCAATAATGCAGATATAATCAGCACACCTGTACCAACATAAGCCAAAGGTAGCCTTGATTCTACAGCGGCAGTAGCCAATGCCCACTTACTCTGGAAGCCTGCAAAAGGAGGTATTCCAATCAAACCAAATCCGACAATACTCATAGTGGCAAATACAATGGGCATTTTCTTGCCAAAGCCTTGTACTTCATATAAATATTCTCGATGCGTTTGGTATAAAATTGCACCTGCGCAGAAAAACAGGGTAATCTTAATAATTGCATGGAATATCATATGCATTAAACCACCTGTTAACCCCGCTGGTGTCATTAAGGATACACCAAAAATGATATAGGAAAGGTTACTAATGGTAGAATAAGCAAATCTTCTTTTAATATGGGGTGTACGCAGTGCCACTGTAGAACCAAATACAATGGTAATCATCGCCGCAATCATCATAACGCTTTGCGCCCATGTTCCACGAAGAAAATCCGTACCAAAGCTATAATACGTCAACCGAATAATCGCAAATACACCTGATTTTACTACTGCTACCGCATGGAGTAACGCCGTAACTGGTGTTGGTGCAACAGAAGCTGAAGGCAACCATCTGTAAAAAGGAAATACCGCAGCCTTTACACCAAAACCAAAGAACGCCATTACAAACACAAAGCGAAGCAACTGTTCATTCCCTGCTACCAAATCAGGATTTAATACTCCTCCCATAACAAAATCCAAAGAGGTACCATATGTCAGGATGAATATAAATCCAATGAAGGCCAAGGATGCACCAAACATCATATAAATCAAATACATCTTGCCTGCGTGGCGGGCTTTTCCATCCATAGCGTGCATAACAAGAGGCATTGTTACCAATGTAAGGAATTCATAGAATAAATAAAGTGTTACCATATTAGCGGAAAAGGCAATCCCTAATACCACGCCAAATGTAATGGTAAAGAACCCAAAAAAACGATCCTCTTTCCCCTCATGCTTCATGTATTCAAAAGCATAAAATGTAGTAATAATCCATAATACGGATACCATCGCTCCAAAAACAGCCGCCAAACCGTCTACACGAAATGCTAAGGATAAACGGTCACTAAATCGAAATGCAGTAAACATCTCTTTTGGTCCATAAAAAATAACTGCTAATGCAATCAATGCATTTAAAATGATTACTGCTGAGACCCAGAATTCCCGCTTCTTTCGCTCTTTAAACTTTACCGTCAGCAATCCCAACCCTACAATGATTGGAAAAACTATAGGTAAAAGCATAATAAATGAACTTTCCATATCGTTCCCACCTTTTTATCTATCACGAGCTATTTAAAAAATAACTCCGGAAATTTCTATTATGATGTTCATTAAACTACCGGAAAACATTCCCAGTATCACTGCTCCGGCAGAAAAAATGATAAGTGGAACCGTCATGAGACTATTGGGCTCCTTTTTTTCTAACGTACTGTAATCAAAATCATCTCCCGGGAAAAAACTTTCCAACACAATGGGTAATAAGTAACCTGCCGTCAACAAAGCACTGATTAATAAAATTGCAACACCCGCAATTCCTGTAGCAGCAAAGGTAGGCTCTGCAAGCCCCCCCTGTGCCAGATACCACTTACTTACAAAACCACTGGTAGGAGGAATTCCCACTAAAGATAAGGAGGCAATGGTAAAACACCACATAACAATTGGCATTTGTTTTCCCATTCCTTTTAATTGCTGTACGTAAGTTTTACCTGTTTTATAAATAATAGCACCCGCTGAAAGAAATAGTGTATTTTTTGCAATGGCATGGAATACAACTTGCATCAATGCCCCCACAAAACCAATAGGAGACATTAACATCAATCCAAATAATACATAAGAAACCTGACTTACCGTTGAATATGCCAATCTCTTTTTCAACAACTTTTCTTTATATGCCAGCATGGAACCCATGAAAACTGTAGCCATGGCTAAAATCAAAAGTACCTGCTGTACCCACGTACCCTTTAAAAAATCTACGCCGAATAAATAGTAAGTTGTACGGATAATTGCCAAAACACCGCCCTTTGTAATAATACCGGATAACACCGCACTAGCAGGTGAAGGGGCAACAGGATGGGCAGTAGGCAGCCATGCGTGTAACGGCAACATACCTGCTTTACATCCAAAGCCTATCATCATAATAAAATATACCCAAAGCAGCAAGTTTTCCGAGCCTGCTACCATTGTCATATCTAATGTGCCCCCACCTACAAATTCTGTAGTAGTGCAATATGTATTTAAGAAGAAAAATCCGATTAAAGCCAAGCCCGCACCAAATACAGAATAGCCTAAATATTTGATACCCGCCGATATTGCTTCTTTCGTTTGTGTGTGAATTACCAAAGGTACGGTAATTAACGTCATCATTTCATAAAACAAGTATAATGTCAGTAGGTTTGCTGAAAAACATACGCCCATCAGCACACCCAGTGTCATTGTGTAAAACATAAAAAATCTAGGTACATTTTCTTCATGCTTCATGTACTCAGCAGAAAATATTCCTGCTAAAAGCCACACAACTGCAATCATACAAGCAAAAAAAGCTCCCAATGCATCTGCGGCAAGCGTAACAGATAATGTATCGTTCATTTGCCATATGGTAAAGCGATAACCGCCCTTTATTGCAATTCCTGCTACCAATAAGATTTCAAGAGCAATCACTGCAAGCACTAAGCTACTTCTTTGTTTATCACTCTTTATAAATCTAATCCATATCCCTGCTAAAATCGGAAAAAGAACAGGAATTAGCATGATAATGTCACTAGTCTCAGTCATAATATCATCCCCTCATCTATAAAAATTAGACCGTTTTCACCATCTGTCATGATAATAAACCAATTCCCAATTCCAAAATTCTGATTACAGGCTTATAGAAGATACCCAGTGCAAAGTTTAGCACAATAAAGCATATCATAGAAAACGCAAACCAAGGTTCCACAGGAGCTCTTTCAATCTTTTCCGTAGGAAGCGACCAAATTGCAATTACTGATGGAATGAAATACATAGCATTTAATATCATACTGATTGCCAATGTAATCAATGTTGCTGCCATTTTTCCAGGTGAATACAAGGAAGCTGTCGCAAAATAAATCTTTGAAACAAAGCCTGCAAATAATGGCACACCAACCATGGATAAGGCGCCAACCGTAAATGCAATACCCGCAATTAGATTTTTATGGGCAGCACCTCTCATATTGCGGATTTGATCCTTTTTATCTGAAACATCCACCAAACCACCTGTGCATACAAAGAGCATTGCCTTTGTAACCGCATGAGCCAAAATATGGAAACATGCTGCAATCACACCTACATGAGTACCCAAACCAAGACCCATAAATATGTATCCAATTTGAGCAACAGAAGAATATGCCAACATACGCTTTATCTTCACTTCTCTCAGTGCGTACACAGAACCCATAACCATACCACATACTCCAAAAATAAAGAGCACATTGGTTACCTTCAAGCTATGAATAATATCAATGGAAAAAACGCAATAAAAAATCTTAATCAATAATATAATGTAGCTTTTTAAAACAAGTCCTGAAAGAATACCGCTGACACTTGGTGTTGCTGCTTGATATGCACCAGGAAGCATAGAGTGGAATGGAAATAATGCACTCTTAATGGAAAGCCCCAGCACAATAAACCCAACAACTACCATAAAGGGTAATTGATATTCTCCAGTCTGCATTAATTTGAAAATACTTTGCTGAATACTTGGCATTAACAGGTGTCCTGTAATGTCATATAGAAGAGATAAGCCCATCAAAAAGAGACCAGAGCCTAAAAGACTGATAATTAAATAATGAATGGTAGCAACAATGCTCTCACCCTTTCCCTTTGACATAACTAACGCACAGGATGCAATGGTATTAATTTCAATAAACACATATCCTGTGAATACGTCATTGGTATAAATTAATGCAAGCATTGAAGCAAACAGAAGATTTACTACAATGAAAAATAAATTTTGTTTTTCAGATAAAACATCTTCAAAAATGAACGTTCTACCTCCGGCTAACGTTAGCCATATTACCACAGAAAAAGTAATCGCCATCAGAGCTTCAAACGGGCCTGCTCTTAACTCATTGCCCCATGGCGCAGGAAAGTGCCCCATCATAAAAGTAAAACTTTCCCCTGTTGCTGTAACATTTAAAAATAGGATGGCCGACATAATTCCTACAATAAGAATCATGGCTGAATTCACCCTTTGGGCATACTTTCCATTTTTAATAAACGGTGTAATAATTCCCGAAAACATCGCAAGAAAAATACTAAAGAAGGGAATATTATGTATAAAATTGACGTGCATTATTCTTCTTCCTCCTTCCTTGCCATGCTCATAATCTTATCCATATCCAGTGTGCCATAGCTCTTATAAAGCCGTTGCACCAAAGCCAATGAAAATGCTGTTACACTTACCGAAACAACAATGCCCGTCAAAACCAAACCGCTGGGCACAGGGTTAATATAATGTTCTACGTCCAATATACCATCTACTACAATAGGAGCAATTCTTCCAGTAATATACCCTTTTGCAGCCAAAAACAGGTAAACAGCCGTATCCATAATGTTTAACCCGATAAATTTTTTAATCAAATTATTTTGAAGCAACAAGTTCATAAAACCAATACCAAATAGTATAACAGCTGCTGCTTCGTAATGGTTTATTATTAACTGAGTCATCTATATATCTCCTTTGGTAAATAACGCATAAAAACCATACATTGTACACGCAACAATCATACCAACACAAATATTCAAAGGAAGGATTAACCCCGAGCTTAATATATTCCCAGGTGTACCCTTTGGAATAATACTGTGAAGGTGGTTTGCGCCAGTAAAGAAAGAATATCCTTTTGCAGCGCAATATGTCAACAGACAGCTCACACTAATTTTTGTAAATGTACGAAAAGTGAAAAAGGTTCGTACTTTTTCATGTCCAAACGCTATAGAGTAAAGTATTAATCCTGCCCCTACAATTGCACCGCCTGAAAATCCGCCGCCTGGTGATAAATGGCCGTTTAATATGACATAAATACCAAATAAAAAAATTAGCGGAACTATAAATGCTGCAATTTGTTTCAAAATAATATTAGAATCTTCCTTTTCAAATTCTTCATCTTCTGCAATTTCTTGATCTTCTTCCGCCGAGATATTATTGGAATCACGCCGCATCAATATTACAACGCACATAACAGCTAAAAACAATACCGCTGATTCTCCAAAAGTATCAAACGCACGGTAGTCTAAAATCATACCAGCAACAATATTTACTGCTCCTGTTTCTTCCAATCCAGATTCTATGTATCGCTCTACTACCTCATTGGAGGCAGGGTTTGTACTGCTTCCAAAAGGAGGCAATTCCTTTACTGTTATAAGTAACATCACAATAATGCTAAGACAAATCACAATGCTGAGAATGCGATAAATCTTTTGTCTTAATTCTGCAGTTTCTTCCCAGTTCTTCCTTACCTTAGACTTTTCTGATTTTTCAACCTTTTCAGAGATGCAATGCTTTGGCAGTGTCAAGGCTTCCTCTCCATTGACCCAAGCTACAAATCGCTTCCAAGTGCAATTATTCTCTTTTGGGTTGGTATTTTGCGAAGTATTATTCATCACGTGTTCCTTTCAAGAAATGTACTTTTTTCAGTGTGAGGAAGAATAAAACACTGGTAACACCTGCTCCAACAGCAGCTTCTGTGATAGCAAGGTCAGGAGACTCCAATAGCAACCAAATAATGGACATAACCACGCTATACGCCATAAAAATAATTACCGAAACCATTAAATTTCTAGTAACGGATACTGCAATAGCACAAAGAATTAAAAAAATAACGAGCATATTTTCTAAAAGCAGCATAATTATTTACCTCGCACCCTTTCTTCAAAATGTTCGTTGGTAAGCACTTCCACTTTACCAATCAAGTGACTGCTCACAGGGCTTGTTAACCATAAAAATATAATTACCAATATCATTTTAATAATATGGTAAGCATCCAGCCCCAACACAATCAATCCAGATAGTACTAATAAAATACCTAATGTATCACCCATTGCCGCCGCGTGCATACGGTTTAACACATAGCGAAAACGATATACTCCAACAATAGCGGCAAAAAAAACAAACATTCCCGATAGAATCAAAACAGCCGCAATACCTTCTCTAATCATGTAGTACCTCCTTCTTGCCTTTGGCTTTTTCTGCTTCTTTTCGCTTCAAAAAGAGCAGTCTGCCCTTATGGTGAAATGTAACTACACGGCAAAGAATTACTACCGCCAAAAAACTAAGCATTGTATACACCAGAGCAATATCCACCAAAGCAGTTTCTTCTAAATAAACAGATAGCATACAGATAAAGGCAACAGCCAATGTACCTATCATATTAATGGCAACTACTCTATCTGTAAATCTTGGTCCTTTTACAGCACGGATAAAGCATAAAAAAATACTGGCAGATAATACAATCATGCACCCAATAAAAATTGGATATAACAATGAACTAGACTGAACCATTTAATTTCTCCTCCATTTCTGTGAGCTGTGTTACAAAAACAGAGTCTTCCATTCCACCGGCGAATTGCTTATCAAGAGCATGAACAAAATAGTTCCCGTCTTCCAAGCCAATGGTAATTGTGCCTGGTGTCAGTGTAATGGAGTTAGCCAAAGTGATTTTGCTTGCATCTTCTTTCAATGTTGAGTGAAAGCGAACCAGTTTCGGTTCAATTTTTGCACGGGGTGAAAGTACAATTTTCATTACCTGGATATTTGCCTTAATGATTTCCCAAATAAGTATGATTTGGTACTTAATAAGTTTCCCCGCAATGTTCATCAAAGCTACTTCCCGTTGAGGGCTATAGCCAAGTGTTTTGCAAGTAAACCAGTATAGTGCCGCACAGATGCAAATACCAAACATCAATACTTCCACCGTAAGCTTGCCGCAAAAAACAATCCACAGCAACAGCATTAAAACATACATCTAATCATCCTTTCTAAATATTGAAACGCCTGATATCGTCTGGTTAAAACGATATCGAATATAAAAAACGGCACAACTCCACCTTCTGTGCAATTGTGCCGACCTATAACATAATATTATTGAAGTTGAAGCGAAACAGCAGTTTCAACAAATTCAAATCATAAAACGTGTTATCCCTAGTCTGCATTTCCAGTAGGCTAATGGTTGATAACCCTAAAATGTAATGAAGTTACATTTTCATTTTTGAATTTTTGCTTACCTAACTATTATGCTTTAATTTGCATAAAAAGTCAAGGTTAACGTATTGGTTATTTTAATTTTTTTCAGATTATTTTAAATTTAAAACAACTTTTTCAGCATATCGCATAACTGGTTTAAAGAAAAAAAGCTGTTGTAGTACAACTAAATTGAAGAAAATTCCCTTTTTCCTTTTATTTTAAGACATCTTTATGGCATTTTGAACAAAAATACAAATCTATTCGCAAAACAAATCTTTACACAGTCTTTTTGCAATTTTGCATATATGCTATTACCTCAGTCAGTAACTGTATTTCCAGTATAGAATGAGATAAATCTTGATTACCTGAAGTTGGATTTTTATAACCAATACATGGTATACCTGCTCTTTTTGCGGCCAATGTTCCCATTTTAGAATCTTCTATTGCTAAAGCTTCCGTAGGATTACTTTTTCCTAATAGTAACGCTTTTTGATAAATCTCAGGGTTTGGCTTTTTTTGAGAAACATCATCTCCTGTCACAATAAATTTAAACCTCTCATTGATTTCAAAGTGGTTTAGAACTTGATTTACAAAGCCTCTCGTAGAAGAAGATGCAACACCAGCATCTATTTCATTTCTTTCTAAAAAATCCAAAACTTCTAAAAGTCCATCAGATAGCGGAATTTTTTCCTCCAAAATAATCTGAAAATTATACTTATCCTGAAGCTCTACCAGTTCCCGTACCTCCATGGATAACTGGTTTTTTTCAATCACTTCAGCCCATAATTCTTCATTGGCTACACCTACATACTTACTTAAATCCATTGTTGCGGAAAGCCCCAAGGTTTTCAGTATCTTTTTTTTGGAGGCAAGATGCACAGGCTCACTATCGAGAATGACGCCATCCATATCAAAAATCACTAGTTTTATATCCTGCATAATATCCCCTTTCAGACCTGAAATTCCGACCAAACTGTATCCAAAGCGTCAGAAATTTTTCTGTATACCTTATATTTTTCTTGATATATCTTGTGCATTTCATCATTGGGATAAACAGTATCGGAAATACAAACCATTTTCCCTGCTGCCTCTGTATAATCTTTATACTTTCCTGCCGCTACAAAAGCTGCCATAGCACAGCCAAAGGCTCCAATCTCTTTTACAGTTACGGTTTCTACTGGAAGGCCAAGAACATCTGCAAACATTTGCACCCAAATTTTAGAATTGGTAGCTCCGCCTGCCATACGAATTGCCCTCGGACGCTCCCTTGCCGCCAATAGCTTATCAATATGGGTTTTATGAGAATATACCACACCTTCATATATAGCACGCAGCATATGTGCCTTTGTATGATACATAGTTAAACCGATAAAGGCACCCTTCCCTAAGGGATGTGCGTTGGAGCCATAGAAAAAAGGTAAAAAATATACGTTGGACTCTTCTGGTGAAACAGAAGAAACCAGTTCATTCACTTCATCATAAATACTTTTTCCTTCATATTGCGTTTTATCCATGCATTGACTCAAATACCATTCCAAATTTCCCGCAGAAGTAGCACTGCATTCCTCAATCAAATAGTATCCGGGAATTGCATATAAAGAATTCATAGCAATGCTTCCATCTGTGACAGGTGTTTTGGAGATAAACTCATTGATGCTCCAAGTCCCTGCAATGGTACAAAGCTCATCCGGCGTAGTTACATTCATACCAATAGCACAGGCATCAATATCAAACATTCCTCCTGCCACTGCCGTTCCTGGCAAAAGCCCCGTCAAAGCCGCAGCTTCCTCTGTAATTCTGCCACAAAGCTCGTAGGAATATTTGATAGGAGCCAGTTTATCATAAACTTCCTCTATTCCCAATTCTTTTAATAGCTCCTTATCAAAGGTTACATTTTTAATATCCATTAAGCCTGAGCCAGAGATATCTGTAGCCTCACTGTATGCCTCCTCTGTTAAGCGAAAACGGATGTAGTCCTTCACAGAAAATACCCATTCAATGTTATCATATACCTCTTTTTCATACTCCTTCATCCATGCCAAAAGAGATACTTGCTGGCATGCCATAAATTTTTGGCAAACTTTTGGGTAAAGCTTTTCCCATGTGCCGTCTTTTTCCCATTTTTCGGGGTATTTCCATGCCCTACTATCTGTAGATACAATCCCATTATAAGCAGGCTTTCCATCCTTGCCCCATAGATATAAACCTTTTCCATGGCCGCAAACAGCAACTCCCACAATATCCTTGGGGTCAATGCCTGACTTTTCCAGTGCACCCTTTACGCAAAGGCAGTTGTTTTGCCATAAATCCTCCATATCTCGCTCTGTATATCCAGATTTTGGCGTAAATATCGGCGTTTGTTTGCTAAAATGAGCAATTTCCTTGCCTTCTTCATCAAAAATTGCCGCTTTAATCACAGTTCCGCCATTATCTAACCCAATTGCATATTTTGCCATATGTTTCACCTCCAATTATAACTGAAATGCAAGTTCAAATTGCTTTTCTAAGAAATTTCTGTTATACAGCAGTATATCCTTCCAATTTTCCTCTCCTGTATACCAAAATTCTGCTACAAATCTTCGTACGCCCTGATGATATAGTGTCGCAATGGCAGAAGGAAAATCCACCTGTCCCGTACCATAAGGAATCTCTCTGAATTTTCCAGGCACTGTCTCCTTTAAATGAGCAGATGCAATATGCCCTTTTCCTCTCCTAATATCTTTGCATACATACTGGGTAGCGTTGGAGATATTTCCAATATCAGGGTAAACCTGTAAATAAGGAGATTGTATTTCTTCCACATAATACATTGCTTTTTCAATGGTATTCATGAAGTCATTTTCCATAGTTTCCATAGCCAGTATCACACCATACATTGCCGCATATTCCACACTTTTTTTCAAGTTGCGAAAAAATCTTTCTTTGGTGGAAAAACTGGTGGTTTCATTGTAATAACAGTCATACCCCTGCAGTTGAATGATGCGTACTCCCATTTTCATAGCCAACTGCACCGCTTGATATAAAATCTCCATTGCTTTTTCTTCGGCACCTTCCAGCCCACTTCCCAGAGGGTGCTTGCGTTGGGCACTAAAGCAAAAGGATTCTACACCAATTCCTACTTTTTTTGCGGCCGAAAGTACTTCCTCAATCTCTTTTTCACTCCAGTTTAGTCGTGCCATTTTTGCTTCTGTTTCATCTATGCTCATTTCAACAAAATCATAGCCTGCTTCCTTGGCAGCAGTAAATTTTTCTTCCCAAGTCAGTTGGGCAGGCATTGCCTTTTCATAAATTCCAAGGCGATATGTGCTTTTGTTTTCTTTCAAAAGAATCCTCTCCATTCTTTATTTTTGTCCGTAGTATGCTCCTGCACCATGCTTACGATAATAATGCTTGTCTGCCAGTTCTTGCTGCATTTTTCCTGCATTTGCGTTTATTTGTCTGGTAAATATAGCCATTTTCGCCACTTCTTCCAGTACAATTCCTTGATGCACTGCATCCATGGCATTTTTACCCCAAGCAAAAGGTCCATGGTTTGCAACCAA